>NZ_JBYITE010000026.1:0-96907 GCF_057709105.1 Streptomyces sp. bgisy100
GCGGGCTACTCCGCGGCGCCGCCGGCCTTCTTCTTGCGGAGGAAGAAGACGGTGCCGCCGCCGACGGCGACGAGCGCGATCGCGATGCCCGCGATCATCGGGGTGGCGTCGCTGCTGCCGGTCTCGGCGAGGTCGCCGCCACCGGTGGAGCCACCCGTGGTGCCGCCGGCCGTGGCCGGGCTGGGCTCCGAGGAGGGCTTGTCGGTGTCGTCACCGGGGGTGGGTCCGGCGGTCTTGCAGTCGAGGACCCCGGAGAAGGTCTTCTCGAAGCCGTTCGGCCCCTTGACGGTGAAGTCGTACGCCTGGTCCTCCTTCACCGGGATCGTGACGGTCTCGGACTTGCCCGCCTCGACGGTGTGCTTCGCGCCCGCCAGTTCGAAGGTGAACGGCTCGTCGCCCTGGTTGGCGGCGGTGATGTCCACGCCGCCCTTGGCACAGTTCTTCTCCGCGGACAGGGCCGGGATCGCGCCCTTCTTCGCCCAGTTGGCGGTGGCGGTCGCGGAGACGGTGCTCTCGCTGGAGCCGGCCAGGATCTGGGTCTGGCTCTTGGTCTGGCTGGAGAACGCGCGGCCGACCGGCACCGTGGTGGTGGCCTGGACGGTCAGCGAGGTCGAGCCGTCGGGGGTACCGCTGGGCACGTCGAAGAACAGCTCGCTGCCGTTCGTCGCGCTCGTGACCGGCCGGCCGTCCTTGCCGACGACCTTGACGCCGCTGGCCGCGGCCGCGGGGGACGGGGTCACGGTGACCGTCTCGGCGTCGGTGTTGACCCCGATCGGGCCCAGCCGGTCACCGGACTTGCCGGAGACGGCGGGCGGGTCGAGCGTCAGGGAGGCCCGGGGCTCCTCGAGGTCCTTCGCGTTCTTCTCGAGGTAGTCGGCGAGCTTCTCCGCCTCCGGGTCCACCGCGTCGACCTCGGCGTGGTCGGAGTAACGCCAGATCGCGACCTGGGTGCCCGCGGCAGCGGTCTTCTCGGTCAGGGTGCCGGTGTTGGCAGCCTGAGCCAACTTGCTCAGGTCGTTCACCTGCGGGTAGGAGTTCTGCAGGATCCAGCGGATCTTGCCCGCGTCGGCGTTGTCGTGCAGCGACGAGGCGCTCCACGGCACTTCCTGGTACTGCGCCTGACGCTGCGTCGGGTTGTGAATGTCGATGCAGTACGTCTGGAGCGTGCCACCGCCGTCGACGGTCATCTCGAACAGGCCGGCGCCGACCTGCTGGTCCTCGCCGTCCTCCTGGTGGATGACCGCCTGGTCGGCGGTCTTCAGGCCGCCGAGCGTGGCAGTCGCTCCGCCCTGGTTCGGAACGGCGTCATCGGCAACGGCCGGTCCCGCACCGGCTATCGCACCCGTCGCGACGAGGCCGGAGGCCAGCACCGCGACGGCCAAGCGGGCAGCCCGCCTGCGTACAGAAATCATGGACTTCCCTCCGGGCGAGGCAGTCGTGGTGAGACGCCCCGCATGAAATCTCAAGAGCCCCCGTGAGTACGCACGGATCTTAGGAAGAAAGCTCAACAGGGTCCCCACGATTCACAGCCGACAACCGATCCGAATCGGAATCGTTATCGGTGAGTTGACCTCTGACCTGGAGTGACTGCCAAACGCCCAGTTCAAACTACCTCGTTTGGGCGAGGAAACAGCAACGCACTCATTGAGGTCGGAGCGCACCAGAAGCGACGAACCGGGCGGCGAGGTGCGACGCGGCGGAACCGGAGCCCGGTCACGGCACCGGGGCACCGGGCCCCGCCCCCGCACCGCATCAGGAACAGGCGTCACCCCGAGGGGGAGGTACCTGGATCGACCCCGCTCAGGGAGGCATCCCGTCGGAACTCGGCGCCGTCAGCGCCGGGTTGGCCCGCGCCACGCGCCGGAACGCCGCGGTGCCACGTGCCAGATCATGCCCCACGGCCATCGCGTCGATATCCGCCGAGAAGCGCGGTGGCTCGCCGTCCCGCACCTCTTCCCGCACCCGCAACCGGCCATGGACGACGAGCGGCTCGCCCACGGACACCGACGCCGCGATATTCGTGGCCAAGGACCGGCGGGCCCATACCGTGTAGAAGCTGGTGGGCCCGTCGGTCCAGCCGTCTCCGTGCCGGTCCCGGCGCCGCGCGGTGACCGCCAGCCGGAACCGCGCCACCGGTACGCCCTCCCCCGTCTCCCGGTACTGCACCTGAGTCGCGGTGTTGCCCACCACCGTCACCGTGGTCTCACTCATCTGCGCTGCCTCCCCCGAACTTCCTTTGCGGGAGCCTGACTTCCCGGACTCCCCGGCCGCCCCTGACTTCCCCGGACTCCCCAGACTCCCCAGCTCCTCCGACTCCTCCGACTCCTCCGACTCCTCCGACTGTCCCGAACGTGCGCGGCTGTCCCGGCGCACCCCGAACCGTCCCGCGGCTTCGAGCACATGGCCCGGACGGCCCCCCGGCACGGCCCCCGGGACGGTGCGCGCGCCGTGCTGTGATCTCATGCTGCCTCGGGACGCCGACGGCCGCTGAGCCCTGTGGACAACCCACCGGTTGTGGAGAACTCGGCCACCCTTGTGAGCCACCGCGCCGCGCCCGGCCGCCGCTCACCACCCCGGCGCCCCCTCACCACCCCGGCGACCGGGCCCCGCCGACGTCCCACCCAGCAGGTCCCACGTCGACAGGTCCCGCGTCGACAGGTCCCACGTCGACAGGTCCCACGTCGGCAGGTCCGTGTCGGCAGGCCCCGCGTGGGCAGACCCGCGAAGCCGCCCCGGTCAGGGCCCTACAGGAGCGTGGTGTGGCTGGGGCCGCCGGCCGCGACCAGGTACTGGTCCCGCACCTCCCGGTAGCGCAGCAGCTCCGCGGCGACCGGTTCCAGCACCCGCGCCCGGCCGCAGGCCGCCGCGGCGCTCCGCAGCCGCCACTCCGTTTCCTGCCCGTAGCGCCGCGCCGGGCCGCTCGCCGCCGCCCGGCAGCCCCACGCCAGGACGGGGCAGCCCGCGACACCGAACGCCATCAGCAGCGCCGGCAGCAGCCATGCGTCACCGGGCCCGCGGACCACCGTCCAGGCCAGCCAGAGCGCCCCGATGACCTGCACCACGAACAGCAGGCCCTGCAGGGCGGACGCCACGGACCACCATCCCGGCCCCGTCGGCCGTGCGGTGTCGGCCGCCTGCGGAGCGACGGTCCCGTCCAGCGCCTCGGGCAGTTCCTCCGCACCGCGCGCCGCGACGTCCCGCACGGCCTGGGCCCAGGCGTTCGGCAGGCCCGCCGACGCGTCGTCGACCACCGCCCGTACGGCCTGCTCGACGATCGCCCGGGCGGTGCCGGGCAGGTGCTCCCCCGGCGTTCCCGGCCCCGCCGGGCCACCCGGCTCCGCTGTCGCACCCGTTCGCCCGTCGAGGGGCACCGCGGCGGGCGAAAGTGCGGCGGCTGAGGCCACGGCCGGGACCGTTCCGGTTCCGCGGGGCTCCCGTGCCGCCCGGGCGCTCACCGTCACGCCCGCCATGCCCGGGCCGCCCGTCGCGTCCGTCAGACCCGTGCCGCCCGTCAGACCCGTGCCGCCCGTCATGCCCGTGCCGCCCGTCATGCCCTTGCCGCCCGTCGCTTCCGTCACGCCCGCACCGCCGTCGTCCCGGGACCCCCGAGAGCCCCGGGCCGCCCGGGCGGGCGAGGTGCGCCCCGTCACGGCCGGACGGGCCGACGGGCCCCTGCCCCCGGGCCGCCGGCGCAGTCGGACCCACGGCGCGCCGCAGGCCAGTTCCGCGTACCGGAGCCACTCCCGCTCGGCCGCCTGCCCCGCGGCCACCGCGCCCACGGCGTCCGCCAGCCGGTCCTCGAAGGAGGCGCGGGCGTGTTCGGTCAGCCCGGTCCGGCCCTCCGCCAGGCAGGCGGAACGCAGCCGTTCCGTCGCGCCGTCCATGTCGGCCGCCAGCCGCCGCTCCGCGGCCCGGCCCTCCTGGCAGAACCGGCCCAGCCGGCGCCGGAGTTCGGGCACCCCCTCCCCGGTGAGGGCCGACAGGGAGAGCACCGTGGCACCCGGCTCGCCGTGCTCGCCCAGCGCGAGCCCGTCCTCGTCCAGCAGCCGCCGCAGGTCGTCCAGCACCTGGTCGGTGGCGTCGCCCGGCAGCCGGTCGGTCTGGTTGAGCACGACGTAGGTGACCTCGGCGTAGTCGGCCAGCGGGCGCAGGTAGCGCTCGTGCAGCACGGCGTCCGCGTACTTCTCCGGATCCACCACCCACACCACCGCGTCCACGAGTCCGAGCAGCCGGTCGACCTGCTCCCGCCGCCCCGCGACGGCCGAGTCGTGGTCGGGCAGGTCGAGGAGGACGAGGCCGCGCAGTGCCACGTCGTGCAGCCGGTGCGGCCGGCGGCGGTGCCGGGGCTGGACGCCGATCCGGTCCAGCAGGCCGTCCGCGCCTTCGGACCAGGTGCAGGCGACCGGGGCCGAGGTGGTCGGACGGCGTACTCCGGCCTCCGAGAGCTGGGCTCCCGCGAGGGCGTTGAACAGGCTGGACTTCCCGCTTCCGGATGCCCCTGCCAGGGCGATGACGGTGTGGTCGAGGGAGAGCCGGTGCCGGGCGGCCGCCTCGTCCAGGACCCGTCCGGCGCCGGCGAGCGTCTCGGTGTCCAGGCGGGTGCGGGACAGCCCGACGAGCTCGCGCATGGCCTCCAGCCGGACGCGCAGCCCGCGGCTGTAGCTCCGGCGGCGCGGCGCGGCGGAGCCGGTCCGGGCGGAGGGCTCGGCGCTGTACCCGGGGGTGCCGGGCCGGTCCGCGGCGTGCGTCGATGCGGCCTCGGGCCGGTCGCCCGCGGTACGGCGGTGCGCCGCGGCCCGTCCGGTGTCGGGCGCGCCGCCGGTCCCGGTGGCGCGACGGGCGATCAGACCGTCGTCCCAGACCTGGCGGGTGCCCGTGTCGTGGGGAGCGTCTGCCTCCCGGGGGGTGCCTGCGTCGTGGGGAGCGCCTGCGTCGTGGGGAGCGCCTGCCTCCCGGGGAACGCCTGCCTCCCGGGGAACGCCTGCGTGCCGGGGACTGCCCGCGTCGCGAGGACTGGCCTCGTCCCTGGGAGTGCCCGCGTGGTGTGGACTGCCCTCGTCCCGGGGGCTGACCGCGTCGTAGAGACCCTCCTCCCGGGGCCTGGCCGCGTCGTAGACCGGTGGGGGCGCGGAGCCGTCGGTGTGCGGCGCGGGAGCGCGCCGCACCGCCGCGGATGCCTCGGCTCCCGAGTTCCCGACCTCCGCACCGGTCCGCACAGCGCCGGCCCGCACCGCACCGGACGCCCCCGCCACGGACGAGCCTGCCCCGGACGGTCCCGCCCCGGACCGGCCTGCCCCGGACGCCTCCCCGTGGGTCCGCGCCGCGGCGCCCCCCGGGAGGGCGTCCCCTCGCTGCGGGTCCCGCCGTACCGCGTCCGCCCGAACCACGTCCTCCCGTACCGCGTCCGCCCGCGCCGCACCGCCCGGCCGCCCGGCCGCGTCCGCCCGCGCCGGATCCGGACCGCCCGGCGGCCGTCCCGGGCCTGTCCTGCCCGGACCGTCCGGGCCGCGGGACACCTCCCCCGTCCGCGCGAACTCGTCCAGCCAGTGCTCCGGCCACCCGGAACCGGCGGCTCCATCAGTGAATCCGCCGCCGTCCCCGTCACCGGTTCGGGCAGTGACTCCGTCACCGGGCCGGCCGGCGAGCCGGTCCCCGGGCACGTCCTCGGCATGTCCGGACTCGCCGGGCCGGTGCGTGTCGGCCGATGTCACCGCCGGTCACCTCTCCTTCTGCAGTACGGACAGCGCGGAAATGAGCTCGGCCTGAAGCTCCGGGGTGACGCCGAGGCCGTCCAGCGGAGCGAGGCGCCGGTCGCGTTCGCCTCTCAGCACCCGCTCCAGGCACTCGGTGAGCAGCTGCGCCCCGCGGTCCCGGAGGCGTACGGCCGCCTGGGCACCCAGCGTCTCGGCGAGCGCCTCGCCCGCCGTCCGCCCCTTGGGCCCGCCGAGCAGGACCGCGGCCAGCTGGGCGGCAAGGCGGTCGGCGTCCGCGCCGGACGACCGGTCGCGGCCGATCACCGCGTCGTCGGCCAGCTCCTCGACGCAGCGGCGCCACCGGCGTACGGCGATCCCGACCCGGTCCACGGCGCAGGCCGCCCCCGGCACGCTGCCGGGCACGTACGCGGCCGATGCGGCGCGGTCCAGGCGCCAGTCGGCCTCGGTGCGCTCGTCGGCGTCCGCGACCGCGCAGCACAGCAGCGCGGTCAGGCTGTCGACCAGCGCGTCGAGGAATTCCCCGGCCCCGCTGTCGTGCGGATAGCCGCGCCACCGGGTCAGGGCGTTGCCCGCGAGCACCCCGCCGGAGGCGATCTCCTCGCGCACCCGGTGGGCGGCGGTGGTGTAGGCGTGCTCCACGCAGTTCGCCAGCCGGAGCGTGGCGGCGTGCTGGGCCGCGGCGGCGGCGGCCAGTGCGGGCATCCGGGAGTTGAGCGAGGCGAGGGCCCCGCTCGCCGTCCGGGCGACGGCGTCGGCGCGGGCCGCGGGGTCCTGGGCGTGGTGGACGAGCCAGTCGCGCAGTCCGGCGACCGCGCTGGCGGGCAGCAGACCGCTGCCCGCGCCGGTGGACTCGGGGAGCTCGGGGATGGTGAACCGGGGCACATGCCGGAACCCGGCCTTGTCCAGCAGCGCCCCGTACTGCCGGGAGACGTCGAGCACGACCTGGTGCGGTACCCGGTCGAGGACGGTGACCAGGGTGGCGTTGTACTCCTTGGCCGTGCGCAGCAGATGCCAGGGGACGGCGTCGGCGTAGCGGGTCGCGGTGGTGACCAGGACCCAGATGTCGGCGGCGCAGATCAGCTGGGCGGCGAGGTCGCGGTTGCGGGCGACCAGGGAGTCGATGTCGGGGGCGTCGAGGAGGGCGAGGCCGGGCGTGAGGCTGTCGACGGTCTCGACGCGCAGCGTGGGCGGCTCGTCCTCCGGCGCGTCGTCCTCGTAGTCGAACGGGTCGTACGCGGCACCGGTGAACCGCCGGCCGATCCGGTAGTGCGCGTCGTGCTGCCACGGCATCCAGACCCGGGTGAGGTCCGGCAGCACCCGGTGGCCGGAGAACCAGTGGCGGTCGTCGGGGTGGCAGACGAGGACCGGCGTACGCGTCGTGGGGCGCAGCACGCCAGCGGCGCTGACCTGGCGGCCGGCGAGCGAATTGACCAGCGTGGACTTCCCGGAACCGGTGGAGCCGCCGATCACGGCGAGCAGCGGGGCGTCCGGGGAACGGAGCCGGGGGACGAGATAGTCGTCGAGCTGCGCGAGGAGTTCGGAACGGTTGCGGCGCGCGCGGTCCGCCCCCGGCAGCGCCAGCGGAAACCGCGCGGAGGCGACGCGGTCGCGCAGTGCGGACAGTGCATCGAGCAGTTGGGGCCGTACGTCCAAGGTCGCCACATGCGAAGAATGCCCAATTTTAGAGCTCTTTTGAAGCGTATGGCGGTCTCTGCGCGCCGACCGGCGCAACCCGGCACCCTTGCGACAACTGGGGCTCAGGCATAACGAGTGCACAACAGCCGACGCCCGAGGCGCAAAAATCGGTGCATGATCCGTGCCTGCCTGCGATTATCAGGATCGCTTCACGGAACCTCCACAAGGTGTCACGGAGGTGAAGCCATCGGGGCCGGGCTTGCTGAGCCCTATCCTTGTCCCGGTCGCCGCGGCCACCACCCGGCCCCCGTAGCTCAGTGGATAGAGCAGGTGCCTTCTAAGCACTTGGCCGCAGGTTCGAGTCCTGCCGGGGGCGCAGATCCTTCCTCACCTGCACAAACGCCGGTGAGGCTCTCTTACGTCCGGAAGCACATCGGTCATGGACCAAGCGCTTTGACTGCCCACGGCCTCGGGCTCGGAGCCGACACTGTGGGCCCGGGCCGGCGACGTGGATCGCCAGCAGGTCAGTACGCGCAGTCGCCGTTCCCTCCCGCCAGTCCTTCGCCGCGGCGGGGGACGGCAGTCGCGTCGTGAGATCGCACCGAGCCTCGGTCATCCGGGCCGCCGGGCGGGCCGCCCGGCGGGCAACGGCCGGAGGAGTTCCCTCAGCCGGAGGCCGGAATGCCGACGATACCTGCCGCGCGTGGGCAGCGTTCCGAAGAATGCATTCTCGAGGGATTGATTGTTGGGCGTGAGGCCCATGTGCCATCCTCGGGCACGTGAGTGCCGAGGATCTGCGATACGAACGAGATCTGAAGACGTCGGCGCTGACGGCCGTCGCCCGTCAGCAACAGCTGGTCCGACGGCGGGAGGAGGACGTGCGCCGCGAGCGGAGAAAGCTCGCCGAACTCGTGTGCGCGGCCACCACCGGGACACCCGGCAGCCCCACCCCCTACGGCCGCGTCGAACATGTCGCACGGCTTCTCGGCGTCAAGCGCGACCGCATCGCCAAGATCCGCGCCGCGGTCCGCAGGAGCCGGACGGGGCCACAGAGACCCGAGCGGGCAACCACCGTGCCGTCCTCACTCCACACCGCTGCCTGACCGGCGAGCCGAAGGGAATTTCACCGCTCATGTCCACCGCACCCCTCGAAGGCGGGATGCCGGTCCCGCCCATGCCCGAGCGGACTCCGAAGTCGCTGCGCACCGCCATCGCCGAGCACGCACCGCAGCTCCTCGTGGACTTCGACCGGCACTGGCGCCGTGACATCGCCGACGCCTACGACCTTGCCCCCGTCCCCGCCTTCATGGCCCGCTGGTGGGGCGAGTACGCCCTCGCCCGTAACCCCGAACTTGCAGCCCGGGTCCACCGCATGGAGGACGAGGCCGCGCAGGAGAGCGACTACGCACGCGCCAAGGCGATGATCGAGGAAGCCGGGCGCATCCGCCGGGCAGCTGCGAAGGCGGAGCCCGGCCAGTGACGGACGGCTTCATGGGGCCGCCCTGGCAGGCCGACTGGACCAACGGAGCCGAGGAGAACAGGAACGCCCTTCCCGACCGGGCCGCGCCCTGGTGGATGCCGCCCGCGCAGAACTCGTGACCGCTCCGGACCCGTATTTCCGGGGCATCGACACCGACCGGGACCTGCCTCCTGGGATGAGTGTCGAACCCGTTCAGTCGACCCGGCCCAGCGGCGAACACGTCCTGTACTTCCATCACGGCCGCGGCTGGCTGCGGTACCACTTCACACCGCGCACCACCGATCCGCAGATTGTGATCGACGAATGTTTCTGGCAGTGATGCTGCCGCACCGGGGTCTTCGGGTCGGAGTAGGAGACGGACAGTCGGTCGAAGTTTCAGCATGAGCATGGCCCGTGCCTTCGGGCAGTTCGGTGACGCGAGAGCCTCGTAGCGATGCCGTGAGCCCCGGCCCGCCCCCAGGGGGCCGTGCGGAGGGCGCGGCGGCGTCCGGCTGTGTCACGGGGGTCGAGCGGGCTCCTGCGGTGCCTGCGCGGGGGACGTTCTCCGGCGGTCGGCGATGCCGCCCGAGGCTTCCGCGGACGGCTCCCCGGGGGTGCCCGGCATGCCGGGCGACGGGCCGCCCCCGCGTCAACTCAGGGCGATCACCAGGGTCACGACGGCGCCCACCGCGCCCGCGGCGATCTCCAGGCGGTCCGTCAGCTGGCGGGTGAGCCACAGGCCTCGGCCGCCCTCGCCGCTGAGGAGGCCCGGCGGGTCGGGCGGGATGACCTCCTCGGTGAAGCCCGGCCCGTCGTCCGTCACCCGGCAGCGCAGGGCGCCGTCCTGATGGTGCAGCAGCAGGCGGCCCCGGCCGCCGCCGTGCTCGACGGCGTTGCAGGCGACCTCGTGGACGGCGAGGACGAAGTCGCCCAGGCGCGGCTCGTCCAGGCCCGCGAGGGCCGCGCACTGCGTCACACGGAGCCGGAGGCCGGGCAGGTCCTCGCCTCCGAACAGCAGCTCCAGCAAACGCTCCTGCGGCAACCGCTTCCGCGGCAGATCCGCCACGTTCGCGTCCATGGCTTCGTCACCTCGACCTCCGTCAGGCCGGCCGCCGGGCGGACCCGGCTCCGCCTGCGCGGCCCCGAGTGGCGTCCGGTAGCCGTGCAGCGCAGCACAGGAACCCGATCCGGGCGACGAAGCTACTCCCCGTCATGACCGAACACCACGCGTCACCAGAATTGCGGCCCCCGCGTTGAGAAGTTGATCGAAAGAACCAAAAAGGCGATCACAAGCGTCTGAGTAGTGACCGGACCTGATATCCGGGCCACCGGCACGAGCGTGGCCCGCGCGATCCTGGGGAGGACCCCGACATGAGCATCGTGAGCTGGATCATCCTCGGCCTCGTCGCCGGAGCACTCGCCAAGTTCCTGCTGCCGGGCCGCGACCCCGGCGGGCTGATCGTCACCACCCTCATCGGGGTCGCCGGGGCGTTCGTCGGCGGCTGGCTCTCGGCGGAGTACCTCGACCGGCCGGTCGTCCAGGACTTCTACGACCCGGCGACGTGGGTCGCCGCCGTCGGGGGGTCGCTGGTGCTGCTCATCGCCTACCGGCTGCTGTTCGGGCACTCGCGCGAGCGCCGTTAGGGGAGGCTCCCCGGTCCGGGGCGCGGGCCCGAGGGCACCGGCCGGCCCGGCTCCGGGTCACCGGGACGCCGCCCCGGTCCGGCCCCGGGCGCCTCCCCGGTCCCTGCCCGAGGGCACCGGCCGGCCCCGCCCCGGCGGGCCCGAGAGCCCCGGCCCCGCCCCGGTGGGCCCGAGAGCCCCGGCCCGGCCCACCGGTCGGCCCCGCCCCGGCCTCGGGCCCGGCCGTTCGCGCCGGGCCGTTCGCGCCGGGCCGTTCGCGCCGGGCCCGTGGGCCGTCCCTGGAAAAAGGAGAGGACCGCCCGGGAGGGGTCCCGCAGGGCGCTCAGGACACGATGTCCTTGGTGCGGAAGCCGCGGAACGCCAGGGCGAACAGCACCAGGGCGTAGGCCACCGACACCGCCGCGCCCTTGGTCATGCCGCCCGTCTCCAGATGGGGCTGGAGCGCGTCGATCCAGGCGAACTGCCAGTGCGCGGGCAGGAAGTCGCGCCAGGAGCCGAGGGCCGTGACCGCGTCCAGCACATTGCCGACGATGGTCAGGCCGATCGCGCCGCCCACCGCGCCCAGCGGGGCGTCGGTCACCGTGGAGAGCCAGAAGGCCAGGGCCGCGGTGACCAGTTGACTCACGAAGATGTACGCCACGACGAGGCCGAGCCGCGGCAGCGCGGTGCTCGTGGGCAGCGCGCCACCGGTGGGGAGTTGCAGGTCGCCCCAGCCGTAGGCGGCCGTGCCCGCGGCCAGCGCGACCACCGGAAGCAGCAGCATCGCGGCGGCGCTGAAGGCCAGGCCCACCGTCAGTTTGCTGAGCAGCAGCCGGGTGCGGGGCACCGGGGCGGCCAGCAGATAGCGCAGCGAGGACCAGCCGGCCTCGGAGGCGACGGTGTCGCCGCAGAACAGCGCCACCGGCACCACCAGCAGGAAGCCCGCGGAGACGAAGAGGCAGGTGGCGGCGAAGTTGGCGCCGGAGGTGGTGGCCGTGTCGATGAGCGACACCCGGCCGTTGTCCCGGCCCGGTTCGCCGCCGATGGCGAACGCGGCGATCAGGACGAAGGGCAGCGCGGCCAGGACACCGCCCATCACCAGGGTCCGGCGGCGGCGCAGTTGCCGCATGGCCTCCACGCGCAGCGGCAGGGTGCGGCGGGCCCGGAAGCCCGGCGCCGATGCGGCGTCGGTCAGGGGAGCGGTCACGGGCGCGGTCACGACGTGCCTCCGATCAGGGTGAGGAAGGCGTCCTCCAGGCGGCGGTGCGGGCCCATGCGCTCGACCGGGATCTCCAGCCGGACCAGTTCCGCCAGGAGTTCGGCGGGGGTGGCGCCGTCCAGCCGCACCAGCAGGCCCTCGGGGGTGCCGACCGCCGAGCCGACGCC
The DNA here is from genome assembly GCF_057709105.1 of Streptomyces sp. bgisy100. Lineage (NCBI taxonomy): Bacteria > Bacillati > Actinomycetota > Actinomycetes > Kitasatosporales > Streptomycetaceae > Streptomyces > Streptomyces sp. bgisy100. Next base: position 11,818 of record NZ_JBYITE010000026.1, read on the forward strand.
CGGCAGCGCGGCGACCTTGTCGGCCACGACGTCGGAGGGCGCGCCGCCCTCCACGCCGACCAGCAGGGTGTCGCCGCTGCCGGTGATCTCGGCCACGGGGCCGGCGCTGACCAGCAGGCCGTGGTCCATCACGACCAGATGCGTGCAGCTCTGCTCGACCTCGGCCAGCAGGTGGCTGGAGACGATGACGGTGCGTCCGCCGGCCGCGTAGCGGACCAGCACCTCGCGCATCTCGCGGATCTGTGGCGGGTCGAGGCCGTTGGTCGGCTCGTCCAGGATGAGCAGGTCCGGCAGGCCGAGCATGGCCTGGGCGATGGCGAGCCGCTGGCGCATGCCCTGGGAGTACGTCCGGACGGCGCGGTCCAGGGCGTCGCCGAGGCCGGCGATCTCCAGGGCCTCCGCGACGTGGGCGTCCTCGGCGGGCCGGCCGGTGGCCTGCCAGTACAGATCGAGGTTGGCCCGGCCGGTGAGGTGCGGCAGGAAGCCCGCGCCCTCGACGAACGCGCCCACCCGGGACAGCACCGGGGCGCCGGGCCGGACGGCGTGGCCGAAGATGCGGATCTCGCCGCCGTCGGGGCGGATGAGGCCCATGAGCATGCGGAGGGTGGTGGTCTTGCCGGCGCCGTTGGGGCCGAGCAGCCCCAGCACCTGGCCGCGTTCGACGCGGAAGGAGAGGTCGCGGACGGCGTACCGCTCCGCGGACCTGGCGTACCGCTTGCTGAGCTCCGTGATCTGCAGGGGGACATCCGCCAGCTCCGGATCCGGTGCCGGTGCGGTGGTGCGGCGGCGGCCGGTCAGCAGCAGCGCGGCGGCCACGGCGGCGCCGCCGGCGGGCAGGCCCCAGACCCACCAGGGAAGGGAGGCCGAGGCAGTGTGCACGGCCGGGGTGGTGGGGACGGTCAGCCCGTTCCCGGCCAGCGAGACGGTGTAGGCGGCGGGCTTCACCGGGGAGGCGAAGGAGAGGTCGGTCGCGGCCAGGACCAGCCGCATCCGGTGCCCGGCCTCGAAGTTGTGGTCGACCGCGGGCAGCCGCACCTCGACGGTTCTTCCCTTTTTGGCGTCCTCGACCCGGACGGGCGCGACCAGCTGCGAGGGCAGCAGCTGGCTGCCGCTTCTGCTGACGTCGTAGACCTTGGCGAAGAGCACCGCGTCGTCGGAGTCGGACCGGACCTTGAGCTTGACGGTCGGGGAGCCGGTGACGCGGGTCCCGGAGCGCAGCGGGGCGGAGTCGAACCGGGCGTACTGGCCGGGGAAGTCGATGGAGACGCCGGTGCCGAAGCCGGAGAGCTGGGAGAGGCCGGACAGGCCCGGGACGTTGGAGATGGCGGGCGGGCCGGCCCCGGCGGGGTTGGCGAACTGCTGGTCGCGGCCCATGAGCGGGATCCGGCGCGGGTCGGTGCCGTCCAGCCCCGGATAGCGGGTGCCGGTGGCGCCGCTCAGCCGGGCCTGCCCGTCGGTGGAGTCCACGCCGCCGGTGCGGCTGACGCGGAAGGCGGGGCCGGTGTCGGCGCCCTTGTCGCCCTTGAGGTAGCGGTCGAACCAGCCGGTGACGCGCTTCCGGACCCGTTCGGTCTCCTGGTCGCCGCCGTCGTGCCCGCCCGCGAGCCAGTCGACGGAGACCGGGGCGCCGTTCCCGCGGATCCGCTGGGCCATGGCGTCGGCGTGGCCGAGCGGGAAGAGGGAGTCGGACTGGCCCTGGAGGATCAGGGTGGGCACCTTGATGCGGTCGCCGACGGCCGAGGGGCTGCGTCCGGTGAGCAGCCGGCGCGCGTCGGCGTCGGGCTTCCCGGCGACCGCCACCCGCTCGTACATGTCGCACAGCGGCTTCTCGAAGCGGCCGCAGCCCGGCTCGCGGGCGGGTGCGGGGCCGGTGGGCACCCGGGAGGGGGCGCCTGCGGCAGCGTCACCGCCCGCGGCGGCGTCGCCCCCGGTGTCGCCGCCGGCGGGGGCGGCGCCCATGGCGGAGCCCGTGCCGGCGGCCGCCTCGCCGCCTCCGGCGAGCCCGGCGCCGGCCGGGAAGGAGCCGGTGGTGAAGAAGATCCCGGCCCACAGCTTCTTGAAGACGCCGTTCGGGAAGAGGGCCTCGGAGAGGTTCCAGTAGGTGTTCTGCGGGGCGATGGCGTCGACCCGGCGGTCGTGCCCGGCGGCGAGCAGCGAGATCGCGCCGCCGTACGAGGCGCCGGCGACGCCGACGCGCGGGTCGCCGTCCCCGTCGAGCCGCACCTCGGGGCGCTTCGCCAGCCAGTCGATGAGGTGCCGGACGTCGGCGACCTCGCGCTCCGGGTCGTTGACGCCGATCCGGCCGGTGGACCGGCCGAAGCCGCGGGCCGACCAGGTCATGACGGCGTAGCCGTCGCGGGCCAGCTGTTCGGCCTGCCGCTGGAGGTCGTACTTGCTGCCGCCGAAGCCGTGCCCGAGGAGCACGGCGGGGCGGCGCTCCGAGGCGGGCCCGGAGGTGAAGTAGGAGGTGTCGATCCGCACCTCCTGCTTGCTGCCGGGGGTGACGGGCTGGCTGAGGATGCGGTCCTGGCGGTGCACGGCGGGCTTGCCCTCGCCCGCGACGGCGGACCAGGTGCCACCCCCGGCGAGGACGGCCACGGCGGCGACGCCGGCGACCAGCCGCCCGCGTCGCCGGGGCATCCTGGGCCGGAGCTTGACGAGATCCATGCCCCGGATCCTACGTATGTCCGAGGGCTGCCCCCGCGGCCCCCCGGAGTGAATCCGGACGTCTCCCCCGGTAGTACGAAAGCTGGGTGCATACCGCGACCGCGGTAGGGCCGGACGGCACTCCGCCCGCCCGTTCGCGAGCCGTCGCGGGGCCCGCGAGTGCGGCTTGGAGCCCGGGGCGCCGCGGCGGAGGGGCCTGGGACCGGGGCGGGCCCGGGGGCCGGTGGCACGCCCCGGCGACGTCGCGCCCGGTGTCGTCCTGCCCGGCGCTGTCCTCGGCTCCGTCCGTCCCCGGCGCCGCCCTCCCCGGCGCCGCCCTCCCCGACGTCGACCGTCCCCGGCGTCGTCCTCGGCTCCGTCCGCCCCCGGCGCCGCCCTCCCCTGCGTCCCGGCGTCGTGCGTCCCGGCCCTCGTCCCTCCCCTTCGCGCCTGACCCGCCCTGGCACCCGGCCCGGCCCGGCCGCCGTCAGCGGTGCTCGGGGTTCTCGAAGTCGAAGCGGCAGCCCGCGTCCCACTCCGAGCGCTGGTTGCCGTGGGCCGGGAAGCCTCCGGCGTCCTTGAGGAAGCGGGCGAGGTGGAGGAGGTTCCAGGTCATGAAGGTGGTGTTGCGGTTGGTGAACTCGTTCTCCGGGCCGCCCGACCCGGTGTCCAGGTAGGACGGGCCGGGCCCGGCCTCGCCGATCCAGCCCGCGTCGGCCTGCGGCGGGATGGCGTAGCCGATGTGCTGCAGGCTGTAGAGGAGATTCATCGCACAGTGCTTGATGCCGTCCTCGTTGCCGGTGATCAGGCAGCCGCCGACGCGCCCGTAGTAGGCGTACTGACCGGCCTCGTTGAGCAGCGAGGAGCAGCTGTAGAGGCGTTCCACGACCCGCTTGGTGACGGAGCTGTTGTCGCCGAGCCAGATGGGGCCGGCCAGCACCAGGATGTCCGCGGCGAGCACCCGCTCGTAGAGCTGGGGCCACGCGTCGCTCGCCGCCCCGTGCTCGGTCATGTCCGGCCAGGTGCCGGTGGCGATGTCATGGTCGACCGCCCGGATCTCGTCGACCCGGACGCCCTCCCGCTCCATGATCGAACGGCTGATGTCGATGAGCCCCTGGGTGTTGCTCACCTGCGGTGACGGCTTCAGGGTGCCGTTGATGAACAGGGCGTGCAGGTCGTCGTAGATCCGGGGCCTCTTGGTCGGTCCGGGGTCGACGGGTCCGGTCACGGTCTCCTCCTCCTTCTCGACGGCCCCCGGCGAGAAGCCCACCACGGAACGCCCGCGCCCGGAACGCGACACGGCCCGGCGTTGCGCCGGGCCGTGCTGCCGCTGTGCCGTTCGGGTGGCCGCGCCGCGTCCGGTGGTCCGGGGTGCGGCGCGGCCGGGCCCGCGCGGCGGTGGTGCGGGAGGGTCAGTGGTTCTTCGGGAAACCGAGGTCCACGCCGCCGTCGGAGGGGTCCGGCCAGCGGGTGGTGACGACCTTGCCGCGGGTGTAGAAGTGCACGCCGTCGTTGCCGTAGATGTGGTGGTCGCCGAAGATCGAGTCCTTCCAGCCGCCGAAGGAGTGGTAGCCGACGGGGACCGGGATCGGCACGTTCACGCCGACCATGCCCGCCTGCACCTCCAGCTGGAAGCGGCGGGCCGCGCCGCCGTCGCGGGTGAAGACGGCGGTGCCGTTGCCGAACGGCGAGGCGTTGATGAGGGCGATGCCCTCCTCGTAGGTCTCGGCGCGCAGCACGCAGAGCACCGGGCCGAAGATCTCGTCCCGGTAGGCGTCCGAGTCGGTGGAGACCTTGTCGAGCAGCGAGAGGCCGATCCAGTGGCCGTCCTCGAAGCCCTCGACGGTGAAGCCGGTGCCGTCGAGCACCACCTCGGCGCCCTGGGCGGCGGCGCCGGTGACGTACGAGGCGACCTTGTCGCGGTGGGCCTTGGTGATCAGCGGGCCCATCTCGGAGGCCGGGTCGTTCCCGGGGCCGATCTTGATCTTCTCGGCGCGGTCCCGGATCTTTGCCACCAGCTCGTCGCCGGTGGCGCCGACCGCGACGACCGCGGAGATCGCCATGCAGCGCTCGCCCGCCGAGCCGTACGCGGCGGAGACGGCGGCGTCGGCGGCGGCGTCCAGGTCGGCGTCGGGGAGGACCAGCATGTGGTTCTTCGCGCCGCCCAGCGCCTGCACCCGCTTGCCGTTGGCGGTGGCGGTGGTGTGGATGTGGCGGGCGATGGGGGTGGAGCCGACGAAGGAGACGGCGGCCACGTCCGGGTGCTCCAGCAGCCGGTCGACGGCGACCTTGTCACCGTTGACGACGTTGAGGACGCCGTCCGGCAGCCCGGCTTCGGCGGCCAGTTCGGCGAGCCGCAGCGCGGCCGAGGGGTCCTTCTCGCTCGGCTTGAGGACGAAGGTGTTGCCGCAGGCGATGGCCAGCGGGAACATCCACATCGGCACCATGGCCGGGAAGTTGAACGGGGTGATGCCCGCGACGACCCCCAGCGGCTGCCGGATCGAGGAGACGTCCACCCGGCTGGAGACCTGGGTGGACAGCTCGCCCTTGAGCTGGGTGGTGATCCCGCAGGCCAGCTCGACGATCTCCAGGCCGCGGGCGACCTCGCCGAGCGCGTCGGAGTGGACCTTGCCGTGCTCGGCGGTGATCAGCTCGGCGATCTCGTCGCGGTGCGCGTCCAGCAGCTCGCGGTACTTGAACAGGACGGCGGTGCGCGCGGCGAGCGAGGAGGTGCCCCAGGTGCCGTACGCGGCGGTGGCCGCGGCGACGGCGGCGTCGACCTCGTCGACGGAGGCGAGGGCGACCCGGGTGGTCTGCGCGCCCGTCGCGGGGTCGGTGACCGGACCGTAGTTCCCGGACGCACCCTCGACGCTCTTACCGCCGATCCAGTGGTCGATGGTCTTCATGAGATCGGGACCTTTCCCTCGGGGTTCACAGATGACGGCGCCGGTCGGCCGTGTGGCGCTCGTACTCCTCCCGGGCTTTGACGGCTGCCGGGCGGGTGGCGGTCTGGGCTACCGGCACATCCCACCACGCCTGTGCTCCCGGCGCGCCGGACACTGTGTCGGCTGTTTCGGTCTCCACATAGACACATGTGGGGAGGTCCGACGCACGGGCCTCGGCCAGGGCTTCACGCAGCTCACGGACGGTGCGGGCGCTGATCACGGCCATGCCGAGGCTGGCGGCGTTGGCGGCCAGGTCGACCGGCAGCGGGTCGCCGGTGTAGCTGCCGTCCGCGGCCCGGAAGCGGTAGGCGGTGCCGAAGCGCTCGCCGCCGGTCTGCTCGGAGAGCCCGCCGATGGAGGCGTAGCCGTGGTTCTGGATCAGCACCACGTTGATGTTGATCCCCTCCTGCACGGCGGTGACGATCTCGGTGGGCATCATCAGGTACGTACCGTCGCCGACCAGGGCCCACACCGGCCGGTCGGGGGCGGCCAGCCGGACGCCGATGGCGCCGGGGATCTCGTAGCCCATGCAGGAGTAGCCGTACTCCAGGTGGTACTGGCGCGGGGAGCGGGCCCGCCACAGCTTGTGGAGATCGCCGGGGAGCGAGCCGGCCGCGTTGACGATCACGTCCTCGTCGCCGACGACGCCGTCCAGGGCGCCCAGGACCTGGGTCTGGCTGGGGCGGGCCCCGTCGTCCTCCGCGGCGAAGGCCCGCTCGACGCTCTGCTCCCAGCGGTCCCGTCCGGTGCGGTACTCCGCCTCGTACGCCGCGTCGACCCGGTGGCCGGCGAGGGCCCCGGTGAGCGCCTCCAGGCCCGCCCGGGCGTCGCCGACCAGGGTGGCGGCGGCCATCTTGTGGGCGTCGAAGGGCGCGATGTTGAGGTTGACGAAGCGGACATCGGGCGCGGCGAAGAGGGTGTTGGAGGCGGTGGTGAAGTCGCTGTAGCGGGTGCCGATCCCGATGACCAGATCGGCGGTGCGGGCCAGGTCGTCGGCGACGGCCGTGCCGGTGTGGCCGATGCCGCCGAGGTCGGCGGGGTGGTCGTGGCGCAGCGAGCCCTTGCCCGCCTGGGTGGAGGCGACGGGGATGCCGGTGGCGTCGGCCAGCGCCCGCAGGGCGTCCTCGGCCTCGCTGTGGTGGATGCCGCCGCCCGCGACGATCAGGGGGCGGGCGGCGTTCCGGACGGCGCGGGCGGCCTCGGCGACGGCGTCGGCGTCCGGCGCGGGGCGGCGGACGTGCCAGACCCGCTCGGCGAAGAACTCCTCGGGCCAGTCGTACGCCTCGGCCTGGACGTCCTGCGGCAGGGCCAGGGTGACGGCCCCGGTGTCGACCGGGTCGGCCAGCACCCGCACGGCCTGGAGGGCGGCCGGGATCAGCGCCTCGGGCCGGGTGACCCGGTCGAAGTACTTCGAGACCGGCCGCAGGCAGTCGTTGACCGACACATCGCCCGCGGAGGGGACTTCGAGCTGCTGGAGGACGGGGTCGGCGGGGCGGGTGGCGAAGGTGTCGCCGGGGAGCAGCAGCACCGGGAGCCGGTTGACGGTGGCCAGCGCGGCGCCGGTGACGAGGTTGGTGGCGCCGGGGCCGATGGAGGTGGTGACGGCCTGCGCGGACAGTCGGCCGGACTGCCGGGCGTAGCCGACGGCGGCATGGACCATGGCCTGTTCGTTGCGGCCCTGGAGGTACGGCATCCGCTCCGGTCCGGACTCCAGCAGCGCCTGGCCCAGGCCCGCGACGTTGCCGTGGCCGAAGATGCCCCAGCAGGCGCCGATCAGCCGGTGCCGCCGCCCGTCCCGCTCGGTGTACTGGCGGCCGAGGAACTCCACCAGGGCCTGGGCGACGGTGAGTCGGCGGGTGGGCGAGGGGGTCATCGGGTCTCCTCCGGCGCTGACGGGCTTCCCTGGGGCACTGCGCGGGCCTCCTCCGGCACCGCGCGGGCGGGCGGTCGGCTCATCGGGTCTCCTCCGGCGCTTCGTAGAGCGGCAGCCGCGGGTCGACGGGCTGCTCGGGCCAGGTTCCGCGGATCCAGGTGTGGTCGGGGTGGTCGCAGATCAGCCACGCCCGTTCCGCTCCGGGGCCCGCCATGACGTTCAGGTAGTACATGGCGTGGCCGGGCGCGGCCATGGACGGGCCGTGCCAGCCGTCCGGGATGACGACCGCGTCACCGGTGCGCACCTCGGCGAGGACGTCGGTGTCCTTCCCGGGCCCCGAGGGCGTCACGCGCTGGTAGCCGAGCCCTTCGGTGCCGTGGGCGGGGGCGATCTCGAAGTAGTAGATCTCCTCGAGTTCGGACTCCACGCCCGGGCGGCACTCGTCGTGCTTGTGCGGCGGGTAGGAGGACCAGTTGCCGCCGGGGGTGAGGACCTCGACCGCGATGAGCCGGTCGGCCTCGAAGACCCCGGCCGCGGCGAAGTTGTTGACCTGGCGGGAGCAGGTTCCGGCGCCGCGCAGTTCGACGGGGACGCCGGAGGCGGGGCCGTAGCGGGCGGGCAGCCGGCGGTCGCAGCGGGCGCCGGTGAGGGCGAAGCGGCCGCCCGCGGCGGAGACGATCTCCGCCTCGGCGTCGCGCGGCAGGTAGGCGAAGTCGGTGACGCCGCTGAAGACGTCGGCCCGGCCGTGGAGTTCGAAGGTCTCGCCGTCGGCGCGGACCGTGCAGCCGCCGCCGAGCGGCAGCACGATCCACTCGCTGTCTCCGGTGGCGAAGGAGTGACCGCCGCCGGGCGGCAGTTGAAGGATCCGCAGGGCGGAGTGGTCCCAGCCGGCCCGCTCCGGGTCGATGTGCAGGGCGTACGGTCCGTCGGCCGTGCTGCCGGCCCGGAGGTGGTGGCGGTCGCCGGTGCGGGGATCGGGGAAGGTCATGAGGGGGTCTCCTGCGGGAGGGGCCGGTTCAGAGCAGTCCGACGGCGGTGTCGACGGCGGCGGTGACGTCGCCGTCGGCCGGGTAGAGCAGCGAGCGGCCGACGACCAGACCCTGCACGGTCGGCAGCCGCAGCGCCTTGCGCCACGTCTCGAACCGTCCGGCCTGTTCCTCCGCGGTGTCGCCCGCCTCGCCGCCGAGCAGCACCACCGGGAGGGTGGAGGCCTCCAGCGCGGCGGCCATGTCGTCCGGATTCTCGGTGACCGGCACCTTCAGCCAGGTGTACGCGGAGGTGCCGGCGAGTCCGGAGGCTATGGCGATGGACTTGGTCACCGCCTCAGCGCTCAGGTCGTTCCGCACGCGGCCGGCGACCCGGCGGGAGAGGAAGGGTTCGACGAAGACGGGCAGCCGGTGCGCGGCCATGTCGTCGATGGCGCGGGCGGTGGAGAGCAGGGTGGTGAGCGAGCCGGGGTCGTCGTAGTCGATGCGCAGCAGCAGCTTGCCCGCGTCGAAGCCGGAGCGGGCCAGGTCCTCGGCGCGGTGGCCGGTGAAGCGGTCGTCCATCTCGAAGGCGGCGCCGGCGAGTCCGCCGCGGTTCATCGAGCCGATGACGACCTTGTGGTCCAGGGCGCCGAGCAGCAGCAGGTCGTCGAGGATGTCGGCGGTGGCCAGGACACCGTCGACGCCGGGCCGGGACAGCGCCCGGCAGAGCCGTTCGAGGAGGTCGGCGCGGTTGGCCATGGCCAGTTCGCGGTCGCCCACGGCGAGGGCGCCGCGCGCCGGGTGGTCGGCCGCGATGATCATCAGTCGGCCGCTGTCGCCGATCAGGGGCCGGCGGGGCCTTCGGGCGGCGGCCTCCGCGATGGCCTCGGGGTGGCGGGTCCGCACCTTGACGATGTCGGAGATACGGAGGGTCACAGGAGCGCTCTCTCTCGGATGGGGTGGGCCGCGGCGGTCAGCCGCGGCCGAGGAGTTCCACGACCTCGGCCTCGGTGGGCATGGCGGAGGAGCAGGCGAGGCGGGAGGCGACGATGGCACCGGCGGCGTTGGCGTGCCGCATGGTGCGTTCCAGGTCCCAGCCGGCCAGCAGTCCGTGGCACAGCGCGCCGCCGAACGCGTCGCCCGCGCCGAGCCCGTTGACCACCTCGACGGGGACGGGCGGCACCTCGGCGCGGCTGCCGTCGCGGTGCAGGGCGAGGACGCCCTTGGGGCCCTGTTTGACGACGGCGAGCTCCACGCCCGCGTCGAGCAGCGCCTCGGCGCACGCCTCGGGCTCCCGGACGCCGGTGGCGACCTGGCACTCGTCGAGGTTGCCGACGGCGACGGTGGCGTGGGCGAGGGCCTCGGCGTAGACCGGGCGGGCGGCGGCCATGGGGTCCTCGTCCGGCCAGAACATGGGCCGCCAGTCGAGGTCGAAGACGGTGGTGCCGGATTTCGCGCGGGTGGCGAGCGCGGCGAGGGTCGCCCCGCGGCTGGGCTCCTCGCACAGCCCGGTGCCGGTCATCCAGAAGATCCGGGCGTCCCGGATCGCGGTCAGGTCCAGCTCACCGGCGGCGATCTCCAGATCGGGGGCCTTGGGCCGGCGGTAGAAGTAGAGGGGGAAGTCGTCGGGCGGGAAGATCTCGCAGAAGGTGACCGGGGTGGGGTAGGCGTCCACCGGCGTCACCCAGCGGTCGTCCACGCCGAACTCCCGCAGCGCCCGGTGGATGTAGTCGCCGAACGGGTCGGCGCCGGTGCGGCTGACGACGGCGGCGCGCCGGCCCAGCCGGGCGGCGGCGACGGCGACATTGGTGGGTGAGCCGCCGAGGAACTTGCCGAACGTGTCGACCTCCGCGAGCGACATCCCGGTCTGCAGCGGATAGATGTCCACCCCGATCCTGCCCATGGTGATCAGGTCATGGGGGTGGTCGGCATGGGGGGAGGGGGGTGGTGCGGAGGGCTCCCTCCCGGGAGAGTGCGGCATGTGCGCCCCTTCGTTGTCGCTCGGCCGGGCCGGTTCCCGGTGACAGGTCTAACCGTGCCCCTCGCACGCTGTCAATAGTTTGTCCTGACATTCGGACGTGGTGGAGCGCAGGCCGGGTGACACGCCCGCGGAGCAGGGGCGTTGCCCCGTATTGACGTTAAGTCCTTATGTCAGGACGAAGTCTTGACACTCGCCGGAGCGAGGTGGAGGCTACGCGGCATGACAGCCACCCAGCCCCTGGCCAGCACCCCTGCCCTCGACCGGATCCGGGTCGGCTCCGCCCCCGACTCCTGGGGGGTGTGGTTCCCGGACGACCCCCAGCAGGTGCCCTGGCAGCGCTTCCTCGACGAGGTCGCGCAGGCGGGCTACTCCTGGATCGAGCTGGGACCGTACGGCTACCTCCCCACCGACCCCGCACGCCTCACCGAGGAGATCACCCGGCGCGCGCTGAAGGTCTCGGCCGGCACCGTCTTCACCGCCCTGCACCGCGGCCCCGCCGTCTGGGACGCCACCTGGGACCACGTCGCGCAGGTCGCCCGGCTGACACAGGCCATGGGCGCCCGCCATCTCGTCGTCATCCCGGCCTTCTGGCGCGACGACAAGACCGCCGAGGTGCTGGAGAGCCCGGTCCTGACGCCGGAACAGTGGCGCGATCTGGCCGGTGGCATGGAGCGGCTGGGGCGGCGGGTGCGGGAGGAGTTCGGGCTGGAGATCGTGGTCCACCCGCACGCCGACACCCATATCGACGGCGAGGAGAACGTCGCCCGCTTCCTCGACGCGACCGACCCCGACGCGGTCGGGCTCTGCCTGGACACCGGGCACTACGCCTACTGCGGCGGCGACAGCGTCAAGCTCATCGAGACCTACGGCGAGCGGATCGGCTATCTCCACCTCAAGCAGGTGGACCCGGAGATCCTGGCCGAGGTGGTCCGGGACGGGGTGCCGTTCGGGCCGGCCGTCCAGCGGGGCGTGATGTGCGAGCCGCCGGGCGGGGTACCCGAGCTGGAGCCGGTGCTGACGGCCGCGCAGGGCCTGGGCATCGACCTCTTCGCCATCGTCGAGCAGGACATGTACCCGTGCCCGCCGGACCGGCCGTTCCCCATCGCCGAACGGACCCGCCGCTTCCTCCGCAGCTGCGGCGCCTGAGGCCGTCCCGGCGGGATGCGCCCCCGACCGGGACCGGACACCGCGGCGCGCACCGGGTAGGCATGGGAGGTGCGGGCGCCCCGCGCCGGAACCGGCTCCGTCACCGGGGCGGCCCCGCGACCGGGTGAACCGGCCGTCCCGGGGCCCGTCCGCTTCAGCCGGACGCCGGCCCGGCCGATCATGCAGACACGACTGACGAGGGACACCATGACGAAGCACGGAACACTCGGCGTAGCGGTCATCGGCACCGGCCGGATGGGCGCGGACCACGTCCGCCGGATCACCGAGGTGACCAGCGGCGCCCGGGTCGCGGCCGTCGTCGACATCGACGCCGAGCGGGCCAAGCAGCTCGCCGGCCGGATCGACGGCTGCACCGCCTACAGCGACACCGCCGCCGCGATGGCCGACCCCGACGTCGACGCGGTGCTGATCGCCTCGCCCGGCCCGGCCCACGAGGCGGCGCTGCTCCAGGCGTTCGCCCACGATCTGCCGGTGCTCTGCGAGAAGCCGCTCACCCCGGACGCCGCCTCGGCGCTGCGGGTGCTGGAGGCCGAACAGCGGCTGGGCCACCGGCGGGTCTCGGTCGGCTTCATGCGCCGCTACGACGCGGAGTATCTGAAGCTCAAGGAGCTGCTGGACAGCGGGCGGTTCGGCCGGACGCTGATGCTGCACTGCAAGCACCGGAACGTCGCCACCCCGCCCGGTTTCACCAACCAGATGATGATCAACGACTCGGTGGTGCACGAGATCGACACCACCCGCTGGCTGCTGGACCAGGAGATCACGGCCGTGACGGTGCTCCGGCCCACGCCGTCCGCCGCCGCCCCGGACGCGCTCAGCGACCCGCAGCTGGTCCTCTTCGAGACCTCCGGCGGCGCGGTCGTGGATGTGGAGATCTTCGTCAACTGCGGCTTCGGCTACCAGGTGCAGTGCGAGGCGGTGGGCGAGTCCGGCAGCGCGCGGATCGGCGACGGCCACGCCATGGTCACCAACTCCGCCGGGCGCTGGGGCGGCGAGATCGACCAGGACTTCGTCACCCGCTTCGAGGAGGCGTACGACCGGGAGGTGCAGCGCTGGGTGGACGCGACCCGCCGCGGCGAGGTCGAGGGCCCGAGCGCCTGGGACGGCTACGCGGCGGCCGCGGTCTGCGAGGCGGGCGTTCGGGCGCAGGCCACCGGCGAGCGGACGGCGACCGGCCTGGCCGAACGGCCGGCGCTCTACCGCTGACGGGCGGGCGGCCCATGCCGTGGCCCCGTCCGGCACCGCTGAGCCGGGCGGGCCGGGCGGGCCGGGCTACGGACGGTCGTCGCGCTCGCCGTCCCCCGGCCCCGCGACGGGGCACCACGGCGGAACCGGAACCGGAACCGGTCGGCGCTTGCACGGGACGGACAGGACGGGACGGCACCGGACGGGAAACCGACAGGAGAAGGGGAACCCATGCGCATCGGCTTTCTCGGCGCCGGCCGGATCGGCGCCTTCCACGCGGAGGCCCTGCTCGCCACGCCCGGTGTCGACGAACTCGTCATCGGGGACGTGGACCGCGGCCGGGCCGCCGCGCTGGCCGGGCGGACCGGGGCGACGGCGGCCGAGTCGGTGGACGCCGTCTTCGCCGCGGGCGTCGACGCGGTCGTGATCGCCACCGCGACCGCCTCGCACGCCGCGCTGATCACCCGCGCGGCCCGCGCCGGGCTGCCCGCGTACTGCGAGAAGCCCGTCGCCACGGACCTGGCCGGAACGGTGACCGCCCTGCGGGAGGTCGAACGCGCCGGGACCCTGCTCCAGATGGGGTTCCAGCGGCGGTTCGACGCCGGCTACCTGGCGGCCCGCGAGGCGCTGCGCACCGGCCGGCTCGGACGGCTGCACACCGTACGGGCCGTCACCTCCGACCCCGCACCGCCGCCGCCCGCCTTCCTGCCGCTGTCCGGCGGGCTGATCCGGGACTGTCTGGTGCACGACTTCGACGCCGTGCGGTGGCTGACGGGCCGTGAGGTGGTCGAGGCGTTCGCGACCGGGACGAACGGCGGGGCCGCCTTCTTCCGCGAGGCCGGCGACGTCGACACGGCCGCCGCGCTGCTCACCCTGGACGACGGCACGCTGGTCACCGCGACCGCCACCCGCTACAACGGCGCCGGCTACGACGTGCGGATGGAACTCTCCGGCGAGCGGGACCAGTTCGTAGTCGGCCTGGACGACCGGACGCCGTTCACCTCCGCCGAGCCCGGCGGGCCGCCCGCCCCCGAGCGCCCCTGGACGGGCTTCCTGGAGCGCTTCGCCCCCGCCTACCGCGCCGAGCTGGCCGCCTTCGTCCGCGCGGCCCGCGGGGAGGCCCCGAACCCCTGCTCCGGCGAGGAGGCGCTGCACGCGCTGCTGGTCGCCGAGGCCTGCGAACTCTCCCGCGCCGAGCACCGGCCGGTGCGGCCCGCGGAGCTGGTCGAACGGATCGCCGGTCCGGCCTGAGGGCGGAGAGCCGCGGGCTGAGGGCTGAGAGCGGAGGGCTGAGAGCCGCGGACCACGGGCCGGGGGGCTCCGGGCACCGGGCACCGGGCACCGAGGTCCGAGGTCCGAGGTCCGAGGTCCGAGGTCCGAGGTCCGAAGACGGCGAATCCAGACGGCCGGACATGGTTCCGTCCGGGCTGTCCGGCTCTCGCGACAGTTGTCACCGGTTCGCTGATGTCGTGTCACAGCCGGTCGACAGAGCTCCACCCCGGTCACGGGGTGTCGTTGACCGGACACAGGCGAACTGATCATCAGCGGTGCGCCGCAGTCCCCCGACGGCTCTCCCCCGGGCCCGTTGCTGCGGTCCCGCGAGGAAGGTGCGTTGGATGACCGACCGCAGGCTGTGGTCCTACAAGGAGATCGCCGCACACATCAGCGTGCAGACCGACACCGTCCGCTCGTACCGGAAGCACGGACTGCTGCCGCCGCCGGACCATGTGGAGAGCGGCAAGCCCTACTGGTACGCGGACACGATCCGCGGCTGGGTCAGCAGACGGCCGAGCAACCGGCGCTCACGGGACTGAGGCACGCAGGCACGGACGTGCGGCCGCACCCCCACCCCCGCCGGCCGCACCACGCCGCACCGTTCGCACCACGGATCGCACCACGCCGTTCCCTCCACGCGGTCCGGCCGTTCACCTCGCGGCCCGGGCGTTCGCTAACACGGTCCGGTCGTCCACCTCGCGGCCCGGGCGCTCGCCTTCGTGGCCCGGCCGTTCACCTCCGCGGGGAGCCCCGCCGCGAGCCCGTCCCGTCGATGCCCCGGGGCCGGTCGGGGTGACCCGATGCCGGCCGCTCTCGTGCCGCAGGCGCGGCGAGTGACGCGCAGACGCACGCCCCGGCCGCCACCGCGCCGCCCCCGCACACCGCTTCGGGGCGAGCCGGACCGAGGGCACGAGCGGATCCGGAACCGGGTTCATCGACCCGGCCAGGGGCGGCACCCAGGCCAGGGCCGGATTCGGGACCGGGACCGGGACCGAAGGCTGCCCGCCCCTCGGACTGCGTCCGGCCGGAACGCCCCTGACCACCACCCGCCCCGACCGGGTCCGTGCCGTCGGCCGAACGATTCCCGCCGCTCCCCGGGGGGCTCCCCGCCGCGCCGCGCAGCCCGCCGTACCCAGCGGCGCCCGCCACCGGACCGCCCGAGGCCACCTCGGACCCGGGAGCCGCACCATCGGCGACCGCACCACCTGCCACCGGCTCGTCCGCAGCCGCCCCACCGGCCGAGCCGTCAGCCGTCCCAGCGTCGGGCCCTGAGGCACGCCCGACGGCAGGCCCGGCGGCTGACCCAGTGGCCGATCCGGCGGTGGGCCCGGCGGCGGGCCCGGCGGTGGGCCCGGCAACCGGCCCGTCAGCCGGCCCGTCAGCCGGCCCGTCAGCCGGCCCGGCGACCGGCTCCTCACCACGGCGGGACCGCCCCCGCCAGAGGTACCCCCGGCTGCCCGCCGACTGCACCAGCGCGCCCACCCCGGCCACCAGTGCGGACAGCCCGATCCCGAGGAGGGCGGCGTAGAACGGGTCGCCCGCCGCCGCGCTGCCCACGTAGCCCAGGCCCACGGAGTACGTCGCCCAGACGACCTCGGCGATACCCGCGCCGAGGAGATAGCGGCGGACGGGGTACCGGACGACACCCGCGGCCAGCGCGCCGACCAGGCGCCCGCTCGGCAGGAAGCGGGCGGCGATGACGAACGGCACACCGTGCCGCTGGATCTGCAGCGTGGTCCAGTCCAGGAGTGCCCGCCGCCGGCGGCTGCGCTCCGCCCAGCGCTGCACCGGACCGCTGAAGCGGCGGCCCGCCAGGTTCATCAGCAGATCCCCGAGGAGTGCGCTGCCGGCGACGACCAGCAGGACCAGCGCGAGGTTCAGGCTGCCCTGCGACGCCAGTACGCCCGCGGCCACCAGCAGCCCGGAGTTCGGCACCAGGGGCGGGAGCGTCGTCAGCGCCAGCAGCGCGTACGCCCACAGCACGTCCATGCCGACCGCCCCTCGCCCGGACCGCCGCCCTCCGCCCCGCTTCGCACCGAAGCGCGGATCACGTACCGACGGCCGTCACCGGTCTCGACGTCGACTCCGATGACGATGTCGGCTTCCCGGCCTGCTTCGGGCCTGCATCGGAGCCGAACAGGTGCTGACCCCGGCCACCCGAAACGCGCATCTCGGTCAAAGCGCACGAATAGCGGCTATTGAGACACCAGCGTACCCGCGGGAACCCGGCGGGACCTGCGGGCGACCCCTGAGAGGGACAGCCACGACGAAGGACCGGCCCCCGGGCCCCATCGAGTCCGAGCAACCCCACAACCCAGCAGACCCGCGGCTTCCCGAGCGGCCACCGATCCACCACCGATCCACCACCGGCCCACCACCGCCACCCCGAACGCGACCCCGGAGGAGAAATACCCCCTGGGGGTATAGTGGACAGCGTTCAGGGCGCACCGGGGGCATCCCGAGGCACCCTGGTGGACAACGACCTCGTAGTACCGGACAGGAGAAGCACCATGACCGCCGAGACCGCGACCGGCACCGTCACCACCACCTACCGGGTCACCGGAATGACCTGCGGCCACTGCGAGGGCGCGGTGACCGAGGAGGTCTCCGCGCTCGACGGGGTCCGCTCCGTCGAGGCCGTGGCCGCCACCGGGCTCGTCACGGTCACCTCCGCGGCCGCGCTGGACGAGGCGGCCGTACGGGCCGCGGTGGACGAGGCCGGCTTCGAGCTCGCCGGGCAGGCCTGACCCGGAGGCGGCCCGTGAGGTGGAACGGGCCCGCGGGGACGGGCTTTTCGGAAGCACCGCCTCCGGCCCGCACCAACCGCCCCCGCCACACGGCCCGCCCCGCACCGGCCGCCTCCCCCTCACAGCCCGTCCCGCGCCGGCCGCCTCCCGGCCCGCTCCGCCCGGCCGCACCCCACTCGGCCCCAGAGCACCTCGCCGGACGGCACTCGGCCACCGCACCCCGCTCCGCACCATCCAGCGACTGCACGGCCCGGCCCGCGCCCACCAGCCGCAGAGCCCGGCCCTCCTCCTGAGGAGACCCGCATGACCAGCACGGCACCGGAGACCCCCGTCACGGACGGCTCGGCAGCCCCGGACGCCTCGGCGGCCCCGGACACCCCGGACGCCTCGCACGTCGAACTGACCATCGGCGGCATGACGTGCGCGTCCTGCGCCGCGCGCGTCGAGAAGAAGCTCAACCGGATGGAGGGCGTCACCGCCACCGTCAACTTCGCCACCGAGAAGGCCAAGGTCGCGTACGGGTCCGGGGTCGGGATCGCCGATCTCATCGCCACGGTGGAGCGCACCGGTTACACGGCCGAGCAGCCCCCGCCCCCGGAACCCGAGGAGCCGCAGCGGTCCGCGGCGGACGCCACCACGGCCGAGGACGGCGGCGCGAGCGGCGGGGGCACCCCGCAGGACGCCGAGCTCGCCGCGCTCCGGCAGCGGCTGCTGGTCTCACTCGTCCTGTCCGTGCCGGTGGTGCTCCTGGCGATGGTGCCGGCGCTGCAGTTCGACAACTGGCAGTGGCTCTCGCTGACGCTGGCCGCCCCCGTCGTGGTGTGGGGCGCGCTGCCGTTCCACCGGGCCGCCTGGACCAACGCCCGGCACGGCGCGGCCACCATGGACACCCTGGTCTCGGTGGGCACGCTGGCCGCCTTCGGCTGGTCCCTGTGGGCGCTGTTCCTCGGCGACGCGGGGATGACGGGCATGCGGCACGGCTTCGACGTCGCCGGCTCCCGCGCGGACGCCGCGTCGACGATCTATCTGGAGGTCGCGGCCGGGGTGACGACGTTCATCCTGCTCGGCCGCTATCTGGAGGCGAAGGCCAAGCGCCGGGCGGGCGCGGCGCTGCGGGCCCTGCTGGAGCTGGGCGCCAAGGACGTGGCCGTGCTGCGTCCCGACGGCCGGGAGGAGCGCATCCCCGCCGCCCGGCTCGCCGTCGGCGACCGGTTCGTGGTCCGTCCCGGCGAGAAGATCGCCACGGACGGCACGGTGGTTGAGGGCAGCTCCGCCGTGGACGCCGCCCTGCTGACCGGGGAGTCCGTACCGGCGGACGTGACCGTCGGCGACGGGGTGACCGGCGCGACGGTGAACGCCGGCGGCCGGCTGGTCGTGGAGGCCACCCGGGTCGGCGCGGACACCCAGCTGGCCCGGATGGCGAAGCTCGTCGAGGACGCGCAGAACGGCAAGGCCGAGGTGCAGCGGCTCGCCGACCGGATCTCCGGGATCTTCGTGCCTGTGGTGCTGCTGATCTCGGTCGGCACCCTGGTGGCGTGGCTGCTGGCGACCAACGACATCACCGCGGCGTTCACCGCGGCCGTGGCCGTACTGATCATCGCCTGCCCCTGCGCCCTGGGGCTGGCCACCCCGACCGCGCTCATGGTCGGCACCGGACGCGGCGCGCAGCTCGGCATCCTCATCAAGGGCCCCGAGGTGCTGGAGTCGACCCGGCGGGTGGACACCGTCGTCCTGGACAAGACGGGCACGGTGACCACCGGGCGGATGGCCTTCCAGGGTGTGATCACCGCCGAGGGGACGACGGAGGCGGAGCTGCTGCGGCTCGCCGGCCCGCTGGAGCACGCCTCTGAGCATCCGGTGGCCCGCGCGATCGCCGCCGGAGCGGCCGAGCGCACCGGTCCGCTGCTCGTGCCGGAGAGCTTCGAGAACGTCCCCGGCCTGGGGGTGCGGGGCGTCGTGGACGGCCATGAGGTCGTCGTCGGCCGCGAGAAGCTCCTGGCGGAGCACTCCGTGACCGTGCCGGAGCGGCTGGCGGAGGCGAAGGCCGCGGCGGAGGCCGAGGGCCGGACCACGGTCCTGGTCGCCTGGGACGGCGCGGCGCGCGGGGTGCTGACCGTCGCGGACACCGTCAAGGAGTCGAGTGCCGCCGCCGTGGCGGAGCTGCGCCGGCTGGGGCTGACGCCGGTGCTGCTCACGGGCGACAACCGGGCCGTGGCCGAGGCGGTGGCCCGCGCCGTCGGCATCGACGAGGTGGTGGCCGAGGTGCTGCCGGAGGACAAGGTGGACGCGGTGCGCCGGCTCCAGGGCGAGGGCCGGACGGTCGCGATGGTGGGCGACGGCGTCAATGACGCGGCCGCGCTGGCCACCGCCGATCTGGGCCTGGCCATGGGCACGGGCACGGACGCCGCGATCGAGGCGGGCGACCTGACGCTGGTCCGGGGCGACCTCCGGGTGGCGGCGGACGCCATCCGGCTCGCCCGCCGGACGCTGGCCACCATCAAGGGCAATCTGGGCTGGGCCTTCGGCTACAACCTGGCGGCCCTGCCGCTGGCCGCGGCCGGGCTGCTCAACCCGATGATCGCGGGGGCGGCGATGGCGTTCTCCTCGGTCTTCGTGGTGACCAACAGCCTCCGCCTGAGGCGTTTCAACTGATCCCGACAGGAGCGCACCCGCGGCCCAACCGATCTGGACACGATCACTACGGCCGAAGCCCTTCCCATCAGGCCGGGACTTTTACATAATCCCCACATGGCCCACAACACGTCTACGCGAGGGCCTCGATCTCCTAATCGAGGCTCTTGCCCGTGTTGGTGCGCATATGGCAAGAGACCTAGATCACAGGGGTTGGAACGTAACCATTCCAGGGGGTCGTGAGTCTAACCGTGCGATGCCAGCACTCCCGGCGGAGTGACGGCATCGGCCAGACCGGGTGCGTCTTGGGGGACGGACCGGGTTGTGCGTGGCCGGGACCCGTGCCCGGGGAGCTTTGAGCGGCCCTCCCGAACGTACGCGTCCCGGCAGATCGCACGGGCACGCAGAGAGCACCACTGCGGCCAGCAGACGCCCGGCCGGATCCCGTGGGGGGAATCCGATCCGGGGAAGGGGAAGCGCTCCGCCGATCGACCCGTGGGGGGATCGATCGCGGGGCGCTTCTTCGTTTCCGCGCCGCCGTTCCGTTTCCGCGCCGCCGTTCCGTTTCCGCGCCGCTTCTTCGTTCCCGCGCAGCGTTTCGTTCTCCGCGCCGCCTCTTCGTTCTCCGCGCCGCTTCTTCGTTTTCCCCCGCCGCGTTCTCGCTTCGCCCGGCACTCCCGCCCCGCACAGCGCCCGCTCCGGGCCCCTGCACGCCCTCAGCGGCACCCCCCGGAGCGCTCTGCCATGGGCTCGGCCCGCCCCGGACACACGTCCGCGCCCCGGCCCCCTACGAGGCCGGAGCGCGGACACATGACGCGGCGGAGGCGGCTCAGCGCTCCTCGACGGGGACGAAGTCCCGCTCGACGACGCCGGTGTAGATCTGGCGCGGGCGGCCGATGCGGGAGCCCGGCTCCTTGATCATCTCGTGCCACTGGGCGATCCAGCCGGGGAGCCGGCCGAGCGCGAACAGCACGGTGAACATCTCGGTCGGGAAGCCCATGGCCCGGTAGATCAGGCCGGTGTAGAAGTCGACGTTCGGGTAGAGCTTGCGCTCCACGAAGTAGTCGTCGGCGAGGGCGTGCTCCTCGAGCTTCAGCGCGATGTCGAGCAGCTCGTCGGACTTGCCGAGGGCCGAGAGGACGTCGTGCGCCGCCGCCTTGATGATCTTCGCCCGGGGGTCGAAGTTCTTGTAGACGCGGTGCCCGAAGCCCATGAGCTTCACGCCGTCTTCCTTGTCCTTCACCTTGCGGATGAAGGTGTCGACGTCGCCGCCGGCGTTCTTGATGCCCTCGAGCATCTCCAGCACCGACTGGTTGGCGCCACCGTGCAGGGGGCCCCACAGCGCGCTGATGCCCGCGGAGATCGAGGCGAACATGTTCGCCTGCGAGGAGCCGACGAGACGCACGGTCGAGGTGGAGCAGTTCTGCTCGTGGTCGGCGTGCAGGATGAGGAGCTTGTCCAGGGCGCTGACCACGACCGGGTCCAGGTCGTACTCGGCCGCGGGCACGGAGAACGTCATGCGCAGGAAGTTCTCGACGTAGCCCAGGTCGTTGCGCGGGTAGACGATCGGGTGGCCGACCGACTTCTTGAACGCGTACGCCGCGATCGTCGGGAGCTTGGCCAGCAGCCGGACGGTCGACAGGTGGCGCTGCTGCTCGTCGAACGGGTTGTGGCTGTCCTGGTAGAACGTGGACAGCGCGCTGACCACGGAGGACAGCATCGCCATCGGGTGCGCGTCCCGCGGGAAGCCGTCGTAGAAGCGCTTGACGTCCTCGTGCAGCAGTGTGTGCTGGGTGATCTCGGTGCGGAACGCCGCCAGCTCGTCGACGGTCGGCAGCTCACCGTTGATCAGCAGGAACGCGGTCTCGAGGAAGGTGCTGCGCTCGGCGAGCTGCTCGATCGGGTAACCGCGGTACCGGAGGATGCCCTGCTCGCCGTCGAGGTAGGTGATCCCCGATTTGTACGCGGCGGTGTTGCCGTAGCCGCTGTCCAGGGTCACCAGACCGGTCTGGGCTCGGAGCTTCCCGATGTCGAAGCCCTTGTCGCCGACCGTGCTGCCGACGACCGGGTAGCTGTATTCGCCGTCCCCGTACCGCAGTACTACAGAGTTGTCGCTCACGTCATCCCTCACCGACGTTGTGCCTCTTCTACGAGGTGCCCTGACTGTCTCCAGCTTCCCCCATTTGGTGCGAGAGCGTGCACTCGGGGTCGGCCACGAAGCCTGTTTATGGCACGCAGTGCCGCGCGTGCGGTGACATCCTGCTCCCCTTCGCCCCGATTAGGAAACGCGGGCGACACGAGAACCTGCCCCGACGGCCCCGCTGAGCCGGTGGTCCAGCGCCGTGAAGCGCCGCCCCGCGGAGACCGTCCGCACCGCCTGGCCGAGCGCCCGGCGCGAGCCCACCAGCACGACCAGCCGTTTTGCTCGGGTGACGGCCGTGTAGAGCAGATTCCGCTGGAGCATCATCCAGGCTCCGGTGGTGACGGGTATCACCACGGCCGGATACTCGCTGCCCTGCGAGCGGTGGATCGTCACCGCGTAGGCGTGGGCGAGCTCGTCCAGCTCGTCGAAGTCGTAGGGCACCTCCTCGTCCTCGTCCGTGAGCACGGTGAGCCGCTGGTCCACGGTGTTCAGCGAGGTCACCACGCCCACGGTGCCATTGAAGACCCCGTTGGCACCTTTGTCATAGTTGTTTCGGATCTGTGTGACCTTATCGCCGACCCGGAAGATCCGGCCGCCGAAGCGCCGCTCCGGAAGGTCCGGGCGCGCCGGGGTGACGGCCTGCTGGAGCAGCCCGTTGAGCGTCCCCGCGCCGGCCGGACCGCGGTGCATCGGCGTCAGCACCTGGACGTCCCGGCGCGGGTCGAGCCCGAACTTCGCGGGGATGCGGCGGGCCACCACGTCGACCGTCAGCCGCCCGGCCTCCTCGGTGTCCTCCTCGGCGAACAGGAAGAAGTCCGGCAACCCCTGAGTGATGGGCGGCACCCCGGAGTTGATGCGGTGGGCGTTGGTCACCACGCCCGACTGCTGCGCCTGCCGGAAGATGCGGGTGAGGCGCACGGCCGGCACCGGGCTGTCGGGCGCCAGCAGGTCCCGCAGCACCTCCCCCGCGCCGACGGACGGGAGTTGGTCCACATCCCCGACCAGCAGCAGATGGGCGCCCGGCGGCACCGCCTTCACCAGCTTGTTGGCGAGCAGCAGATCGAGCATCGACGCCTCGTCGACCACGACCAGGTCGGCGTCGAGGGGCCGGTCCGCGTCGTACGCCGCGTCCCCGCCGGGCTTCAGCTCCAGGAGCCGGTGAACGGTGGAGGCCTCCGCGCCGGTCAGCTCGGACAGCCGCTTGGCCGCCCGGCCGGTCGGGGCCGCCAGGATCACCTTGGCCTGCTTGGCGCGGGCCAGCTCCACCACGGAGCGCACCGTGAAGGACTTGCCGCAGCCCGGGCCGCCGGTCAGCACCGCGACCTTCTCGGTCAGCGCCAGCCGCACCGCCTGCTGCTGCTCGGGCGCCAGGTCCGCGCCGGTCCGGCCGGCGAGCCAGCCGAGCGCGGCGTCCCAGTCCACGGCACGGAAGGCGGGCAGCCGGTCCTCCTCGGTGCGCAGCAGCCGGTGCAGCCTGCCGGTCAGCGAGAGTTCGGCGCGGTGGAACGGCACCAGATAGACCGCGGAGACCGGCTCCCCGCCGTCGGGGCCGGGCACCGGCTCGCGGACCACGCCCTCCTCCTCGGCGGCGAGTTCACCCAGACAGTCGATGACCAGCCCGGTGTCCACCTGGAGGAGCTTCACGGCGTCGGCGATCAGCTGCTCCTCGGGGAGGTAGCAGTGGCCGTTGTCGGCGGACTGCGACAGGGCGTACTGCAGGCCCGCCTTGACCCGCTCGGGGCTGTCGTGCGGGATGCCGACGGCCTGGGCGATCCGGTCGGCGGTGAGGAAGCCGATGCCCCAGACGTCGGCGGCCAGCCGGTACGGCTCGTTCTTCACCACCGCGATGGAGGCGTCGCCGTACTTCTTGTAGATGCGGACGGCGATGGAGGTGGAGACCCCGACCCCCTGAAGGAAGACCATGACCTCCTTGATGGCCTTCTGCTCCTCCCACGCCGCGCCGATCAGCTTCGTGCGCTTGGGGCCGAGGCCCGGGACCTCGATGAGCCGCTCGGTGTCCTGTTCGATGACGTCCAGGGTGTCGATGCCGAAGTGGTCGACGATCCGCTCGGCGATGCGCGGTCCGATGCCCTTGATCAGGCCGGAGCCGAGATAGCGGCGGATGCCCTGGACGGTGGCGGGCAGGACGGTCGTGTAGTTCTCGACGGTGAACTGCTTGCCGTACTGCGGGTGGGAGCCCCAGCGGCCCTCCATGCGCAGCGACTCGCCCGGCTGCGCGCCGAGCAGGGAGCCGACGACGGTCAGAAGGTCCCCGCTGCCGCGGCCGGTGTCGACCCGGGCGACCGTGTAGCCGTTCTCCTCGTTGGCGTAGGTGATCCGCTCCAGGACCCCTTCGAGCACCGCCAGTTGCACCATGCGGCGACGGTACCGCCCGGCACCGACACCGGGGAGGCCCCCTGGGGAGCCGCCGCCCTGCGCACGGACGGGAGGGGCGGCGCGGGTGTGGACGACCTGTGGGGAGAGGTCACGATCCGGTGTCGGGGTCTTGCGGGCGCTCCGTGTAATCGATTCCAATCGGGCGCTGTAATCGATTCCACGAAGGAGTGCGTCGATGGCGGGCATCAAGGATGTGGCCTCCCGTGCGGGGGTCTCCGTCGCGACGGTGTCGCGGGTCCTCAACGACCACCCGGCCGTCCGGGCCGACACCCGTGCCCGGGTGCTGGCCGCCGTCGCCGACCTGGGCTACCGCCCCAACACCCTGGCCCGCTCCCTGCGCACCGACCAGACCCGCACCCTCGGGCTGGTGATCAGCGACGTGCTGAACCCGTTCTTCACCCTGCTGGCGCGCTCCGTGGAGGACGAGGCGCGGGCGCTCGGCTACAGCGTCATCATCGGCAACGCCGACGAGCAGCCGGACCTCCAGGACCACCATGTGCGCACCCTGCTGGACCGGCGGATCGACGGTCTGCTGGTCAGCCCCACCGACGGCGGCTCCCCGCTGATGCTGGACGCGGCCCGCTCCGGCACCCCGATGGTCTTCGTGGACCGCTGGATCCCCGGTGTGGACGTCCCCGTCGTCCGCACCGACGGCCGGACCGCCGTCCGGGAGCTGGTCGCCCACCTGTACGCCCTCGGCCACCGGCGGCTCGCCATCATCGCCGGGCCCGCCGCGACCACCACCGGCAGCGAGCGGGTCGACGCCTTCCGCGAGGCGCTGAGCGAGCACGGTCTGGAGCTGCCCGAGGAGTACGTGGGACAGGGCGACTTCCAGGCGGACAGCGGGCGCCGCGCCACCGCCCGGTTCCTCGCCCTGCCCCGTCCGCCCGAGGTGATCTTCGCCGCGGACAACCTGATGGCGCTGGGCGCTATGGACGAGATCCGGGCCCGCGGCCTGCGGGTCCCGGACGACGTGGCGCTGGCCGCCTTCGACGACATCGCGTGGTTCGTGCACACCGACCCGCCGATCACCGCCATCGCCCAGCCCACCGGAGAGCTCGGCACCCGGGCCGTCCGCGCCCTGGTCGAACGGCTGGAGGGACGCACCCCGCCGTCCGTCACCCTGTCCGCCCGTCTCATGGTCCGCCGCTCCTGCGGCGCGTCCGCCCCCGAAGGGAGCACCCGTTGACAGACGTCGAGAAGACCGCGGCGCAGGCCGAACTGCTGCGCATGGAGGGGGGTGCGCAAGACGTTCCCCGGGGTGGTGGCGCTGGACGGCGTCGACTTCGACCTGCGCGCCGGGGAGGTGCACGTCCTCCTCGGGGAGAACGGCGCGGGCAAGAGCACCCTGATCAAGGCCCTCTCGGGGGCGCACCGGCCGGACGACGGGCGCATTCTGGTCGACGGGCGCCCGGTCCGGATCCAGGGCGCCCAGGACGCCGAGCGGTTCGGGATCGCCACGATCCACCAGGAGTTCAACCTGGTCCCGGACCTGAGCGTCGCCGAGAACATCTTCCTGGGCCGCCAGCCGCGCCGGTTCGGGTTCGTCGACCGCCGGCGGATGCACGCGGACGCCGCGGAGCTGCTGGCCCGGGTGGGCGTGGACGTCTCCCCGCAGGCCCGGGTCCGGGACCTGGGCATCGCCCGGCTCCAGATGGTCGAGATCGCCAAGGCACTCAGCCTGAACGCCCGCGTCCTGATCATGGACGAGCCGACCGCCGTGCTCACCGGCAAGGAGGTCGACAAGCTCTTCCGGATCGTCCGCGCGCTGCGGGCGGACGGCGTGGGGATCGTCTTCATCACCCACCACCTGGAGGAGATCGCCGCGCTCGGCGACCGGGTCACCGTGCTCCGGGACGGCCGCAGCGTCTCCCAGGTCCCGGCGGACACGCCGGAGGACGAGCTGGTACGGCTGATGGTGGGCCGCAGCATCGAGCAGCAGTACCCGCGGGAGCGGACGGATGCCGCTCAGCCGTCCGCCGCTGCTGAGGCGGCCCCGCTGCTGCGGGTCTCCGGGCTGACCCGGCGCGGCCACTTCCAGGACGTCGGCTTCGAGGTGCGGGCCGGTGAGGTGGTCGGGCTGGCCGGACTGGTCGGCGCGGGCCGCACCGAGGTGGCGCGGGCGGTGTTCGGCGCCGACCCGTACGACTCCGGCACCGTCGAGGTGCTGGGCGACCGCCTGCCGCGGCACGATGTGAACGCCGCGCTGGCCGCGGGCATCGGTCTGGTGCCGGAGGACCGCAAGGGCCAGGGCCTGGTGCTGGACGCCTCCGTGCAGGAGAACCTGGGTCTGGTCACGCTGCGCCGCGCCAGCCGGGCGGGCCTGGTGGACCGGTCCGGGCAGCGCGCCGCGGCGGCCCGGATCGCCGAGCAGCTGGCCGTCCGGATGGCCGGGCTCGACCAGCGGGTGCGCACCCTCTCCGGCGGCAACCAGCAGAAGGTCGTCATCGGCAAGTGGCTGCTGGCCGAGAGCCGGGTGCTGATCCTCGACGAGCCGACCCGCGGGATCGACGTGGGCGCCAAGGTCGAGATCTACCAGCTCGTCAACGAGCTGACGGCGTCCGGCCACGCGGTGCTGATGATCTCCAGCGACCTCCCCGAGGTGCTGGGCATGAGCGACCGGGTCCTGGTCATGTCCCAGGGCCGGCTCGCGGGCGAGCTGAGCCATCGGGAGGCGACCCAGGACGCCGTCATGGCGCTGGCGCTGCAGTCGGGTGACGAGGCGGCGGAGCCGGGAGCTTCGTCGGCGGCTGCTGCGGCGGCGCGGACCGGCCAGGGGCCGGGCTCCCCGGGAACGGCCGTCGGCAAGGAGGCCGGAACGCCCCCGCCCGAGGACTCCGATGCTTCCTCGGACGGTGCCTCCTCGACCGGTGCCTCCTCATCCGGCGCCTCCTCGACCGAGGCGTCCTCGTCCGACACCCCCACACCCGACGCCACGCCGTCCGCCCGGGACCACACACGGCACGACGACTCGCACGACATGGAGGGATCCCGTGGCCACTGAGACACTTCGAGGCAGCGACAACGGCCCGGGCACAGGCCTGAAGCGCAAGGACGGCGGTGCGACGGCGGTGCTCCGCCGGGTGCTGCTGGACAACGGCGCGCTCAGCGCCCTGGTGGTCCTCGTGGTCGCGATGTCGCTGCTGTCCGGCGACTTCCTGACGACGCAGAACCTCCTCAACGTCGGCGTGCAGGCCGCGGTCACCGCCATCCTGGCCTTCGGCGTCACCTTCGTCATCGTGTCGGCGGGCATCGACCTGTCCGTGGGCTCGGTGGCCGCCCTCTCGGCCACCGTGCTGGCCTGGACCTCCACGCAGCAGGGCGTTCCGGTGGTGCCGGCCGTGCTGCTGGCCGTCGGCACCGGCATCGCCTGCGGCCTGGTCAACGGCGCGCTGATCTCCTTCGGGAAGCTGCCGCCGTTCATCGCCACCCTGGCGATGCTGTCGATCGGCCGCGGTCTGGCCCTGGTCATCTCGCAGGGCAGCCCCATCGCGTTCCCGGACCCGGTGGCCGCGATCGGCGAGACGCTCGGCGGCTGGCTGCCGGTGCCGGTGCTCGTGATGATCGTCATGGGCCTGCTGACCGCAGTCATCCTGGTCCGCACCTACATCGGCCGCTCGATGTACGCGATCGGCGGCAACGAGGAGGCCGCCCGGCTCTCCGGGATCCGGGTCAAGCGGCAGAAGCTCGTCATCTACGCGCTCTCCGGCGGCTTCGCGGCCGTGGCCGGCATCGTGCTGGCGTCCCGGCTGGCCTCCGCCCAGCCCCAGGCGGCGTACGGCTACGAGCTGGACGCGATCGCCGCGGTCGTCATCGGCGGCGCCAGCCTGTCCGGCGGTGTCGGCAAGGCCTCCGGCACGTTCATCGGGGCGCTGATCCTCGCCGTCCTCCGCAACGGTCTCAACCTGCTGTCGGTGTCCGCCTTCTGGCAGCAGGTGGTCATCGGTGTCGTCATCGCGCTGGCGGTGCTCCTCGACACCCTGCGCCGCCGCAGCTCCTGATCTCCCCCCACTGAAGTCCCCCGCCCCCTCCCTGCAAGGAAGCAGTCATGGGTACCAGGAAGTCCCTCACCGTCGCCGCCTCCGTCGCCGCGCTCGCCCTCACGGCCACCGCCTGCAACTCCGCCTCCGGCGGCTCGGGCGGCACCAAGGTCGGCCTGTCGGTCTCCACCCTCAACAACCCCTTCTTCGTGCAACTGAAGGAGGGGGCGCAGGCGGAGGCCAAGTCCTCGGGTGTCGAGCTCAATGTCACCGACGCGCAGAACGACGCCTCCCAGCAGGCCAACCAGCTGATGAACTTCACCAGCCAGAACGTGAAGTCGATCATCGTGAACCCGGTGGACTCCGACGCCGCGGGCCCGTCCGTCAAGGCCGCGAACAACGCCGACATCCCGGTGGTGGCCGCCGACCGCGGGGTGAACAAGGCCGACATCGCCACCACCGTCGCCTCCGACAACGTCGCGGGCGGCCGGCTCGCCGCCAAGCAGCTGGCCGACCAGCTGGGCGGCAAGGGGACGATCGTCGTCCTCCAGGGCACCGCGGGCACCTCGGCCTCCCGGGAGCGCGGCAAGGGCTTCCTGGAGGGCATCAAGAAGTTCCCGGACATCAAGGTGGCGGCCAAGCAGCCCGCCGACTTCGACCGAGCCAAGGGCCTGGACGTCATGACCAACCTGCTCCAGTCCCACTCCAAGGTCGCCGGAGTCTTCGCGGAGAACGACGAGATGGCGCTCGGCGCGATCAAGGCGCTGGGCGGCAAGGCGGGCAAGAGCGTGAAGGTCGTGGGCTTCGACGGCACGCCGGACGGCCTGAAGGCGGTCAAGGGCGGCACGCTGGCCGCGACCGTCGCGCAGCAGCCGAAGGAACTCGGCAAGCTGGCAGTGCGCAACGCCGTCAAGCTCGCCCAGGGCAAGAAGGTGACCGGCACGGTCAAGGTGCCGGTCAAGATCGTCACCGAGAAGAACGTCTCCGACTTCTCCTGACCCTCACCCCCGCGGGACGGGAACACGTCCCGCGGGGGACGGCCCGAAGTACCGGCGGAAGAAAGAAGGACAACGGATGCACGGCTGCGACCTGCTGGTCGTGGGCTCGGCCAATGCCGATCTGGTGGTCGGGGTCGACCGCCGCCCGGAGCCGGGAGAGACCGTCCTCGGCTCGGACCTGGCCGTCCACGCGGGTGGCAAGGGCGCCAACCAGGCGGTCGCCGCCGCCCGGCTCGGCGCCCGTACGGCGCTCCTCGCCCGGGTCGGCGACGACCCGCACGGCCGGCTGCTGCTCGGCTCGCTGGAGTCGGCCGGTGTCGACACGGCCGGGGTGCTGACCGGTGAGGCGCCGACCGGGGTCGCGCTCATCACCGTGGACCCGTCCGGCGACAACAGCATCGTCGTCTCCCCCGGTGCCAACGCCCGGCTCACCCCCGACGACGTGCGGGACGCCGGTGAGCTGCTCGCCGCCGCCCGGGTGGTCTCCCTCCAGCTGGAGATCCCGCCGGCCACGGTCGCCGCGGCGGTACGCGCCGCGGCGGAGGCGGGAACCCGCGTGGTGCTCAACCCGTCGCCGCCCGCCCCGGTGCCCGGCGACGTCCTGGCCGCCTGCGACCCGCTGGTGGTCAACGAACACGAGGCGCGCTTCCTGCTGCGGGGCCACCCGGCGGCAGGCGAGGGAGCCACTCCCGAGGCCTCCGCCCCCGAGGCCTCCGCCCCCGAGGCCTCCGCTCCCGAGGAGTGGGCGGCGGCGCTGCTGGACCGCGGCCCGCGCTCGGTCGTGGTGACCCTCGGCCCGGAGGGCGCTCTCGTCGCCCGCCCGGAGGGCACGATTCGGGTGCCCAGCCTCTCCGTCGACCCGGTGGACACCACCGGCGCGGGCGACGCCTTCACCGGCGCGCTCGCCTGGCGGCTCGGAGTGGGCGACGACCTGGAGACGGCCGTGCGGTTCGCCGTACGGGTCGGTGCGGCGGCCGTCACCCGGCCGGGGGCACAGGAGTCGTTTCCCACCGTGTCCGAGGTGGCGGAGGTGGTCCGGGCGCTCGACGACGAGGCCGAGGGGCAGCAGGGCGACGCGTCCGGTCCGGCGGGAGGGGAACGCCGGTGAAGAAGGCCGGAATACTCAACCGTCATCTCAGCGGGGCGCTGGCCCTGCTGGGGCACACGGATCTGGTGGCGGTCTGCGACGCCGGGCTGCCGATCCCCGAGGGCCCGGTCGTGGTCGACCTGGCCTTCCGGGCCGGGGTGCCGTCGTTCGCCGCGGTGCTGGAGGGACTGCTCGACGAGCTGGTGGTGGAGGCGGCAACCGCGGCCGCCGAGGTGCGGCAGGCCAATCCGGAGGTGTCCGCGCTGCTCGACGGCTTCTTCCCGGCCCCGGGACTGGAGCTGGTGCCGCACGAGGAGTTCAAGACCCGCACCCGCGGGGCGCGACTGGTGGTCCGTACGGGCGAGTCCCGTCCGTACGCGAACGTGCTGCTGCGCTGCGGGGTGCCGTTCTGACCTTGCGGGCTGTTCCGGCCCGCGGACTGTTCCGGCCCGCGGACTGTTCAGGCCCGCGGACTGTTCAGACCGCGTGCCGTTCTGACTCTGCGGGCTGTTCCGGCAGGCGTGCTGTTCCGGTCCGCGTGCCGTTCGGCTCCGCGGTGCGCTCCGGGTCCGTTGTCGATTCCCGGCCCACTGCTGATTCCGGTTCGCTGCTGATGGTGCCGGGCCCGGAGAGGCCGGGGTCCTGCACGCTGTCGGCTCCGGTCCTTGGCGCGGCCCGCGGTGCGGCGGGGTCCGGCTTCCAGGCGGCAGGCGGGTGACCTCATCGAGGGGGCCCGGTCGCAACCGGGCCCCCTCGTGGTCCCCCGCCCCCAGGCCCTTCCGGATCCCCCCGGGCTCCCCCCGACAGAGGGCCTGATGCTGACTACGACCCACAGGGGGCCGGAAGGGTTGCACGATTTCCGGCAGTTATCCATCCGTTACCCGACGTGCCGACATCTGCCGCGAGTCGTAGCGTTTGACGCATGAGCGACGAATCACTTCAAGGGGAAGTGCTGGCCGAGCTGGGTGACGACCGGATCCAGGAGCTCGCGGGCGAGCTCGGCACGGATGCCGAGGGGGCCCGCACGGTGGTCGGCACCACCGTCGCCGCTCTGCCGGGCACCCTGGGCGACGGCACACTGGCCGGGGTCCTCGGCCGGCTCACGGAGCCCACCGCGGAGACCGTCTCCCGGCAGACCGGCCTGCCGCTCGCCTCCGTCACCCGGGCCCTGGAACTGCTGCTCCCCGTGGTGCTGTCGGTGATAGCCAAACGCCGCGGAAGCCCGTCACCGAGCACGCACCGGGGCTGAGTCCCCGGATCCGGGGAGCCGGCACCGCTGACGGGTCCTAGCCGGGGTCTGCCGCTCGGGTCAGGCCCGGGCCGCCAGTCCCGATCACCCGGTTGAGCGCGTCCCGGGCGTACTCCTCGTCGTACGCCGCACCCGTCAGCAGCACTTGCAGACAGATCCCGTCGAGCAGCGCCACCAGGGCGCGTGCGGTACGCGGGTCGGTGCGCCGGGCGATCAGCTCGGTGACCTCCTCGCACCACTCGGCCGCGACGGCGCGCAGGGCGGGCCGTCGCAGCGCGGCGAGGTAGAGCTCGTACTCCAGCTCCACGCCGGCCCGGTCGCCGCCCAGCCAGTCGCCGTTCATCCGGGCCAGTTCGGCCGCGAGGTCGCAGTCGGGATCGGCGAGACAGTCGCGGTGTTCGCGCACGACCTTGGCGAAGCCCTCATTGGCCTGCCGCAACGCCGCCACCAGGAGGTCGTCGAGGGTCTTGAAGTGATAGGTGGTGGAGCCGAGCGGCACATCCGCCTCGGCCGCGACGCTGCGATGGCTGAGCCCCGCGATTCCGGCCCGGCCCACCACCCGGATCGCGGCGTCGATGATCCGCTGGCGCCGCTCGGGGTCATACCGCCGCGCCGCCGCCATCAGTGCGCACCGCCGAGACTGAGCAGCACGACACCGACGATCACGAAGGCGATCCCGGCGAGCTTGGCCGGCCCGGCCGACTCACCGAGGAAGAGGACCCCGATCGCGGCGACAGCCGCGGTGCCCACCCCGGCCCAGATCGCGTACGCGGTACCGACCTGCATCACCTTCAGGGTCTGCGCGAGCAGCGCGAAGGCGAGCAGATACCCGGCCACCGTGCCGACGGACGGCCACAGCTTGCTGAACCCCTCGCTGTACTTCATGGCCGTCGTCCCGGCCACCTCCGCCGCGATGGCCGCGGCCAGCATTCCGTATCCCATGTGTACGAGTGTACGCATCGTTGTGTACGGGCGTACGCAACTTGGGGAAACACATCTACGGATGAGGCTTCGGCCGTCCCGAACCACCAGGGACCCACCGGTCGTCCCTTACGGCCACCAGTCAGGACCGGACCACGGTCGCCACAGGTCAGGACCGGGCCACGGTCGCCACAGGTCAGGACCGGACCGCGGCCCCCGGCCGTGAGCGAACGCCCCGCCTACAGCACATGCGCCCGGTACCCCGCCACGATCTCCGCCAGCGCCTCAGCCCCGTCCCGGGCCCAGAGTTCCGGGTGGAATATCTCGACCTCGATCGGGCCGTGGTAGCCCGCCGCGTCGACTCGTTCGCGGAACCACCGCAGGTCCACGCAGCCCTCCCCCAGCAAGCCGCGGCCCAGCAGCGCGCCCTCCGGCAGGGGCGTGACCCAGTCGGCCAGCTGGAACGCGGCGATCCGGCCGCCGGCCCCGGCGCGGGCGATCTGTGCGGCCACCGTGTCGTCCCACCACAGGTGGTAGGTGTCCACCACCACGCCCACCCGGTCGGCCGGGAAGCGTTCGGCGAGGTCGAGGGCCTGGGTGAGCGTCGAGACGACACAGCGGTCGGCGGCGTACATCGGGTGCAGCGGTTCGACCGCCAGCCGCACCCCCCGCTCGGCGGCGTACGGCGCCAGCTCCCCGAGGGCGTCGGCGATGCGCTCCCGCGCTCCGGCCAGGTCCCGGCTGCCGGGCGGCAGACCGCCGGAGACCAGGACGAGGGTGCCGGTGCCGAGGGCGGCGGCCTCGTCGACGGCCGCCCGGTTGTCGTCCAGGGCCGCGGTGCGGGCCGCCGGGTCGACGGCGGTGAGGAAGCCGCCGCGGCACAGGCTGGAGGCGGCCAGCCCGGCCGCCCGCAGCAACCGGGCCGTGCGGGCCACCCCGTACGCCCGGACCGGCGCCCGCCACAGGCCGACGCCCGGCACGCCCGCCGCGGCGCATCCCCGCGCGAGTTCGGGGAGGGACCACTGGCGGAGCGTCTCCTGGTTGAGGCTCAGCCGGTCGAGGCCGGTCATCCTCCGCTCCTGGCGGGGCCCGTCATCCGTCCACCCCGTGCACCCGGAGCAGCGCCCGCATCCGGGCCTCGGCGAGGGCAGGGTCGGGGAAGAGGCCGAGCCTGTCGGCCAGTTCGTACGCGCGGGCCAGGTGGGGCAGCGAACGGGCCGACTGGGCGCCGCCGACCATGGTGAAGTGCCGCTGGTGCCCGGCGAGCCAGGCGAGAAGGACAACTCCCGTCTTGTAGTGGCGCGTAGGAGGCCGGAAGAGGTGCCGGGCCAGTGCGACGGTCGGGCCGAGCAGGGCACGGAACCCCGCGGTGTCGCTGGTGTCGAGACGGCGCACGGCCTCGGCGGCGAACGGCCCGAGCGGATCGAGGACGCCGAGCAGCGCATGGCTGAACATCTGCCCGTCGCCCTCGATGAGGCTCGGGTAGTGGAAGTCGTCCCCGGTGTAGCAGCGCACCCCGTCGGGCAGCCGGCGGCGGAGGGCGGCCTCGCGGTCCGCGTCGAGCAGCGAGATCTTGATGCCCTCGACCCGGTCCGGGTGGGCGTGGACGAGGCCGAGCAGGGTCTCGGCGGCCGTGTCGAGGTCCTCGCTGCCCCAGTAGCCGGTGAGCGCCGGGTCGAACGCCGGGCCCAGCCAGTGCAGCACGACGGGCCGGGAGACCTGCCGCAGCAGCGCGCCGTAGACGTCGAGATAGTCCTCCGGTCCGCGGGCGCCGGCGGCCAGCGCCCGGGACGCCAGCAGTACGGCCTGCGCCCCCGCGTCCTCCACCACTGCGAGCTGCTCCTCGTAGGCGGCGCGCACGGCAGCGAGGGCATGCCCGCCCCCGCTCAACTGGCCGGTCCCGCGCAGCTGGTCGGTCCCGCTCAGCTGGTCGGTCCCGGCGCCGCACACGATCCGGCCGCCGGCCGCCCGCGCCTCGGCGGCGGAGCGCCGGATCAGCTCGGCCGCGGCGGCCCAGTCCAGGCCCGCGCCGCGCTGCGCGGTGTCCATGGCCTCGGCCACCCCGAGGCCGTGCGACCAGAGATGTCGGCGGAACGCGAGGGTGGCGTCCCAGTCGAGGGCGGCGGGGCCGTCGGGGGTGGTGTCCGCGAACGGGTCGGCCACGACATGGGCGGCCGCCAGGAGCCGACGGGAGACCGGCGGCCGTCCCGGGCCGGGCAGCGCGCAGTCCCGCCGCGGTACGTGGTTCCGCAGCCCGCCTCCGGCCTCGGGCAGCCGGATCACCGCGCACCCTCTGCCCGTCAAAGCGTCAGCTCCGGTACGTCCAGCCGGCGGCCCTGTGCGGAGGAGCGCAGCGCCAGTTCGGCGAGCTGCACCCCGCGGGCGCCCGCCAGCAGGTCCGCGCTCCACGGCTCCCCCAGCGCCACATGCCGGAGGAACAGCTCCCACTGCGCCTTGAACGCGTTGCCGAAGTCCCCGTTGTCCGGGATCTCCTGCCACTGGTCGCGGAACCGGTCGGCGGGCGGTCCGTCCGGATCCCAGACCGGACGGGGCGTCACCGACCGGTGCTGGACCCGGCAGCCGCGCAGCCCGGCGACCGCCGAGCCCTCGGTGCCGTCCACCTGGAACTCGACCAGCTCGTCGCGGTGCACCCGCACCTGCCAGGAGGAGTTGATCTGCGCCACCGCGCCGCCGTCGAGCCCGAGGATGCCGTATGCGGCGTCGTCGGCCGTCGCGTCGTAGGCCAGACCCCGCTCGTCCCAGCGGTGCGGTACGTGGGTGACGGCGTGCGCCTGCACGGTGCGCACCGGCCCGAACAGCTCGCGCAGCACGTACTCCCAGTGCGGGAACATGTCCGCCACGATGCCGCCGCCCTCCTCGGCCCGGTAGTTCCAGGACGGGCGCTGGGCCGGCTGCCAGTCGCCCTCGAAGACCCAGTAACCGAACTCCCCGCGCACCGACAGGATCCGGCCGAAGAAGCCGCCGTCGACCAGCCGTCGCAGCTTCCGCAGGCCGGGGAGGAACAGCTTGTCCTGGACGACGCCGTGCCGGATCCCCGCGTCCCGCGCGAGCCGCGCGAGTTCCACCGCTCCCGCCAGGGACGTGGCCGTCGGTTTCTCGCAGTAGACGTGGACTCCGGCGGCGATGGCCCTGCGCACCGCGGCCTCGCGCGCGGAGGTCACCTGGGCGTCGAAGTAGACGTCGGTCGCCGGGTCGCCGAGCACCGTGTCGAGGTCGGTGGACCAGTGCTCCAGCCCGTAGGCCTCGGTAAGCGCCTGCAACGCCTGTGACCTGCGGCCCACCAGGACCGGTTCGGGCCACAGCACGGTGCCGTCACCCAGGTCGAGGCCGCCCTGCTCCCGGAGGGCGAGGACGGAGCGTACGAGGTGCTGGCGGTGGCCCATCCGGCCGGTCACGCCGTTCATGGCGATGCGCACCGTCCGCCGGCCCGCACCGCCTCTCCCCACGGTGGCCCCCACAACACCCCCACAGCAAGCGGCAGTAAGCGCTTTCCCCGTCCGGAGGCTAACGGCCCGGACCGCTCCGTTCAATAGGTCCCCCACCGAAGAAGCGTTTACCCTCAGTGAGGCCCTGACTCGGGCCGGTACACGGAACGGTGAACCGGAGGCGGCAGCGATGGCAGTGACCCTGGCGGATGTGGCGTCCCGCGCGAAGGTCTCCTCGGCCACGGTCTCGCGGGTGCTCAGCGGCAACTACCCGGTCGCCGACGCCACGCGGTCCCGGGTGCTGCGCGCCGTGGACGAGCTCGACTACGTGCTGAACGGGCCCGCCAGTTCCCTGGCCGGCGCCACGTCGCACCTGGTCGGCATCCTCGTCAACGACATCGCCGACCCGTTCTTCGGCATCATCGCCGGGGCCGTCCAGTCCGAGATCGGCGGCGGGCTCCACGGAGCGGGCGACCCGGAGAAGCTGGCCGTGGTGTGCAACACCGGCGGCTCCCCGGAGCGCGAACTCACCTATCTGACCCTGCTCCAGCGCCAGCGCGCCGCCGCGGTCGTGATCACCGGCGGGGCCGTCGAACGGCCGGACCACCTGGCGGCCGTCGCCGCCAAGCTCGGCCGGCTCGCCGCCAACGGCACCCGGATCGTCCTCTGCGGCCGCCCGCCGCTGCCGGAGCGGACCCCCGGCACCGGCTCCGCACCGGCCGGGCCGGACACCGCCGTCACCCTCGCCTTCGACAACCGCGGCGGCGCCCGGCGGCTCACCGAACACCTGCTGGCCCTCGGCCACCGCCGCATCGGCTACGTCGCCGGGCACGCGGACCTCAGCACCACCCGGCACCGGCTGGAGGGCCACCGCGCCGCGCTCGCCGCCGCGGGCCTCGCGGAGGGCGCGGACCGGCTGACCGTCCACGGCCCGTACGACCGCGCCTCCGGCTACGACGCCACGCTCGAACTCCTGCGAAGACAGCCGGACCTGACCGCCGTCGTGGCGGCCAACGACACCATCGCGCTGGGCGCCTGCGCCGCGCTGCGCGACCGGGACCTGCGCATTCCCCAGGACGTCTCGGTCGCCGGATTCGACGATCTGCCGTTCAGCGCGGACGCGGTGCCCGCGCTCACGACGGTCCGCCTGCCGCTGCACGAGGCCGGGGCGCGGGCCGGGAGGCTGGCCATCGGCCGTGAGGAGCCGCCGCCGGGCGGCGTGGCGACGGTCCGCGCCGATCTGATGGCCCGCGCGTCCACCGCGCCCCCGCCGGACCGCCGCTGAGTCACTGCCCGGCCGGGCCCCTGCTCGCGCTTTTCATGCCGAACCGGTGGCCTCGTGCCGAACCAGTGGCCTCATGCCGGCATGCCGCCCGTCACCGGCACGGCCCACGCTCACGCGCGCGGAAGCCCGGCCTCGGGTGCGGGGTCGTCGCGGCGGGCACGGCGGGCTCCGATGAACAGCAGGGCGCACGCGAGCGCGAAGAGCGGCCAGGGCGTGAACGGGAGGACCACGGCGTCGACGACGGTCCAGGCGCTCAGCGTCCAGACGATGAAGGCCGGCGGGGCGATGCCGCGGCGGTCCAGCCACAGCACCGTCAGGCCGACCAGGGTCAGCGGTATGCCGAAGCTTTCCAGGCTCAGCCAGTACGCGCTGCCCGCCGGGCTCATGTCGGCAAGGTCCTCGTTCCATAGTCCGCCGCTGAACCATGTCCCGGCGTGGCGCCCGGCCTTCTGCACCGTCAGGGCGCCGACGGTGTGGGCGATTCCGCTCAACGTGATGATCCAGCCGGCCCACTTGATCACCTGAGTTCTCCGTTCTGTCGCGAAGCCGCGCGGTGCGACTTCCTCGCGGCCGTCTCCGCGCAGCGGGGCCCGGCCCGAGACCCGAGTTCCGATACCGCGGTTTCGATACTAACGTTCCGTATCATGCAGGGCATGACAGCGAGAAGGCAACGGGGTGGACGCCCCCGAGACAGTCGCGTGGATCACAACATCCTGCAGACCACCCGTGAGCTGATCGACGAAGTCGGCTACCCGGCCCTGACCGTCGACCAGGTCGCGGCGCGCGCCGGGGTGGGCAAGGCGGCGATCTACCGCCGCTACGCCTCCAAGGCCGAGATGGCATTCGTCGCCACCGTGCACGAGCAGGAGCTGCCGCCGCCGGTCGGCACCGGCTCCCTGCACGGGGACCTGCTGGCGCTGGTCCGCACCTTCCACGTCCGCATGGCCGCCCCGGCGGCCCGGCAGCTGGCACCGGCCCTGATCAGTGAACTGGCCGGCAATCCCGAACTGAACACCCGGTTCCAGGACACCTTCCTGGCCGCCGAGCAGGTCGGCTTCGCCGAGATCATCGACCAGGCCGTGGCCCGCGGCGAGCTGGCCGGGCCCGTCGATCCCGCCATGGCCCACCTGCTGCTGCTCGGCTCCCTGGCGTCCGCCCTCTACATCCTCAACCTGCCCGTCGACGACGTGATGGTCACCGACCTCGCCGCCGCTGCCGCGGCAGGCATCACCGCCCTGGCCGCCCGGCACCACGGCGGCTCCGGTGGAGCCGCCGAGCCGCGCTGACAGGGCCGTTCACGGGATCTCGCCGGCCCTTCCCGAGCCACCTCAGGAAGGGCCTACCGTGAGGCCGGGGGCGGATGCCCCCGGCCCCGGTCCCGGCGCTACGGAGAACCCATGACCCCCGCACCCCCGCACGGCCGACCCGGCGACGACACCTCCCCGCAGGCCGTGCTGCGCGGGCCCGAACCGGGCGACCTCGGCTGGATCGTGGAGCGGCACGGCGCCCTCTACGCCGCCGAGTACGGCTGGAACGCCGCCTTCGAGGGCCTGGTCGCCCGGATCGTCGCGGACTTCGCCGAGGACCACGACCCGCTGCTGGAACGCGTGTGGATCGCCGAACTGGACGGGCGCCCGGTGGGCTCCGTGATGTGTGTCCGGGACGCGGCGCCGGGGACCGCCCGGCTGCGGCTGCTGCTCGTCGACCCGTCGGCGCGGGGGCACGGGCTCGGGGAGCGGCTCGTCGACGCCTGTGTCCGGTTCGCCCGCGACGCGGGCTACCGCGAGCTGGTGCTCTGGACCAACGACGTCCTGGCCGCGGCCCGGACGCTCTACCTCCGGGCCGGCTTCGTCCTCGTCGCCGAGGAGCCGCACCACAGCTACGGCGCCGACCTCGTGGGCCAGGACTGGCGGCTGACGCTGTAGTCCGCGGGCTCGGTCCACTCGGTCCGCTCGGTCCACTCGGTCCGCTCGGTGCAACGCTCCCTGGGGCCCGCGTGGCGCCTGGGCACTCCGCCGTCGAAGCGTCCGGTACGCTCGCGCCGGCCGCCGTCACGCGCCCAGCCGCCGTCACGCCGCCCCGGCCGCGATCCGCCGCGCGCCGGGCGTCAGCCACAACGCGCGGCCACGGTCCGCAGGGCCCCGGCGGACGCCCGGCGGCCCTCCCCTCCCCCGGCCGCATACCGTTCCGCATTTCCTGCGCGCGGCGGGGATGCGCCGGGAGCGGGGGCCCGGCAGGGTTGACCCGTGCGGCCGCGGCCCGGCCGCACGCCCGCCGTCCCGTCCCCGCCCACCTGGAGCAGCCGTGAAACTCGCCTTCTCGACCCTCGGTGTGCCCGGAATGCCCCTGGCCGAGGTGGCCGGGCTCGCCGCCCGCACCGGCTACCACGGTGTGGAGCTGCGCGCCCATCCCGAGGAGCCCGTCAACCCGGGGATGGAGCTGAGCGAACGGGTCGACGCCGCCGAGCAGTTCAAGGACGCGGGGGTGGAGATCCTCGCGGTGGCCGGGTACACCGAGGCCGCCGCGCCCGGCGCCGACGAGCCCGTCCTGGAGGAGCTGCGCGAGCTGCTCACCCTCGCCCGGGACCTCGGCGCCCCCTGTGTGCGGGTCTTCCCCGGCGGCGGCGACCAGCCGTCGGAGGAGACGGACACGGTCGCCGCCCGACGCCTCGCCGCCGTCGCCCCGAACGCCTCCGACCTCGGCGTACGGCTGCTGCTGGAGACGCATGACTCGCATCCGCGGGGCGTGGACGTGGCCCGGGTCCTCGGTCTGGTGGGCCATATCGCCGTGGGCGCGGTCTGGGACGTGCTGCATCCGTGGCGGGGCGGCGAGGAGCCGGTGGCCACCCACGCCGTCCTCGCGCCGCACCTCGGCTACGTCCAGGTGAAGGACATCGCCTCCGCCGAGGAGCCCGCCCCACTGCCGCTCGGCGAGGGGGTGCTGCCGCTCGCCGAGTGCGTGGAGGCGCTCAGCCGCGCGGGCTGGGACGGCTGGCTGTCGTGGGAGTACGAGAAGCGCTGGTTCCCGCAGGCACCGGAGCTTCCGGGGCTGCTGGAAGCGGCCCGGGACCATCTGTCCTGGCTGCTCGCCCAGTCCGCCTGATCCGGCCCCGCCCGGAGGCCGGTCCGCCCAGCGAGGTGACGGCGACGCCGGTGACCAGCAGCACCGCGGCGCACCACCGCAGCGGACCGATCTCCTCGCCCAGCACCAGCGCCGCGGCGGACATCCCGAAGACGGGCACCAGCAGGGAGAACGGCGCAACGGACGAGGCGGGGTAGCTGCGGAGCAGGAAACTCCAGGCGCCGAAGCCGAAGAGTGTGGTGACCCAGGCGACGTAGACCACGGTCGCGCCGCCGCTCCAGTCCAGCGAACGCAGCGCGTCGAGGTCGGCCCGCGGCCCCTCCACGAGCAGGGAGAGTCCGAGCAGCGGCAGGATGGGGACGACGCTCGTCCAGACCATGAAGCCCATCGCGTTCTCCGGTGCGGCCATCCGGGTGAGGACGTTCGACACCCCCCAGAAGGCCGCCGCCGCGATGAGCAGCGCGAAGGCCAGGAGCGGCCCCGAGGTGCCCTCGTCGATCCCGGCCACGGTGATACCGGCGAGCGCCACACACATGCCGGCCACCCGCACGCGGCCCGGCCGCTCCCCCAGCACCACGGCCGCGACGACGGCCGTGAACACCGCCTGGATCTGCAGCACGAGCGAGGAGAGTCCGGCCGGCATGCCCAGGTGCATCCCGGTGAAGAGCAGCCCGAACTTGGCGACGCCCAGCACCAGTCCGACGGCAATGATCCACTTCCAGCCGGTCTTCGGGCGGCGGACGAAGAACACCGCGGGCAGGGCTGCCGCGAGGAAGCGCAGGGCGCTGAAGAGCAGGGGCGGGAAGTGGCCGAGCCCGATCTCGATGACGACGAAGTTGACGCCCCAGACGGCGG
Source organism: Streptomyces sp. bgisy100 (assembly GCF_057709105.1). Taxonomy (NCBI): domain Bacteria; kingdom Bacillati; phylum Actinomycetota; class Actinomycetes; order Kitasatosporales; family Streptomycetaceae; genus Streptomyces; species Streptomyces sp. bgisy100. The sequence continues at coordinate 52,678 of NZ_JBYITE010000026.1, forward strand.
CGACGAGAACGGCGAGAGCTATGTGTTGCGGTCGCATGGAGCGAGCATCGCGGCCGTCGACCGTGAAGCACCAGCGCCGATCTCTTCATGATTGGATGAAGCAATCGTGAATCGGGGCCGGACGGGTGGAGGGTCCGTCGGGGCTGTCGGAGAGACGGGGGAACGATGCTGGATCTGTCCCGGCTGCGGGCGCTCCACGCGGTGTCGGTGCACGGCTCGGTGGGCGCCGCCGCCATCGCCCTGGGCTACACCCCGTCCGCGGTGTCCCAGCAGGTCGCCAAGTTGGAGCGGGAGACCCGGACCCGGCTGCTGGAACGGCAGGGCCGGGGCGTCGTGCTCACCGACGCGGCCCAGCAGTTGGCCGCCACGGCCGAACAGCTGCTGGCCCTCGTCGAACAGGCGGAGACCACCCTGGAGGAGCGCCGCGGGCAGCCCACGGGCCGGCTGCTGGTGGCCGCGTTCGCCTCGGCCGGCCGCGGCCTGCTGCCGAGCGTGCTGGCCGAACTCGCCGCCCGTCACACCTCCCTGGACACCCGGCTCACCGAACTGGACCCGCACATCTCCCCCGGACTGGTCGCCCAGGGCGTGGTCGACCTGGCGGTGACGCACGACTGGGACATCTCACCGCGGCCCGTCCCGGACGGCGTCGAGCAGGCCGTCATCGGCGACGACCCGTCGGAAGTGATCGTCCCGACCGGCCACCCGCTGGCGGCACGGGACACCTTGCAGCGCACGGACCTGGTGGGCCAACGCTGGATCTGCCAGCCGGCGGGCTCGGTGTGCCACGACTGGCTGGTCCGCACCCTGCGCACCACCGGCCACGAGCCCGACCTCGCCTACCAGGTGGCCGAGTACGCGACCCAGCTCGAACTGGTCGCGGCCGGACTCGGCATCGCCCTCGTCCCCCGCCTGGGCCGCGGCCCCCTCCCGGCCGGCGCGGTCGCCGTCCCCCTCGAACCGACCCCGATCCGCCGCCTCTACGCCCTCTGGCGCCCGGGCGCGGCCCGCCGCCCGGCCATCACGGAGGCGGTCCGGGTACTGCGGGAGCACTATGGGCGGTTGGTGGCTTGAGGGCCATCGGGACCCGGGGAGCGGACCTCCGGGGCTTCCGCGGGCCGGACGCGCGATCCGCGGGGACGGCGGACGACGTCGGTCACAGGCCGTACGCTGCCTGCGGCGTCCCCCATTGAGCGTCAATCGCCCTGAGCAGCCACGGCGTTTGGGGTAGCTGACTACGCTCGGGCGCGGCGATACCGACCCACGGCGCCCCATGGTGTGGCAAAGGACAACCGATGCCGTTCGAAGCGCGTGATCTCTCCCCCGACCGCTCAGCCCGCGACCTCTTCGGCGCGGAAATCCGCCGCCACCGCGAGAAAGCCGACCTGTCCTTACGGCGGCTCGCGCAGGTGCTCAACTACAGCAAATCCCATCTCGCCCGCATCGAGACCGCCGAAACCCTGCCCTACGACGATCTCCCGGCCAAGCTGGACGCCTGCTTCGGCACGGACGGACTGTTCGCCCGTCTCTATGCCTTGGCGCGGAAGGAGCCGTTTCCCGGCAAGTTCCGCCGTGTCATCGAGATCGAACGGCAAGCGACGACCATCGAGCAGTACGCGAGCGCCACCGTCCCCGGTCTGCTCCAGACGGCAGAGCTCGCCGAACGATCACTGCGCTGCGGTCACCCCCACGCCCCCGAGGCGGAAGTCGAAGCCTTGGTGGAAGCGCGTCTCACCCGTCAGGCTCGGCTCAACGACCCCAAACCGCCCCGCTGTTGGTACATCCTCGACGAGGCGGTTCTGCGCCGAAGAGTCGGCACCGCCATCACGATGCACCGCCAGATGGCGGCCCTGCTCGAGAGGGCCGCTCAGGCCAATCTCACCATCCAAGTGCTGCCGTTCGACGCCGGCGAGCACGCCGAAGCAGGTGGCTCATTGACGCTCTATACCCTGCCTGACCAGCCGATGGTCGCCTATGAGGAAGGTAGCCGTTCCGGAACAATCATCGATGACCGGGACGTGGTTGGGGAGCGTCGTGAGTCCTACGATCTGCTCAGGGCCATGGCCCTCTCGCCTCATGACTCCGAGGTGTTGATCCGAGCGGCAATGGAGGACTGGACACGATGCCCCCCATCCCGGACCTGAGCACGGCTGGATGGCGTAAGAGCAGCTACAGCAACAACGCCGGTGGCGAGTGCGTCGAGGTGGCCCCCGGCCTCCCCGGCATCGTCCCCGTCCGCGACAGCAAGGACCCGCAGGGACCCGCACTTGTCTTCCCCGCCGAAGCATGGACCGCGTTCGTCACAGCCGTGAAGGCAGGCGGAATCACTGGCTGATCCATGAAAATCGCCCTTTGGCCCCGGCGCATTCAGCCGGGGCCCGCGATGCGCAAAAGGCGCCTCACGTCACCGAAGTTCGTATTCCTCGTGCGGAACGGCCCTGGCCCAGACAGCCTCGAATGCCTGCGAGCACAGCTTGGCAACAGCCGGATCGTCGTTCATTTCTCCACCCCCCGAGGCACCTTCTCCCGTGAAGTGGTTCCACCTGACGATGTGGTCGTCGATCAGCCAGAAGTCATTGCCGGGGAGCGCGATGTCCGAAGCACGCCTGCGCGGCAGCCAGCGCACCTGCTCACCGGCCCCGATGTTGACCCGGGTACCGGCATGCTCGAACCTGACGTAGTCGCTGACCGGCTCCGACACAATGCGAGCCCGGCGGACAGCCACGCCCCGGCACACCGTCCGACGGATCAGCTCCACCCATGGAGACCAGCCTGCGGAACCGGGATCGACATCGCACTCTCCCGTGCGCTTCCATCGCGCGAATTCCTCGACTTCGTTCGCCACTCCATAGGCATCGCGCATCTCCAAATGCACGGCCGAGGACTGCGCCCCGTCCAGTAATTCAGCGAAACTCGGAACGCTCGGTTGCATTGACATGCCTCCACGACGATGTGCACCATCCGGACCGGAGTTCGAACGACGACACCGCGGCCCGATATCGCTTACAGCGTGCCACCACGCCCGTCGGCGTACCCCTCATTCGGCATGCATGCCGACAGGTTGACGTGAAGCCCCCGGCGCATGCGGAATATCCCGAGGCCCCGCCCCCAGCGCGTCCGCGCACAGTTGGGCGAACCAGCGCACGCCCGGCAGGATCAGGAGCCAGCCCAGCAGGGCCCAGCCCAGGTGCAGGTGGCCGAGGAGCCGTGCCAGTGCGGCGATGCCGTCGGCCCGGACCGTGCCGTCGGCCGACTCGTAGGTCATGCGGCGCAGGCGGCGGGGGTGGTGTTCGGCGGGGACGAGGTCCAGGGCGACGGGGCGGCGGGCGGCGACCCAGCGGCCGAAGCCGCTGCACGGGCCGCAGCTCTCGGCGACGTAGAGCCGGGCCGGGGCGGTGCCGGACCAGGGCCGCAGGCGGGGCAGCCAGGGACGGACCGCGGCCCGGTAGCGGGTCCATGCCTCGCCGTGGAGTGCGCGCAGTCCGGCGTTCTCGTGCCAGTCGGCGAGGCCCGCGGAGTAGGCGAAGCCGATGACCGCCGCGGCCAGGAACCGCCAGTCCCGGGTGACCAGGGCGAGCACGGTGTGGACGAGGACGATGGCGAGCTGCATCGGGTTGCGGACGTACGCGTACGGGCCGCTGGTGACGATCCTGTTCGGCGGGTCGTACGGCACCGGGGTGCCGCCCCCGCGCTGGACGAACTCCCGTAGCGCGACGACGCCCAGCAGCACGGGCGGCGCGAGGAGTTGCAGGGCGAGCGCGATCCCGGCGTCGGTGTCCGGCAGGTCGGGCCGGACGAGGACGAGCGGGAACCCCACCATCAGCGCGGCGCAGAGCACCAGCTGCAGGCCGGCGCGGGCGACGAGCCGTCGGCGGCGCAGCGTCCAGCGGGCGAACAGCAGGCCCGGGACGAGGACGACGGCCACGCAGAGCGCCTCGCCCAGCAGCCAGTCGCCGCCGAGCCGGACGACGGGGGCGGCGAGCGGCATCGCGACGAGGTCGAACCAGGCCAGTCCGGCCACGACCAACGGCAGCGGCAGGCGGTCGGCGCCCGCCAGGACGGGCAGGACGCCCCACAGCAGGACCCAGCCGAGGAGCAGGTCTAGGGGAAGCCCGGCGGCGGTGCCGCCCTCGGCGCGGAAGGTCCACCAACCGGCGTGCACGGCGAGGAGGTTGACGACGGGCAGCCAGACGGCGTTCCAAAGGCCGGCCAAAAGCGCGGCGCCGATGGTGCGCCGGGCGGGCGGGCGCAGGGCCGCCGCGGCGCCGGTCGCGAGGAGCGGGCCGAAGAGGCAGGCCGCGCGGATGAGCGCCGGGTCACCGCCGCGCATCGTGACCCCGGTCCGCGGCTGCCGACGTCCCGGCGGCAGTCGCCTTTGAAGCGGCGGGGGTTCCGTGGTCTCGGACGGTACGGGCCGGAGTTCCGTGATCCCTGACAGCACGGGATGCTGCTCCGTGGTCCCCGACCGCACGGGAAGCGGCTCCGTGATCCCCGACCGCACGGGAAGCGGCTCCGTGATCCCCGACCGCACGGGAAGCAGCTCCGTGATCCCCGACCGCACGGGAACCGGTTCCGTGGTCCCCGACGGTACGGGTCGAGGCGTGGTGACGCCCTCCGTCGTCGCCCCGGGTGCTGGGGTGCCCGTCGGCGCGGGGCGGAGCGGCGGAGAAGGTGTCCGAGAGGTAGGCGGCGGCCTGTTCCATGCCGTACTGCTGGATGGGGCCGAAGTACCAGCTCGGGTCATAGGTGCGGCGGTAGTTGAGGTTCCAGGTGACCCGGGTGCGGTTGCCTGCCGCGGGCCGCCAGGTGACCTCGGCGGAGCGGAGGTCGAGCCAGCGGGCCAGGGTGGTGTCCTGCCGGACGCCGAAGACCACCCGGCCGGGCCCCCGCTCGTCGACGACCAGCCGCATGGAACGCGGGGTGGGGTGGGAGCCGATGCCCAGGGACTTGCGCGGGGTGAAGGTGACGGTCCGGTGCGCGCCGATGCCCAGCCCGGTCCCCTCGGCCTTCAGCGGGCGGGGGAAGGCGAACTTGAGGAAGGTGGGCCGGGGCGCCGCGTAGCGGGGCCGCTCGGCGAGGGCCATCTGGAACTGCTGGGGGCTCACGGCGACGGTGCGGGTGACGGACGCGGAGCTGTCTCGCGGGAGCTCGTACGCTCCGGTGCCCTCCAGGGCGAGCAGAACCAGCAGCGGTATGCCGGCGAAGGCATGGGCCCGCCCGCCCTTCCCCCGGCGACGTCGGCGGTCGACGGTCAGTCCGATGGCCACCGCCAGCAGGTAGAAGAGGGGAGCCGCGAAGACCAGGCAGACGACGCCTTCACCGAGCAGTGGTCCGGACAGCGCCAGTCCGATGGTGACGGAGGCGAGCGCCGTGCCGGTGGCGCTCTTGGGACGGGTGCCGAGCGCCACGGCCAGCGCAATGAAGGCCGGCAGGCCGACGTAGAAGAGGGCCGTCTGCTCCAAGTGACCCGCGTGGAGCACCTTGTAGAGCAGCATCGCCGTGAAGAGCGCGGCCAGCACCCCGGCCAGCCGCCGGCGGGCCCGGGTGATCCGGGGTTGTTCGTTCCGTTCGTCCATCAGTTCCACCCCTGTTCGGCATCGCCGGTCGTCACGACACGGCGGCGACTTCTTCACCAACCGATTTAATCACTCGATTAAACCGTATGATGAATCCAGGCGAGAGGATGGTCAATGACGGCGGACACCAAGGGCCGGCTGATCGAGGCGGCGACGGCGGTACTCAAGGCGCACGGGTACGGCGGGACGAGCGCGCGGACGATCGCGAAGGAGGCCGGCGTCAACTCGGCGCTGGTCTTCTACCACTTCGGCGGGGTCGACGAGCTGCTGCTCGCCGCGCTCGACCGGTCGTCCGCGGAGCGGATGGCGCTGCACGCCGAGACGGTGGCCGAGGTCCGGACCCTGGAGGACCTGGCCGAGGCGGCCACCCGCATCTACCGCGACGACCTCGACGGCGGACACATCACGCTCTTCTCCGAGCTGGTCGCGGCGGCGGTGGCCAAGCCCGAGCTGCGGGAGCCGGTGTCGCGGCGGGCGGAACCCTGGCTGGCGTTCATCGAGGAGACCCTGGAACGGGTGATCGGCGGCACCCCGCTCGCCCGGCTCACCCCGCCGAAGGACCTGGCCAACGCCGCCATCACGTTCTACCTCGGGGTGAACCTCTTCACCGTGCTGGACGAGGACCGGTCGCGCACGGACTCCCTGTTCGCGATGGTCCGCCGACTGGCCCCGCGCGCCAAGCTGCTGACGATGCGCCTGCCGGTACGGCGCAAGGGGACTCCTAAGGCGCAGTGAGCCGCGGGGGACGACCGGGGGACGGAACGCGGGCACCGGCCGTGGCGGGCGCGGATCCACGGGGCCCGGCACCTGGGCACGTCGCGTCCGGAGCGCCACCGGCCGGCCAGAAACCGTCCGCGAGGGCTTCCGCATCATGGCCGAGGCCTCGCCGACCTGACGTGAGCCCCTGCCAGGGTCCGAGCCATGCCCCTCTGGGTGAGTCTGCGGTCAGCTCGGCATCATGCGGACGAGTGAGTTGCGCAGGCGGGTGCGTTCGCTGGTCATGAAGCGGTGCAGGTGCCGGGAGGCGAAGGCGGTCCGTTGCGCGCTGCGGCGGCGTTGCGCGTCGTAGGCACGGAGGGCGGAGGGCAGGCCGGCCGGGCCGTGTTCGGCGACGGCACGTGCCAGGGCCTCCGCGTCGAGGATCGCCGTGCACGCTCCCTGGCCCAGGTTGGGCGTCATGGCGTGCGCCGCGTCACCGACCAGGGCGACGCTCCCACCGTGCACAAACGTCGGCAGGGCGGGGAAGAGGTGCCGCATCTCGTAGCGGATCCAGGTGGACGGGTCGGTCTCGGCGAGGATCCGCGGGACGGGGTCGTGCCAGCCCTCGAAGTGCCCGCTCAGTTCGTCGGCGGTGGTGGCCTCGGGCACGGTGGTGTACCAGTTCGTACGGCCCGGCTCGATGGGCGTCATCCCGAAGAACCGGCCCTTGCCCCAGGTCTCCCCGCAGATGCCGCTCTCGAAGTCGGCGATACCGATCCAGGCGACCGTTCCGACGTGCCGCGGGCGGCTGCGCCCGCCGAAGCACGCGGCGCGCACGGTGCTGCTGATTCCGTCCGCGCCGACCACCAGATCGTGCGCGGCGACCAGCGCCTCCACCTCCGAGATGTTCCTGCCGAGTTCGACCGGCACGTCCCCGAAGGCGTCCAGCTGGGCCAGCAGAGCATCGATCAGATAGGGCCGGGAGATCAACAGCTCGGGCCGGCCGGCTCGTCGCTCGATCCGCTCCAGCGGCAGGCTCGCCAGCACCTTCCCCGCCGGGGTGCGGATCCGCGCGCCCCGGTAGGGAACCGCCCGGCCGCGGAGCGCCTCGCCCGCCCCGAGCCGGTCGAGCGCGCCCTGCGCGGTGGGGTGGAGGCCGAACGCGGTGCCGTACCGCTCCAGCTCCGTCCGCCGCTCGAGGACCGACACCGCCCACCCGGCGCGGCGCAGCCCGATCGCCGTTGCCAGCCCACCGACTCCCGCTCCCACGACCACCGCGGTTCCGGTCATGCGCCCTCCCCCGGCTCGTCCGGGCCTTGCACCCGGCCACCACACTTGTGGTACCATGCCTGGGGCATGACTACCCGGCACCCCGCAACGGGCAGCCGCCGCCCTCTCCCGGCCCGCGGTCCGGTCGGTGGCCACGAGCCGTAGGGCGGCCTCGCCTGCGCGGTCGCGGATCTCGGGGGGCGAGGGCGCCGCGCAGGACGAGCAAGCCGTCGCGGTCGAAGGCGAAGCTGGAATACGCGATACCTGAAAATGCGACCTCACCAGCCCCGAGGCCGGTCTCGAAACACCGGGATCAGGAGGTAACGCGGAGCGTCAGTTCGCGAAGCCGGCGGCCGGTGGTAGTGATGTCGTATCGGCGCGCGTTATGGAGAGCCGCCTTGGCCAGGGCCTTGCGCCGAAGGAAGTCCCGGCCCATCTCGTCTAGAGCCACGGCCAGCGAGCGCGCGTCGCCAGGAGTGTAGGGAACGCCAGCCCTCCCGAGGATTTCCCTCACACCGGGAAGATCGGAATAAGCAACCGGAAGTCCGTGGGCTTGGGCCTCAATGAGGACGAGCCCGAAGGCCTCCAGACCTCTGGTCGTGAAGACGAAGGCGTCGAAGTTCAACAGGCGGCGCGACAGTGCGGCGCGGGACAGGAACGGATCGAACTGAACCCGGTCCCGCAGCCCGAGTTCGATAGCCCGCTGTTCCAGATACTCCCGTAAGATCCCTTGGCCGATCACGGTCAAGTGGTGCGGCTGATCGGTTAAAGCGAGGGCTTCGACGGCGGTGATCGTGGATTTGTTATCGTCCAGACGACCGGCGTGCACCAGAGACAGCGGTCCGGTTCCAGTAGGCGGTTGATCGCGGACCCGGACATCGCTCAAACGGATACCCCACGGGATGACGGTGAGTCGATCGGTGAACCGGCGTCCGGTAAGACGGTCGATGCGGTCGGCGAGGGCGAAGGTCGGGGCGACGATCGCGGCGCTTGCGGCAGCAACTTCATTCATGACCTCGCGTTCCGATGCGCTGCGCTCGGCAACCATCACGTCGGGGCCGTGGGCGAGGGCGATGATCGGGATGTTGCCAGCAGTTCGGGTGAAGGCCAGGCTGAGAGCGAACCCGAGGTACTGGGCGTGAATAGCATTCGGCTGGATCTTCTCGATGAGCGCACCGACCTCACGCGTCAACTCGTCAACGTAAGGGGCGAAGTCCGGACCGTGAGGGCGTTTCGTCGTGGAGAGGGTGATCAGCTGATCAAACGCAGCCTTCCAAGCCTGATCGACCGGCGCCCTGCCCAGGAAGGTCGTGCGAATTTCAGGCATCGCGCCGTAGAGATCGTTGGCGAGGATCATACTCCCGGACGAAGGCACGGAGCTGCGGTTGATGCCGGTCAAGATTTTCAGGAGTTTGGCGGTCATGCAGAAACGCCATTCATCGACAACCGTGGGGCGAGAATTGCAGATCGACCTCTCAGTGCCAACTCGACTCGTGAATCATCGGTGGTGTTCTGCAGCTCGCGCTCACGGGGAGGCGCCCACCACGACGCCAGGTGTGGCGTGAAGACGGCCATGACCTCCTCAGCCGGATGCAAATAACCCTTCCTGTCCTGTTCTGCCGTCCACACCCTGACTGACGATCGGGGGTAGACGGGATTGATTCCAATCTCTCCCTTGGGGAGGATTCCATTGAAGGGAGTGGGTATTCCCTCACTGTTCCAGTAGTCCCACGCCTCAAGAGCCTTAGCTTTCTCGAAGCAGTGGTACAGCTGCTGGTAGCGGGGCATGTACCGGATCTCACGGAAGATCATCTGGCCGATCAGTCCAGGCGCGGCTTTCTGGATCGTACTGAGGTCAGCGCCCTGGAAGGTTACCGATGCCGCGTCCTGGGATGGGTGCAGCGCGGTCCGGACGAACAGGTGGGACAGTCGTCGCCGGACGTACTCGGCGACTCCCGGGCCGAGAGCCGGTTCTATGCCTTCGGTCAGCTGGACGAGCCGGTGATGGCGCGGATTGAAACGGGCCAGGTCGAACAACCGGTCCATGCCATCCACGGCGGCGAAGGCGAGTCGTTTGTAGAGCCAGTTGTTCAGCTCTCCCGCCTGGGCATGGGTCTTGGTCTCCGGAGTAACGGAGTGGAGCATCAGGTATTCGGACAGAACCTCGAAGTACAGGTAACCGAGGAACGGCACGTGGGCCACGGCGCCGGACAACTGGTCGATGAACTCGGGTGCGGGAGTGGTACGCCCGGCGGCGTTGCGCAGGGCGACGTCGAGGAACACGGCCGCGGCGCGCAGCCCGGCCAGCACGGCGCGGTCGAGCTGGTCGCTCTCGGCCGGGGTGAGGAAGCTCTGGTAACGCAGGTATGTACGCAGGTGGATGGCACCGAGATGCAGGTAGTCGACGCCCTTGGGCCGGATCGGTGCATCCGGGGCAACCTCGAAGATCATGGGCGCAGTGGAGGGTTTCGTCCGCATCAGGTAGGCGCCGAGGTTGTGTGGGCGCAGTCCCTCGCGCTGACTGGCGAGAGGCGAGCAATACAGGGCCCCGACCAGGCATCCGGTAGAGACGTGCAACTCCCGGCTGGTGCGGATGGCGTCGATGTCCTTGGTGGTGTGCAGCAGGTACATCGGCTGTCCGCTGACGAGCGCTTCGGTCATGGCGTTGTGTCGCATCAGCCAGCCGTTGGGGGTTGAGCGTTCCAGGTAGTGGCGCCAGTCGCTCTCGCTTTCGGCCAGCGAGGCAGGGATTTGACGCTGCGCGGGCATGGTGTAGTCCGTGTGGGCGTATTCCCATTCGTCGCGCAAGAGAAGCTCCTGGGGATGGAAGATCGGCAGCGGGGCACGGGATTTCGAGGAGCTAGAGAGTCTCGACGTTCGCCCCGGAAAGGCGATTTCGGCAGTCGAGAACATAGGTCGCGTATTTCTGGATCATCGCGAGGTCGAATCGAGTGTGGTCCATGAGGAGCACCACGGCATCGGAGGCCGTGATCTCCTCCGGGCTCGCATCGACCCGGGGCACGTTCAACTTGATGTCGTCGCCGTCCGGGATGTTGGGGTCGGCGCCGCGGACCGTGGCGCCGAGGTTGATGAGAAGTTCGGCAACACGTGGCGAAGGTGAATTGCGTAGGTCGGTGGCGTTGTATTTGTAGGTCAGACCGAGCAGCAGGATTCTGGATCCTTTAACGGTCATACCGCGCTTGTCGAATGCTTCCACGAGACGCCGGACGACGTAGTCGGGCATGTGCCGGTTCACGTCGGCGGCGAGTTCCGCGAACCGGAAAGGGATGCCAAGCTCCTGCTGGGCCTTCCATGAGAGGAACATCGGATCAACGGGCAGGCAGTGCCCGCCAACCCCCGGCCCCGGGGTGAACCGCGTGAAGCCGAAAGGCTTGGTCGCGGCGGCGTCGATCGCCTCCCAGATGTTCACGCCGAGGGGAGCGGCCAGCATCGCCATCTCGTTGACCATGGAGATGTTGACGAACCGGAAGCTGTTCTCGATCAGCTTGGCCATCTCGGCGACCTTGGTCCCGGATACCGGTACCGTGGTCTGAAAGATGCTGTCGTAGAAGCCCTTGATCGCATCGAGTGATTCGTCGTTGATTCCGGACACCAATTTCGGCGTCCCGTCGAACGACCACCGCTTGTTTCCCGGAGCGATGCGTTCGGGACTGAATCCGGCCAGGAGGTCCACTCCGCCGTTGAGGCCCGAGGTCTTCTCCAGGATCGGCAGCAGCAGTTCCTCGGTGGTGCCGGGATAGGTCGTGGACTCCAGGACAACCGTCGCGCCGGGGCGAAGGTACTCGCCCAGGGTCCGGGCGCAGGACTCGATGTAGGTCAGGTCGGGCACGCCGTCCCGCAGCGGGGTCGGCACGGTGATCACCGCGATGTCGAAGCCGGCCAGCGCGGCAGCGTCGGCCGTCGCGGAGTAGGTCCCGGAGTCCAGCACTGCGCGCAGCCGCGAGGAGTCCACGTCCGCCATGTAGGACTGGCCGGCGGCAAGCTGCTGGACGCGGTGCGTGTCCACGTCGTAGCCGACGACATGGTGACCCACCTCTGCGGCGCGTACAGCCAGGGGAAGCCCTACGTAGCCCTGACCAGCGACAACTGTCTGCATGGCAGCTCCTACTCGATTGCGGTGCTTGAATGGACTGTGGTTCCTGGTCTGGCAAGGAGAAGCGCTGTGCCCCTGGTGTCTGTCGTGATGCCCGTGTACAACTCGGCTGCCACCCTCGGCGCAGCCGTCCGATCGGTGCTCACGCAGACTCACAGCGACCTGGAGCTGCTGGTCACCGACGACCAGTCCTCCGATGGCTCCATGGACCTGCTCCGCGAGTTCGCCGAGCAGGACGAGCGCGTCCTGCCGGAGTCGGCACCTGAACGGGGCGGTGCCGGCCGGGCCCGCAACCTCGCGATCGAGCGGGCCCGCGGGGACTACGTGGCCTTTCTCGACAGCGACGACATGTGGCTTCCGGAGAAGACCGAGAAGCAGCTTGCATTCGCTGCGGAGGCGACTGCGCCTTTGACGTTCACCTCGTACTTCAAGATGGACGCCGACTACGACGGCGAGAGCACCGACTGGGCTCCGAACGGGCGGGTGATCCGTGCGCGGGAGCATGTGGACTACCGCGCGATGCTGGTCCAAGACCACATCGGTGCTCTCACTGCCATGTACGACCGCAATGTCCTGGGCACGAGGCTGATGCCGGAGATGCGCAAGCGCCAGGACTACGCTCTCTGGCTGTCGATCATGCGGGACGGCGCTGACGCCCGGGGCCTGGCTGAGCCGCTCGCGGTGTACAGGGCCCACCAGGCGGGATCGCTGTCCTCCAACAAGCTGTCGCTCGTCCAATACAACTGGGCTCTGTACCGCGAGCACGAGCACCTGTCGGTCCCACGGGCGACGCGGGCGCTGGCTGGCGCTGTGTGGCAGTCGCTGCGCAACTCGCGCATCTAGATCCGTGCACGGGCCCTGGGAGCCCGGTGCGCGACCGTTTCCGGGGGTGCCCGACCGGGCCCCGCCCCGTGGCCCTGCCGCGTGCTCGGGGGCTGGACCCGGAGGCGGGACTCGGTGAGTCACCGGTGCTGTCGGCCGACTATGCGGCCGAGCCGCCATCGGCCCTCGCGCGCAGGAACAACTGGAGGAGCAGCCGCCGGTCGGCGACCGGGACGGTCTCCTGACCGCTGTGGAGCGCCTCCCGCCCGTGCAGGAAGCGGCGCTGGTTCACGATGAGGTAGTCCCCGGGCTGGAGTATGAAGGAGACCTGCCCCCGGACGAGCTCCTGGGCGAGTTCCCTGGCGGCGTCGGCGTGCGCCTGGCCGAGCTGGGACCGCTCCGGCATCTTGGCGGTGAACCGGACGAACCCCTCGCCCGGGTCGGAGCCGTCCAGGATCGGAAACGGTTTGCACTCCTCGCCCACGCCGAACAGGTCGAAAAAGGTCCCGTAGTGGTAGGCCGACTCGGCCAGCAGGGCGCGGCTGTCCTCCGACAGGCGCGCCACCGCAGCGTGGGCGTCGGAGAGGATGCTGGGGCCGCCGCCGAGCAGGTCGGGGCGAACACACAGGAGCGTGGTGTAGTCCGGGGGTAAGGATGCGTTCACCAGGTCCATGTGGAAGGCGTTGTATCCGATGCCGCTGGACTTGCCGGGGTCCTTGTCGACCTTGACCCCGATGTCCTTCCAGAGGGGCCACCGCGGGAACGGCGAGAAGGGGACCGCCACCTCGGCCGCGAAGCCCGTCGCCAGCCGCCGGAGCCGGTCGCCGGTCCGTGGGGCCTTGGCCAGGCTTCCCAGGCGCAGCACGGCGTATCCGCCGCCCTCCCCGGTCAGCGCGTGGCGCAGGATCGCGGCGGTTTCCTCGAACCGCGGGGTGGCCGTCAGCTCGGTCCGGTACCGCTCCATGGTGGACTGAGCCAGGAACGAGCCGTCCAATTCCCAGGGCGGGAGAGAACAGTCGATCAGAGCGGCTTCGAGTTCGCTCGGGATGTCGATGAACACCCGGAGCTCCCTTCTCTCTTGGGGTTCTCGGCGGGGACCAGGGGCAGGCGGACGACGATTCGTTTGCCTCCGGTGGCTAGGTCCGGGACGGCCTCGCCCCGGCCACGGAGCTCCCTCACCAGGGCGTTGACCAAGAACAGGCCGCGGCCCCCGAGGTCGTGGGCAGCCGGTAGGGGATTCGGCTTGAACGGGTGGGCATCCGCGACGGCCGGCACCAGCTCGGCCCCGCCCTCGACGGCGAAGCTGACCGTGGCGGTGGGCGAGAGCACGGCCGCGTGCTGCACCACGTTCGTCACGAGCTCGCTGACGATCAGGCACGCCGTGTCCACGACCTGCTCGGACATACCCCACCGGGCGAGGACTTCGACCGTCTCACGGCGGGCCAGCGGGACGTGCTCGGCCGTGGAGATCACTTGGAGGTCGTGGTGCATCGCAGTGCTGGACATCGCGCAGCTCACCCTCTCTCCGGGCGGCAGTTGCCCGGATGTGACTGAAGGTAAGGGCTCCAGCACGCAGGGGTGTTCACCATCGTGAACCCACGGCCCCGAACCAGTTCAGGGCCGACGAGACACCGCCGGAGGAGCGTTCGCGTACGAGGCAATGTGGCTCTGTCGCGTACGGGCTCCACGCACAGGTGTGTACGGGCACTCATGCTCAGCCGCGTGCGACGGTGCGCTCAAACGCGTACGGGCTCATGTCCCCAAGTGGAGGGAGAGGTGTCGCCGGTCAGAGTGACAGGCCGATGCGGTGGGCCAGGCCCCGCAGGTCCCGGGCGGTGTGGGCAGGCAGTTGCCGGTCGGTGAGGAACTCGACGGTGTTCCTCACAGGCGCGTTTGCGTAGATGCGCTGGGGGGCGATCTGCTCGGCGGTCAGCAGGGCCGCGACCGCCTCGACCTCCCGGCCGCGCAGATGGGACAGGGACCGGCCCAGATCGGCATGGAAGGCGGCCTGCCGCCCCGGAGCGTGTTCCAGGGCCTCGGGATGTACCCCGCCCCCGGCCGTGACGGCCTCGCCGTGCAGACCCAAGTCGGTGTTGAGGCTCACCTGGTGGATGCCGACGTTGGTAGGGCCGAAGTTCAGGTGCCAGGCCCGCGTCTCGCCGGTGCGGCCGGCGAGGCTCGCGGCTTCGGCGAGGTGGCCGCGGACTTCTGCGGCGCGGGCTTTCCCGGGCCGCTGCCGGTCCTGGGTCAGAGAGGTGGCGGAGATCAGGTGGAGTTCGCCGAGCAGAGCGTGCGCGTCCGGGCTGGTCAGATGTCCTTCCAGGGTGTTGGCTGCGGCGGTGGCCTGGGCCAGGGCCTGGGCGGGGCTGCCGGCCGACATCAGCACGTGGGTGTGGAAGAAGCCGGAGAGGGCGGAGTAGACCGGGTCGTCCAGTTCCACGATCGCCTCGGACGCCCGGGTGACCGCGATGAACGCCAGGTCGGTGTAGCCGAGGTTCTTCAACAGCAGCGTGCACGCCGGGTGGTAGGCATCCGCCAGCAGCTTCAGCAACGCGCGCCGGGCGGCACCGGCAGCGGCCTCGGCAGCGGCGTGCAGGTCGGCCAGCAGCGCGGGCAGACCTGCGGCGAGGGTGCCGTATTCGGCCGCGTGGTAGAGCCGATTGGCCTGCTCTATCCGCTCGGCCAGCACCGCCGCCGGAACCCGGGGTGGGCGGCGGTCCGGCGGGGCGGTCATGGTGATCCCCATCAGCGTCAGCCGCAGGGCCGGGATCGCCTTATGGGCCGCGCTCGCGTGCGGGTCCACCGGGGCGAAGGGCTGGCCGGTCAGCTCGGACGGGGCAATCTGCAGGGCCTCGGCGAAGGCGGCGATACGGCTGGAGCGGTCCAGCAGCCGATGACCGTTCTCCACCATCGACAGGTAGCCGACCGACACCCCGGCCATGCCCGCGAGGTTGCGAAGACTCATCCCGCGCTGGCGACGGGCCGAGCGTAGACGCTCACCGATCCGCCTGGCCTGCTCTTCGTCCAAGAACCCCGCCTCAACTCCCGTGCCTCAGCCGTAGCGTAGGGCGAGCCTCCCGCCCTCAGAGCTCTTTCCCGCCAAGACGGGCGGCATCACCGCAGCCCGGCCCGCTCGGCCAGATCCCGAACCGCCGCGGTCTGAACGCTGGTGCGGTCAACGAGCGCGGCGACCAGGTCCCGGGCGAAGGGGTCCAGCCGCAGCCGCATCGGTGCCACGGCGTCGGCTTCAACGAGCCGAGCCGCGGCCCGGTCGGCGCGGCCCTGACGGGCCTCAGCCGACGCGGCGACCAACAGCAGACCGCAGCGATGAGCGCCGCTGAGCGCTGTCTGGTCCGCCGCGCGGGCGTGGTCGGCGGCCTCGCCGGTGTCGCCGCACTCGGCGGCGACGACGGCGCGGGCCACCACCACCAGGGACGACTCCCGTGCGTCGGTGGCCCGTTCGGCTGCCGTGGCAAGGAGTTGTTCAGCTTCCGGGCGGCGTCCGGCCATGGCCTGGGCGACAGCGGCCAGCGCCGTCACTTCCCAGTCGGCCCCGGCGTCCTCAGCGCGTTCGGCGCGTTCGGCGCGGGCCAGCGCATACTCCGGCAGGCCGAGATCGATCAGCAGCCGCGTCTCCTCGACCAGCACCGGCAGCGATTCGAGCGCGCCGGGGCAAGCCCGGTGCAGCAGCATCCACGCCAGGTCCTTGTAGCCCAGCCGCCGCAGCAGCCCGGCGCCCAGCACATGTACGTCCACGCGCAACCGCACCGCCTCTGCCCGCCCGGGCCCCGCAGCGGTGGCCATCGCACGATCGGCCGCTTCGATCAGCTCCGGCAGCGCGATCGCGAGATGGCGCTCATCGCCCGCAGCATCGGCCCGTGCGGCGGCCCGGGTCCGTTCCGCCAGCTCTTCCACCGGCACGCCGGGGGCCATGTCAACCTGTCGGCGGACCAAGAGGCGCCGCAGGTGGAAGGCGACCGCCCGCACCGCCGCGTGCTCCTCCCCGCGTGGCGGGTAGGGCTGACCGGTCAGGTCCGCGACATCCAGCCGCAAGGCGGTGGCCAGCGCTGCCAGCCGGCCGCGTCGGTCCATCCACTCTCCGCCCGTCTCCAGCCCGGCGAGGTAACCGAACTCCAGACCGGTGCTGGAGGCGAGGTCATCCCGGCTCAGTCCCCGGCGGCGGCGCCAGGCGGCCAGGCGGGCCCCAATCGGGCGCCAAGCGGCCGTCTCGTCCAGCTCGCGCATCACCAGATTGCTCGCATACCCATTCGCCTGAACCGCGTGCTCTGCCAAGGCAAGGGCCCGTCCCTCTCGTTCAGGGGGAGGATCAGGTCCCCCGCGTCGGGCCGCCTATGCCTGTCGCGCGACACATTAGGCACACCGGTGAAGGCAACGCGACCAGGCAGGTGACGCGTCCGCTCCACGCCGGTCGACATCCATCTGGCGCGTGCACGCAACCAGTTCGACGCCGGGCAACACGCGACTGCTTGCCCCCACGCCACAGGCGTCCGCGAACTCACCCGGGCCTCGTCCGCTGCCCCCCACCCCGGCTGCCTTCACTCGCGCGATCTCGCCTGATGCAGTTGGATGGCCTCTTTCGTCCAGGCGCACATGCGAAGACGCGGCACCACCTGGGGATCGAACCAATGAAGCATCACGCCTTCGGTGAGGCGGAGCTGGCTCGCGTCCCCGTTCCACCGGCCGCAGAAGACTTGGACGTACCCCTTCACCGCCTGGTCCGGGCCGAGACTTCTCACCACGGTGAAACGCCGCAGGCCGGGGACGGCCAACCCGGCTTCTTCGTTCAGCTCCCGGCGGATCGTGTCTTCCAAGGTCTCCGTGCCCTCGCGGTTCCCGCCGATCACCGACCAGGTGCCCGGATCGCAGATCCCGGGGATGTCGTCGCGCAGATGCAGCAGGTATTCGCCCTCGTCGTTGACGAGCAGGGCGACGGTTCCTCTGATCTCATCGTCGCTCATCCTCGAAGCATGCCGGGCTCTGCGGGCCCGAGCCGTCCGGGCGCCGTCCGGCTACGCGCGCCCCGCACCGAGCGCGGCCGCCCCCGCCCGCCCCACTCCCCCGACCGACGACCCGGGCCGCCCAGTCCCACCCCGGATTCCCCCAGGATCCCCCGCTCTCCCGGCGTGTCCCCGGCGGCCTCGGGGCTTCCCGGCGCTTCCCATTGACTGACGATAACTTTCGGGCTAAGCGTTTCTTCTTGGAAGTTTCCTTCATTCGCCACGCACCTCCTCTCGGAAGGAGTGCACGTGCATCACGAAGAATCGCCCGGGCCGAGACCCTCCCGGCGGGCCGTCCTGGCCGGTGCCACGGCCGCCACCGCCGCCGCGTCGCTGGCCGCGGGCGGCTCCACCGCTCACGCCGCGGCGCGCCCGCGCGCCGCCGACCGCGAGCGGCTGCGGGCGCTCATCGCCCGGATGAGTCCGGAGCAGAAGGTCGGCGAGCTGTTCGTCATGCGGGTCTACGGGCACTCCGCCACCGCCCCGGACCCCGCCGACGTCGCGCTGAACCAGAAGGAGATCGGCGTCGCCAACGCCGCCGAACTGATCGCCAAGTACCACGTCGGCGGCATCATCTACTTCGCCTGGGCGCACAACACCCGCGACCCGCACCAGATCGCCGAGCTGTCCAACGGCATCCAGCGGGCGGGGCTCGGCCGGGCCACTGGGGTGCCGCTGCTGATCTCCACCGACCAGGAGCACGGCGCGGTCGCCCGGATCGGCGCGCCCGCCACGCTGCTGCCCGGGGCGATGGCCCTCGGCGCGCACGCCTCTCGGTCCGACGCCCGTGCCGCCGCGCGGGTCGCCGGGGCGGAGCTGGCCGCGATGGGGATCCGTCAGGACTACGCGCCGGTCGCCGATGTGAACGTGAACCCCGCCAACCCGG
Source organism: Streptomyces sp. bgisy100 (assembly GCF_057709105.1). Classification (NCBI taxonomy): domain Bacteria; kingdom Bacillati; phylum Actinomycetota; class Actinomycetes; order Kitasatosporales; family Streptomycetaceae; genus Streptomyces; species Streptomyces sp. bgisy100. Next base: position 71,059 of record NZ_JBYITE010000026.1, read on the forward strand.
TGATCGGCGTCCGGTCCTTCGGCTCCGATCCGCAAGCCGTCGCCCGGCTGGTCGCCGCCCAGGTGCAGGGCTACCAGCGAGCGGGAGTGGCGGCCACCGCCAAGCACTTCCCCGGCCACGGCGACACCTCGACCGACAGCCACTACGGCCTGCCGCTGATCACCCACAGCGCCGAGGAGTGGGAGCGGCTGGACGCCCCGCCGTTCAAGGCCGCCATCGCCGCCGGCATCGACTCGATCATGACCGCACACATCCTCTTCCCGGCGCTGGACCCGGCCGACGACCCGGCGACCCTCTCCCGGCCCATCCTCACCGGCATCCTGCGGGAGAAGCTCGGCTACGACGGCGTGGTGGTGACCGACTCCCTCGGGATGGCGGGCGTCCGGCAGAAGTACGGCGACGACCGGGTGCCGGTGCTGGCGCTGAAGGCCGGTGTGGACCAGCTGCTCAACCCGCCGGACCTGCCCGTGGCCTGGAACGCCGTGCTCAAGGCGCTCCGGGAGGGCGAGATCAGCGAGCAGCGGATCGACGCGTCCCTGCTGCGCATCCTGGAACTCAAGTACCGCCGGGGGCTGTTCGACGACCCGTACGTCACCCGTCAGGACGTGGACCGGACGGTCGGCACGCGGGCGCACCGGGCCACCGCGGAACGGATCGCCGAGCGGACGACGACACTGCTGGTCAACGAGCGGAAGCTGCTGCCGCTCTCCCGCCGCCGGCAGCGGAACGTGCTGGTCACCGGGGTCGACCCGGCCGCCCCCACGGGCACCGGCGGCCCGCCGACCACCGTGCTCGCCACGGCCCTGACCGAACTGGGTTTCACGGCGACCGGGCTGTCCACCGGCACCGGCACCAAGCCCGACCCGACGCAGGCGGCGATCGACGCGGCGGTCGCGGCGGCGCGGGGGCGGGACGCGGTGGTCGTGCTGACGTACAACGTCACCCGGCCGAAGGACAGCGGGGCCCCCTCGCAACGTGCGCTGGTGACGGCGCTCGTGGGGACCGGGGTGCCGGTGGTGCACCTGGCCCTGCGCAACCCGTACGACATCGCCCAGCTCACCGGCACGGGGCTGGGCGCCTCGCTGACCGGCTACTGCTGGACCGATGTGGATCTGCGGGCCGCCGCCCGGGTCATCGCGGGGCGGGCCTCCCCCTCGGGGCGGCTCCCGGTGCCGGTGCCCCGGGCGGACGACCCGGCCCAGGTGCTGTACCCGCTGGGCCACGGACTGTCGTACTGAAGCCTTCGCACTGAGGCTCTCGTACTGAGGCTGTCGTACTGACGCCGTCGTACTGACCGCTACGGCGCGCCCCCGGCGCACCCCCTCCCCCGGGACCGAAGATCCCGGCGCTCTTGGCGCGCGCCCGCTGCCGCGGGACACGCTGGACGCGGTTCGCGGGGGTCGGAGGGGAGTTGTGTGCATGGGCGGCGTGCGGGTCCTGGCGTGGGCGCTGGTGTTCTGGCTGGCGTCGCCGGCCCTGGCAGGGTGCCGGCCCCTGCCGGTGGCCGGCGGCGGGCCGGAGCGCGGGCCGGAGCGGAGCGCCGCTCCCGTGCCGGCCGGCCACGGCGGGACGTTCCTGGCCCGGGGCGAGTGCAGCGCCCGGGGCCGTACCGGCGTTCAAGAGGTGCCGTGCTCCAGTGAGCGGGCGGTGGCGCGGGTGCTGACGCGGCGTCCGGACGGCCCGGCGGATGCCGGTCCGCGCTGTCCGGCCCGTACCGACTTCGTGCTGCGCGTCTCGGCGCGGCTGCCGGACCGGGACGAGGACGGCGACGGCTCGGTGGCGCAGGGCTACGCCTGTATGCGGCGGCTGACGGGCCCGCACCCGGGGGATCCGGGCGGGGGCGGCGGCCCGCGGACGCTGGTCGGCGACTGTGTGACTGTCGAGCAGCACCTGCGCGGCGGGCGGTCGCGGGTGGTGGAGACGGCGTGCGAAGGGCCCGGGCCGGAGCCCCGCTACCGGGTGACGGCGGCGGTGCGGGACCGTTCCGCGTGCCCGCCGGTGACCGCGCTCCACGTACGGCTGGGCGGCGGGACACCCGTCGGGTGTGCCCGCCGCCTCTGAACCGTCTGCGCCTCTGAACCGTCCGCCGCCGCGGTTACGGCCGCAGGCTGCGCTGCGTGGACTGCTTGTCGAGCGTGCTGTCCGGCTTCGCCAGCGGCTTGGCCGTGGCCTCGCCCTGCCGGACGGCGGCCGGGGCGACGCCCGCCCACTGGAGGACCTCGGCGGTGGCCTTGGCCTTCTCGTCGGCGGTCAGCCCGGCGATGTTGGCGCCGTGGTTGGCGCCGGGGGCGGTGAAGACGTAGGCGTCCTCGGAGCCCTTGCCGGGGCGGAACTGCTCGGCGCCCCACGGGTCGTTCTGCCCGTAGACGAAGAGCATCCGCTCACTGTGGTGCCGGACCCAGCGGTCGACGTCCCGCATGGCGCCCTTCTTCCACTTCATCGGGATGTCCCGCGGCACGTACGCCCGGGGGGTGAAGTACCCGGGGTACCGCAGCAGGCCCTTGAGGTGGGGGTACTTGAGCGTGGGCGCGCCCAGCTCGGTGCCGGCCTGGTAGTAGTACGGCGTGTAGGTCTCCAGCCCCTGGTCGGTGTAGGCGGAGAAGCCGGAGATCTTGTCGACGAACGCGTAGAGGTCGTCGGTCGACGCGTCCGGCTTCGGGACGTCGGCACAGTCCTTCTCGGAGCTGTACTGCCAGAACGCCCACACCAGGTCCAGGACCACGCTCTCGTAGGCCTTGTCGGCGCTGCCGACGGTGGTGAAGGTGTTGTCGTTCTCCTTCGCCCACTTGCGGTAGCGGTCGGTCATCTCCTTGCGGCGGACGAGGGCCTCGCGCTGGACGGCGTCGAGCGCGGTGCGGCACTCCTTGGTGGAGACCCGGCGGAAGAAGCGGTCGTAGGCCGAGTCCTCACGGTTGTTGACGTCGTTCGGGGCGACGTAGGCGACCGTGCCGTCCATGTCGTGCGGGTAGAAGCGGCGGAAGTAGGTGGCGGTCATGCCGCCCTTGCTGCCCCCGGTGGCGAGCCAGTTCTTCCCGTAGATCTTCTTCAGCGCCTTGAAGATCCGGTGCTGGTCGCTCGCGGCCTGCCAGATGTCGAGCTTGGACCAGTCGGCCGGCTTCGGCCGGGACGGCGTGAAGAAGCGGTACTCCATCGACACCTGGTTGCCGTCGACGATCCGGGTCGGCTCGCTGCGGGTCGGGTTCGTGGAGACGTTGTAGCCCGAGGTGTAGAAGACCGTCGGACGGTCCGTCGCCTTGTGCAGCAGGGTGATCCGCTGCTTGAAGGTGCCCTTGGACGGATGCCGGTGGTCGACCGGCTGCTGGTAGTTGAGGACGAAGTACCGGTAGCCGTCGGCCGGCTTCTCCTCGATGAGACTCATACCGGGAATCGCGAGGATCCGGTCCTTGATGTCCGTGGCGTCCTGCCGGTCGGCGGTGGCCGCCCCGGCCGGTGCCCCGCCGACGCCGACGGCGCCTATGAGCACCACGAGCGCCAGCAGCCATCTGAGCGCCTTGCGCATTCGCCCTCCCCTGGGTTCACAAAGGTCGCCGTGAACCTACCGGCGCGGCTCGTGCCGCCGCCAGACCTGACGGGGTAATCGGCTCGAAGAAGGCAACCGGCCGTGCCCGCAAGGGCGTTCGGCTCAGCAGAGCCAGCCGGAGCTCACCGACCGGCGGCCCACGGAACCGCGGACGAAGACGCAGCGCTGTCCGGCGGCCACCCGGACCGGTCCGGCGTGGTGGGAGTAGTAGCCGGTGTCCCAGCGGGGCCGGGTGCCGCGCGCCTGAATGCTGACGCTCATCTTCCGCCTCTTGCCCGGATCCGTGGCGACCGTGAAGGCGCAGGCGAACAGCCTGGTCCGGTGGATGTGGATCCGCCCGCCGGGCAGCGACAGCGTCTTCACCTTCCGCCCCTCGCAGCGCGCCGCGGCGGCCTCGGCCGTGCCGGAACCGGCCAGTCCGGCCAGCCCGACGACCATGAGGACCACCACCCCCAGAGCTGTTCGACGGCGTGCAACCGCACCGCGCACGTCTGCCTCCCTATGGGGTCATGCGCCCGTCGTTCGGACATACGGGCGACCGTCAAGCTACACGCGTGGAGTGGGGCCCCTGGTTCCCGGGGTGCGCATGGTGCCGCGGGCGGACGGGGTGCCCGGGGCGCCGGAGCCACCCCGAAGTGCCCGGGGCCGCCCCGAGGCGCCCGGGGCCGCCCCGGTCAGGCCGGTGGGGTCAGGCCGGCGCGGTCGGCCTGCGGGGTCAGGCCGTCCCGGTCGATCGCCCCGGTCAGGCCGGCGCCGTCTCCGGCTCGCCGGCGAAGGTGCGCCACAGCCGGGCGTAGCGCCCGTCCGCGGCGAGGAGTTCGGCGTGCGTACCGTCCTCGACGACCCGGCCGTGGTCCATCACCACCACCCGGTCCGCGCGGGCCGCGGTGGTCAGCCGGTGGGCGACGACCAGGGTGGTGCGCTTGCCCGCCAGCCGGTCCGTGGCCCGGTTGACCAGCCCCTCGGTCGCCAGGTCGAGGGCGGCCGTGGCCTCGTCGAGCAGCAGCACATCGGGGTCGACGAGCTCGGCGCGGGCCAAGGCGATCAACTGCCGCTGCCCGGCGGAGAGGTTGCGGCCCCGCTCGGCGACCTCGTGGAGGTAACCGCCGTCCAGCGAGGCGACCATGTCGTGGGCGCCGACCGCACGGGCCGCCGCCTCCACCTCGGCCTCGGTGGCGTCGGGACGGCCGTAGGCGATGGCGTCGCGCACCGTGCCCGGGAAGAGGTAGGACTCCTGGGGGACGACGCCGAGCCGCCGCCGGTAGCCGGTGAGGTCCAGGGCGCGCAGGTCCGTGCCGTCGGCGCGGACGGCGCCGGAGGTCGGGTCGTAGAACCGGGCGACCAGCTTGACCAGCGTCGACTTGCCCGCGCCGGTCTCGCCCACGAAGGCGACCGTCTGCCCGGCCGGGATGCGCAGGTCCACGCCGGACAGCGCCTCCTCGCCGTCCTCGGCTCCGTACCGGAAGTGCACGTCCTCGAAGCTGATCTCGCCGCGGAGCCGGCCCGCCGGGCGCGGCTCCTCGGCGGCCTTCACCGTGGTGGGCTCGCGCAGCAGCTCCTGGATGCGGCCGAGCGACACCGTCGCCTGCTGGTACCCGTCGAAGACCTGGGAGAGCTGCTGCACCGGGGCGAAGAACAGGTCGATGTAGAGCAGATAGGCGACGAGCGCGCCGGTGGTCAGCGTCCCCTCGCTCACCCGGCCCGCGCCGACGACCAGGATCAGCGCCGCCGCCACGGACGACAGCAGCTGCACGAACGGGAAGTAGACGGAGATCAGGAACTGGCCGCGGACCCGCGCCTGCCGGTAGCTGTCGCTCCGCGCCACGAAGCGCTCGGTCCCGGTGCCCTCGCGGCGGAAGGCCTGCACGATCCGCAGCCCGGCGACGCTCTCCTGGAGGTCGGCGTTGACCACGCTGATGCGCTCCCGGGCCAGTTCGTACGCCTTGACACTCTTGCGGCGGAACACGATCGTGCCGACGACCAGCAGGGGCAGCGTGCCGAGGACGACGAGGGCCAGCCCGGCGTCGAGGACGACGAGCGCGACGAGGATGCCGAAGAAGGTCAGCAGGGAGACGACGGCGGTGACCAGACCGGTCTGCAGGAAGGTGCTCAGCGCGTCGACGTCGGTGGTCATCCGGGTCATGATCCGGCCGGTCAGCTCGCGCTCGTAGTAGGCCAGTCCCAGCCGCTGGAGCTGGGCGAAGATCTTCACCCGCAGCGCGTAGAGGATCCGTTCGCCGGTCCGGCCGGTCATCCGGGTCTCGGCGATCTGCGCCGCCCACTGGGCGAGGACGACGACCAGCGCGAACGCGGACGCGGTCCAGACCGCCCCCAGCGCCAGCTGCTGCACACCGTCGTCGATGCCGTTCCGGATGAGGATCGGCAGCAGCAGGCCCGCGACGGCGTCGACCGCCACCAGCATCAGGGCGATCAGCAGCGGGGTGCGGAAGCCGCGGAGCAGCTGCCGCAGTCCGTAGTCGGTCTCGGGGCGGGCGGCCCGCGCCTCGTCCACGTCGGGGGTGTCGGTGGCGGGCGGCAGCGCGGCGACCTGGGCGAGGAGTTCGGGGGTGGCGGGCATCCCGGCGAGGGCGCCGGCCATGCCGGGGCCGGGTGCGCCCGGTACGGGTCCGCCGGGGACGGCGGCGTCGGCCGCACGGGAGGCGGTGGAGCCGGTCCGCGGCACCTCACCGGAGCGGGAGCGGCCCCAGAGCTCGGGGGTCACCCCGTCGGCCACCCGGCGCCGGGCGTTGACCGGTTCGGAGTCGATCTCGGCCTCGACCTCCAGGTCGACGTCGAGCCGCAGCCCGGCCTCGCACTCCTGGCGCTCCGCGTCGAGCTCGGCGTCGAGATCCTCGGCGTCCGCCTCGGCGGCGAGGAGGCCGACCGGGTCGCGCTCGACGTCGCCGAGCTCGTCCGGGTCGGTCAGCAGCCGACGGAACAGGGCGGACCGCGCCTCCAGTTCCGCGTGGGTGCCGACGTCCGCGAGCCGTCCGCCGTCGAGGACGGCGATCCGGTCGGCGAGGGCCAGCGTGGAGCGGCGGTGGGCGATCAGCAGGGTCGTGCGGCCGTCCATGACCCCGCGCAGCGCCTCGTGGATCTCGTGCTCGACCCGGGCGTCGACCGCCGAGGTGGCGTCGTCCAGCAGCAGCAGCCGGGGGTCGGTGAGGATGGCGCGGGCCAGGGCGACGCGCTGGCGCTGGCCGCCGGAGAGGGTGAGGCCCTGCTCGCCGACGGTGGTGTCGTAGCCGTCGGGCAGCTCGGCGATGAAGCCGTCGGCCTGGGCGGCCCGGGCGGCGGTGCGGATCTGCTCGTCGGTGGCGTCCGGCCGGCCGTAGGCGATGTTGGCGCGGACGGTGTCGGAGAAGAGGAAGCTGTCCTCCGGTACCAGTCCGATGGCGGACCGCAGCGAGGCGAAGGTCAGGTCCCGCACGTCGTGCCCGCCGACGCGCACCGCGCCGTCGGTGACGTCGTAGAAGCGGGGCAGCAGCAGCGAGACCGTCGACTTGCCGCTGCCGGAGGCGCCGACGACGGCGACGGTCTCGCCCGGGGCGATCCGCAGGGAGAAGTCGGAGAGGACCGGCCGCTCCGGGTCGTAGCCGAAGGTGGCCCGGTCGAACTCGACGGTGGCCTCGGCGTCGGCGGGGAGCTCGTGCGCGTCGGCGCGCTCGGTGATGGTCGGTTCGGTGTCGATGAGTTCCAGCACCCGCTCGACGCCGGCCCGCGCCTGCTGGCCGACGGTGAGGACCATGGCGAGCATCCGGACCGGGCCGACGAGCTGGGCGAGATAGGTGGAGAAGGCGACGAAGGTGCCCAGCGTGATCTGGCCGCGCGTGGCCATCCAGCCGCCGAGGGCGAGCATCGCGACCTGGCCGAGCGCGGGGACCGCCTGGAGGGCCGGTGTGTAGCGGGAGTTGAGGCGGACGGTCCGCAGCCGCCCGGCGAACAGCTTGCGGCTCACCTCGCGGAGCTTGCCGGTCTCCTGCTCCTCCTGGCCGAAGCCCTTGACCACGCGGACGCCGGTGACGGCGCCGTCCACCACGCCCGCCACGGCGGCGGCCTGGCCCTGGGCGTACCAGGTGGCCGGGAACAGCCGGCGGCGGCTGCGCTTGGCGATGAACCAGAGGGCGGGGGCGACGGCCAGCGCCACCCCGGTGAGCAGCGGGGAGAGCCAGGCCATCACGACCAGCGAGATCAGGAACAGCAGCACGTTGCCGATCATCATCGGCAGCATGAAGAGCAGGCCCTGGATCAGCTGGAGGTCGCTGGTGGCGCGGCCGACGACCTGTCCGGTGCTGAGCTCGTCCTGGCGCCGGCCGTCCAGCCGGGTGAGCGCGCCGAACATCTCGGTGCGCAGGTCGTGCTGCACGTCGAGGGCGAGCCGGCCGCCGTAGTAGCGCCGGACGTAGGTGAGGGCGTAGACGCCGATCGCCGCCACGACCAGCAGCCCGGCCCAGGGGGCCATGTCGCGGGTCCGGTCGATCACCACATCGTCGATGATCAGCCGGGTGACCAGCGGCACGAGGGCCATCACCGCCATGCCCCCGAGGGAGGAGCCGAGGGCGAGCAGCACATTGCGCCGGTACCGCCAGGCGTACCCGGTCAGCCGTCGCGCCCAGCCGCGCCGTTGCCCGCCGTCGTCCCTCGAAACCACCGGTCACCCTCCGTTGTCCCAGCCGTCGTGGCGCCACGGTGCCCGCAGCGCCACGATCAAGAACACCGGGGGTGCCCGGTTTGTTTCAGCTCTGCGTACGCAATATGTCGCGCACGGCAGGGGCCCGGAGACCTAAGCCTCCGGGTCCGGTCCGCAGCGGTCTGTGGGCCCGGTCCGGAGCGGTCTGTGGGCCCGGTCCGGAGCGGGGGCCAGGAGACCTGTGCCTCCGGGCCCGTGCCGGACCGGGCTCCGGAAGGCGTCAGGCCTTTGGCTCCCGGGCGGCCGCGATCTGCCGGGACATGATCGTCGTCAGCTCGTACGCGGTGTGCGAGGCGGCCACGGAGGTGATCTCCGCGTGGTCGTAGGCCGGGGCGACCTCGACCAGGTCGGCCGAGACCAGGTGGCAGTCGGACAGCCCGCGCAGGATCTCCAGCAGCTCGCGGGAGGTCAGGCCGCCCGCCTCGGGGGTGCCGGTGCCGGGCGCGTGGGCCGGGTCCAGCACGTCGATGTCGATGGAGATGTACAGCGGCCGGTCGCCGATCCGCTGGCGGAGCTGGTCGGCCACCTCGTCGACGCCGCGGCGCATGACGTCGGCGGAGGTGACGATGCCGAAGCCCATCTTCTCGTCGTCGTCGAGGTCCTTCTTGCCGTACAGCGGGCCGCGGGTGCCGACGTGCGACAGGGCGGAGGTGTCGAGGATGCCCTCCTCGACGGCGCGCCGGAACGGGGTGCCGTGGGTGTACTCGGCACCGAAGTAGGTGTCCCAGGTGTCCAGGTGCGCGTCGAAGTGCAGCAGCGCGACCGGGCCGTGCTTGCGGGCCACGGAGCGCAGCAGCGGCAGGGCGATGGTGTGGTCGCCGCCGAGGGTCATCAGCCGGGCGCCGGTGTCGAGCAGGTCGTCGGCCGCGGCCTGGACGGTCTCCACGGCCTCGTCGATGTTGAACGGGTTGGCCGCGATGTCACCGGCGTCGGCGACCTGGGCGAGCGCGAAGGGCGAGGCGTCCTGCGCAGGGTTGTAGGGGCGCAGCAGCCGGGAGGCCTCCCGGATGGCGTTGCCGCCGAAGCGGGCGCCGGGCCGGTAGGAGACACCGGTGTCGAAGGGCACACCGACCACGGCCACATCGGCGGCGCCGACCTCGTCGAGCCGGGGGAGCCGGGCGAACGTGGCCGGTCCGGCGTAGCGCGGGATGCGGGACGAGTCGACGGGGCCACGGGGCTCTGTGCTCATACAGCTGCTGCCTCTCGGCGGTTCGGGATCACTGGGTACGGGTTCGAGCGTAGGGAGAGCCGCGGATTTCGCACATGTACGTTCCCGATGGCCGGGCCACGCCATTTGGACACGGCGTCCATCGCACCCCGGTTCACGCCACAATGGACTCCATGCCGATACCCAGCCGTGCCGAACTGATCGACCACCTCGTCCGCACCCGGATCGCGGGCGATGTGGCGACCCCGCGGGAGAACAACCTCGACCACTACCGCAAGCTCGCGAACGGCGACCGCCACTACTGGCTGGGGCTGGAGCTCGGCGACCGCTGGACCGACGAGCAGGACGTGCTGGCGGTGATGGCGGAGCGCTGCGGCGTGGTCGACGACCCGGGGCACCGCAGCGGCCAGGACACCATCGATCCGGCGCTGACCGTCGACGCCCTGGACCGGACGGCGACGGTGCTGCGCAAGGCGGCCGAGGCCGGGCAGCGGGTGCTGTTCGCGACGGGCCACCCGGGCGGGCTCCTGGACGTGCACCGGAGCGTCGCGGCGGCGCTGCGGGCTGCCGGCTGCGAGATCATGGTGATCCCGCCGGGGCTGCGGGCGGACGAGGGCTCGGTCTTCCAGTTCTGCGACGTGGCCGTGCTGGAGCGGGGCGCGACGCTGTGGCACACCCACTCCCCCATGCCGATGGCCGCGATCCTGGACGGCCTGGCGCACCAGGGCCGGCCGCTGCCGGACCTGGTCGTGGCCGACCACGGCTGGGCGGGCTGCGCGGGGCAGCGGGGCATCGACGCGGTGGGCTTCGCCGACTGCAACGACCCGGCGCTGTTCCTGGGCGAGGCGGAGGGCACGCTCGCGGTCACCGTGCCGCTGGACGACCACGTGGTCGACCCGCGCTACTACGACCCGCTCACGGCCTACCTGATCGAGGCGGCGGGGCTGACGGCCCAGGCTTGACGGACGGCCCTGGGGTTCCGGGGATCTTCGGGGCGCGGCCCGCCCCTCAGGGACACCAGGGGCGGGCTACCGCTCCGGCCGCCGCTGGTACGGACCCGGCGTCGGGTCGAGGAAGACCCGGGCGATGGCCGGGAACCGGGTGCGCAGCGCCCGCTCCGCGTCCTCGCAGGCCCACTCGATCTCCTCGGCCGTCGCGTAGTCGGTGAAGTCGACCTTCGCGGCGACCAGCACCTCGCCCGGCCCCTGCACGACGGTGACCAGCTCCAGGACGCCGAGCACGTGCGACAGCTCCAGCAGCTCGTCGCGGACCGCGTCCCGCATCTCCGGCGGCAGCGAGCCTCCGGCGGGCGCCGTCAGCCGGCCGCGGGCGGACTCCCCTGCCACGGCCAGCAGAAGCAGGCCGATGAGGACCGACGCGGCGCCGTCCCATTCGGCGGAGCCGGTGAGCCGGCCGCCGAGCAGCCCGAGCGCCGCGAGCAGCAGTCCCGCCACGGCCGCCGCGTCCCGCAGGACGGCGGACCGCTCGGCGGTGTCCGGGGTGTGCCGCAGGTAGTCGCGCACCGGCATGCGGAAGCGGGCGGCGCCCGCCCGCACCTGCCGCACCGCGGCCCGCAGGGACCAGGCCGCCGGCAGCAGGGCGGCGGCGAGGACCACGTACGAGACGGCCGGATCGCCCGGCTCCCCGCCTGCGGCGAGGGTGCGGATGCCCTCGTCGAGAGCGAAGACCGCGGCGGCGACGAAGAGCGCGACGGTGCCGAGGGCCGCCGGGATGTGGTGCCCGTCGCCGTGACGGCGTTCCTCACCGTCTCCGTCCGGGCGGGCGGCCTCGGCCGGGCGCTCCCGACGGCCTTCGAACGCCGTCAGCAGCCCCGTCACCGCGTCGGCGACGGAGTGCGCGGCCTCCGCCAGCATGGCGCCGGAACCGCTGACGGCTCCGGCGACCGCCTTGGCGACCGCGATGCCGAGACCGGCGAGCGCGGCGACGATCACGGTGGCGAGGCTTCCGCCCCGCTGCGACGGTCCGGCGCCGTCCGGTGTCCGGTGGTCCTGCTCGACACGGCCCATGGTGCGCGAGTATGCCCGAACCGCCGGTCCCGGCCCACGGCACCCACCGCGAGCGGGCCGTCCCTCAGGGTCCTTGCCCGGAAGGGGGCCGTGCCCGGGTAGGCGCCCTTGCCCGGAAGGCGCCCCTGCCCGGAAGAGGCCCTTGGCCAGGACCCCTTACGGCCCCTCGGGCGCCGGCCGGGTCTCGTCGCGCGGCACCCGGATCACGCCCTCCTGGATGACGGAGATCGCCAGCCGGCCGTCGGCGGTGTAGATCCGGGCCTCGCCCAGGCCCCGGCCGCCGTGCGCCGACGGGCTGTGCTGGTCGTAGAGCAGCCACTCGTCGGCCCGGAACGGCCGGTGGAACCACATGGCGTGGTCGAGGCTGGCGCCCACCACGTCGCCGACGGTCCAGCCGCCGCGGCCGTGGGCGAGCAGCACCGAGTCGAGCAGCGTCATGTCCGAGACGTAGGTGGCGAGGCAGACGTGCAGCAGCGGGTCGTCCGCCAGCTTGCCGTTGGTCCGGAACCAGACCTGCGAGCTGGGGTCGCGGGGGCCCTGGGCGGCGGTGGCGTACGGCGGTTCCTCGACGTAGCGCAGGTCGACCGCGGCCCGCGCCTCCAGCAGCCGGTCCACCATGCCCGGGTCGCGGAAGAAGTGGGCGTGCCGGGGCAGCATCTCCTCGGCGGTGGGCAGCGTCTCCGGGTCCGGCGCGGGCGGCATCGGCGCCTGGTGGTCCAGCCCCTCCTCGTACGCCTGGAAGGACGCGGAGAGGTGGAAGATCGGCTGCCCGTGCTGGACCGCGACCACCCGGCGGGTGGTGAACGACCGCCCGTCGCGGATCCGGTCGACCGTGTAGACGATCGGGGCCCCGGCGTCGCCGATCCGCAGGAAGTAGGCGTGCAGCGAGTGCGCGGTGCGGTCCGCGGGGACGGTCCGGCCCGCGGCGACCAGCGCCTGGGCCGCCACCTGGCCGCCGAAGACCCGCGGCACGACGGCGGGGCGGCTGTTGCCGCGGAAGATGTTCTCCTCGATCCGCTCGAGGTCGAGCAGGTCGAGGAGGCTCTGCAGGGGTTCGCTCATCAGGTTGTTTCGCTCGGGGACGGGACAGGGGGGGTGGGGTACGGGGGTACCGGCGGGTGCTCCGGGCAGGCCGACGGCTGGGGCCCGGGCAGCCGGCCGCCGCCCGGACCCGGGCTCACAGGCCCATCGACTTGGCGATGATCGAGCGCATGACCTCGCTGGTGCCGCCGTAGATGCGGTTGACGCGGTTGTCCGCGTACAGGCGCGCGATCGGGTACTCCATCATGTAGCCGTAGCCGCCGTGCAGCTGGAGGCACTTGTCGATGACGCGTGAGGCGACATCGGTGCAGAACAGCTTGGCGGAGGCGGCGTCGGCGGGGGTCAGCTCGCCCGCGTCGAGGGCGTCGAGCGCCCGGTCGACGACGGCCTGCGCGGCGTCCACCTCGGCCCGGCAGTCGGCGAGCACGAACTTGGTGTTCTGGAACGCGGCGACCGACTGGCCGAAGACGGTGCGGTCCCGGACGTACTCGGTGGCGAACGCGATGGCCGCGGACGCCTGGGCGTACGCGCCGACCGCGATGCTCAGCCGCTCCTGCGGGAGATTGTGGGTGAGGTAGGAGAAGGCCTTCCCCTCCTCGCCGAGCAGGTCCTCCACCGGCACCTTGACGTCGGTGAAGGACAGCTCCGCGGTGTCGGAGGTCTTCAGCCCGAGCTTGTCGAGCTTGCGGCCGACCGCATAGCCCTCGCTCTTCGCGTCGACGACCAGGATGGATATCCCGCCGCGCCGGTCCTCGGGGGTGGGGGCCGCGGTGCGGGCGCACACCAGCACCCGGTCGGCGAGGACGCCGCCGGTGATGAAGGTCTTGGCGCCGTTGAGGACGTAGTGCGTGCCGTCCTCGGAGAGCTTGGCGGTGGTCTTCATCCCGGCCAGGTCGGAGCCGGTGCCGGGCTCGGTCATGGCGATCGCGGTCATCATCTCGCCGGAGACGAAGTCCGGCAGCCAGCGCTTCTTCTGCTCCTCACTGGCATAGGCGAGCAGGTACGGAAGGCAGAGCGCGGTGTGCACCCCGCTGCCGCCGAAGCTGACCCCGGCCCGGGCGCACTCCTCGCTGACGACCGCGGTGAACTTGAAGCTGGTCTCGCCCGCGCCGCCGTACTCCTCCGGCACCTCGATGCCGAACACGCCGAGCTCGCCGAGCTTGCGGTAGAAGTCGCGCGGGGCCTGCCCGGCCGCCTCCCACTCGTGGTAGACGGGCGCCACCTCGGCGGCGATGAAGTCGCGGATGGTCTCCCGGAAGGCCTCGTGGTCCTCGTTGAACACCGTGCGCCGCATCCGCGTGCCTCCCTCTTCCGGCCGGACCGCGAGCGATCCCTGGCTGTCTAAGCGCTTGCTCAGCGAAAGTTACCCGGGAGTCAGTCGGCCTGTCCAGAGGCTCCGCGCCCTCCGACGGAGTCGCGCGGGCCACAGCGAACGCAGGAAACCGGCCAATCGCGGACACCGAAAACCGGCCATGTCGACCGCAAAAACCGGCCCGGCAGCAGGACGACCAGGCCGAACACCGGGACACAGGACACCGGGCCGGACCGTGGCCGGGCCGAGCCCCGCCGCCGTCAACGCCGTCGGTGCCGTACGCGCCGTCAGCCCACCGACAGCGCCGCCAGCGCCCCCAGCGCCAGCCGGTGCAGCAGGGCGGCCGTGGCCTCCCGGCCGGGGAGCGTGGCGGGGCGGCTGAGGTGCGGGGTGGAGTTCAGCAGCCCGAAGACGGCGTGCACCGCCGACCGCGCCTCGGCCTCCGGGGCGCCGGGGTGGATCTCGCGGACGACGGCGACCCACAGCTCGACGTACTGCCGCTGGAGCTGGCGCACCAGCTTGCGGTCGCTGTCCCGGAGGCGGTCCAGCTCCCGGTCGTGCAGGACGATCAGCGGGCGGTCGTCGAGGGCGAAGTCGATGTGCCCCTCGATCAGCGCGTCGAGCACCGCCCCGGGCGGCCCGGCCGTCTCCGCGACCCGCCGCTTGCCGCCGGTGAGCAGGCGCTCGCTGATCCCCACGAGCAGCTCGGCGAGCATCGCGTCCTTGCCCGCGAAGTGCCGGTAGAGCCCGGGGCCGCTGATGCCGACGGCGGCCCCTATCTCGTCGACGCCCACGCCGTGGAAGCCGCGCTCGGCGAAGAGCCGGGCGGCCTCCCCGAGGATCTGGTCACGGCGGGACGGGGCCGCGGTCCCGGCGGCAGCGTTGGTGCTCATGGACATTCATTCTAGACAGCCGCGTTAGCGATCGTTAACCTGAAGACACATGCGTTAACGCTCATTAACCGGGCAAGGGGGCTCGAGGAGATGCAGCAGGCACCAGCGCTGGCGTCCGGCGCCGATCCGGCGTCCGACGCCTGGCGGGCCAACGAGGCGGCGCACCGGGAGCTCGCGGCGCACTTGCGCGAGAAGCTCGCCGGAGCGCGGCTGGGCGGCGGCGAGAAGGCACGGGCGCGGCACACCGCGCGCGGCAAGCTGCTCCCCCGGGACCGGGTGGACGCCCTCCTCGACCCGGGCTCCCCGTTCCTGGAGCTGGCACCGCTGGCGGCGGACGGGATGTACGGCGGCCAGGCGCCCGCGGCGGGTGTGATCGCCGGGATCGGCCGGGTCTCGGGCCGCGAGGTGGTGATCGTCGCCAACGACGCCACGGTCAAGGGCGGCACGTACTACCCGATGACGGTCAAGAAGCACCTGCGGGCCCAGGAGGTGGCGCTGGAGAACCGGCTCCCCTGTCTGTACCTGGTGGACTCCGGCGGCGCCTTCCTGCCGATGCAGGACGAGGTCTTCCCGGACCGCGAGCACTTCGGCCGGATCTTCTACAACCAGGCCCGGATGTCCGGCGCGGGCATCCCGCAGGTCGCCGCGGTGCTGGGCTCCTGCACGGCGGGCGGCGCGTACGTCCCGGCGATGAGCGACGAGGCCGTCATCGTGCGCAACCAGGGCACGATCTTCCTGGGCGGCCCGCCGCTGGTGAAGGCGGCCACCGGCGAGGTGGTGACCGCGGAGGAGCTCGGCGGCGGCGAGGTGCACTCCCGCACCTCCGGGGTGACCGACCACCTCGCGGAGGACGACGCGCACGCGCTGCGGATCGTCCGGAACATCGTCTCCACCCTGCCCTCCCGGCAGCCGCTGCCGTGGACGGTCGAGCCGGTCGAGGAGCCGGCGGTGGACCCGGCGGGGCTGTACGGCGCGGTCCCGGTCGACTCCCGCACCCCGTACGACGTGCGGGAGGTGATCGCGCGGATCGTGGACGGCTCCCGGTTCGCCGAGTTCAAGGCCGAGTACGGCACGACGCTGGTCACCGGCTTCGCCCGGATCCACGGCCACCCGGTCGGCATCGTCGCCAACAACGGCATCCTGTTCTCCGAGTCGGCACAGAAGGGCGCGCACTTCATCGAGCTGTGCGACCAGCGCGGCATCCCGCTGCTGTTCCTGCAGAACATCTCGGGCTTCATGGTGGGCCGCAGCTACGAGGCGGGCGGCATCGCCAAGCACGGCGCGAAGATGGTGACGGCCGTGGCCTGCACCCGGGTGCCGAAGCTGACGGTGGTGGTCGGCGGCTCGTACGGCGCGGGCAACTACTCGATGTGCGGCCGGGCGTACTCCCCCCGCTTCCTGTGGATGTGGCCGAACGCCAAGATCTCGGTGATGGGCGGCGAGCAGGCCGCCTCGGTCCTCGCGACCGTCAAGCGCGACCAGCTGGAGGGCCGCGGCGAGGAGTGGAGCGCGCAGGACGAGGAGACGTTCCGCGCCCCGATCCGCGAGCAGTACGAGACCCAGGGGAACGCCTACTACGCCTCGGCCCGGCTGTGGGACGACGGCGTCATCGACCCGCTGGAGACCCGCACGGTGCTGGGGCTGGCCCTGACCGCCTGCGCCAACGCGCCGCTGCCCGACAAGGACCCTGCCGCACCCGGCTACGGCGTCTTCCGGATGTGAGGGGGACCATGACGATGTTCGAGACGGTACTGGTGGCCAACCGCGGCGAGATCGCGGTCCGGGTCATCCGCACGCTCCGGGCGATGGGCATCCGCTCCGTCGCGGTCTTCAGCGACGCCGACGCGGACGCCCGGCACGTCCGGGAGGCGGACACCGCCGTGCGCATCGGCCCGGCCGCCGCGTCCGAGAGCTATCTGTCGGTGCCGCGGCTGCTGGCGGCGGCGGAGCGGACGGGCGCCCGGGCGGTGCACCCGGGGTACGGCTTCCTCGCGGAGAACGCCGCGTTCGCCCGCGCCTGCACGGACGCCGGGCTGGCGTTCATCGGTCCGCCCGCGTCCGCCATCGAGCTGATGGGCGACAAGATCCGGGCCAAGGAGACGGTGCGGAAGGCCGGCGTCCCGGTCGTCCCCGGCTCCTCCGGCAGCGGCCTGAACGACGCCGAACTGGCCGCGGCGGCCCGGGAGATCGGAATGCCGGTGCTGCTCAAGCCCTCGGCGGGCGGCGGCGGCAAGGGCATGCGGCTGGTCCGTGACGAGGCCCTGCTGGCCGACGAGATCGCGGCGGCGCGGCGCGAGGCCCGCGGCTCCTTCGGCGACGACACGCTGTTGGTGGAGCGGTGGATCGACAGCCCGCGGCACATCGAGATCCAGGTGATGGCCGACGGGCACGGGCAGGTCGTGCACCTCGGTGAGCGCGAGTGCTCCCTGCAGCGCCGCCACCAGAAGATCATCGAGGAGGCGCCGAGCCCGCTGCTCGACGCGGCCACCCGGGAGGCCATGGGAGCCGCCGCGGTGCAGGCCGCCCGCTCCTGCGGCTACACCGGCGCGGGCACGGTGGAGTTCATCGTGCCGGGCCACGACCCGTCGGCCTACTACTTCATGGAGATGAACACCCGCCTCCAGGTCGAGCACCCGGTCACCGAACTCGTCACCGGGCTGGACCTGGTGGAGTGGCAGGTGCGGGTCGCGGCCGGCGAGCACCTGGCGTACGGACAGCAGGACATCCGGCTCACCGGGCACGCCGTGGAGGCCCGGATCTGCGCGGAGACCGCACGGGCCGCCGGGGACCGGGTGGACTTCCTCCCGTCCGCGGGCACCGTACGGGCCCTGCACGAGCCCGCGGGCGAGGGCGTCCGGGTGGACTCCGGCCTCAACGCCGGGACGGAGGTGGGCACCTCCTACGACCCGATGCTGGCCAAGGTGATCGCCCACGGCCCGGACCGGGCGACGGCGCTGCGCCGGCTGCGCGGCGCGCTGGCCGGGACGGCCGTCCTCGGTCTGGACACCAACACCGGTTTCCTGCGGCGGCTGCTGGACCACCCGGACGTGGTCTCCGGCGCGCTGGACACCGGGCTGGTCGACCGCGCCGCGGCCTCGCTGGTGCCCACCGGCGTACCGGACGAGGTGTACGCGACGGCGGCGCTGCTGCGGCACTCCGCGCTGCAGCCTGAAGGCCTGCGGAACGCCCCCGCCACCGGCTGGACGGACCCGTTCTCGGCGGGCAGCGGCTGGCGGCTCGGCGGCGAACCGGCCTGGACCGCGCACCATCTGCGGGTGCCGGGGCACGACCCGGTGGCCGTCCGGGTGCGCGGCACCGCAGCCGCGGCCGAGGTCCGGATCGGGGACGGCGAGGCCGTGCCGGCCCGGCTGCTCCCCTCCGGCCCGGCCACCGACGGCCCGGCCACCGATGGCCCCTCCGCCGGCGGTCCGGACGGCGCGCCCGTCCGCCTCCGGCTGGAGTGGAACGGCGTCACCCACACCTTCCTGGCCCCGTCCGGCGGCGCCGGCCAGTGGCTGGGCCGGGACGGCGACGGCTGGCAGGTGCAGGACCACGACCCGGTCGCCGCCGCCCTCAGCGGCGCGGCGGGCGCGCACGGCATGGACGCGCTGACCGCCCCGATGCCCGGCACCGTCACCGTGGTGAAGGCCGCCGTGGGCGACGAGGTGGTCGCCGGCCAGAGCCTGCTGGTCGTCGAGGCGATGAAGATGGAACACGTCATCTCCGCGCCGCACGCCGGCACGGTCGCCCAGCTCGATGTGACCCCCGGCAGCACCGTCGCGATGGACCAGGTGCTGGCCGTGGTCGACCCGCACGAGGAGCCGCGCGAGGAGGAGGCCGCACGATGACCGCATCACCGCCGATGAGCGCGTCACTGCCGATGAGCGTGCCCGCGGCCGGCCTGCCGGCCCGGGTCCGGATCCACGAGGTCGGGCCGCGGGACGGCCTGCAGAACGAGAAGATGGTCGTCCCGGTCGAGGTGAAGGCCGACTTCATCGCCCGGCTGGCCGACGCCGGTCTGGACACCATCGAGGCGACGAGCTTCGTGCACCCGAAGTGGGTTCCGCAGCTCGCCGACGCCGAAGCGCTGATGCCGAGACTCGAAGGGGTCGACGCCCGGCTGCCGGTCCTGGTGCCCAACGAGCGCGGCCTCGACCGGGCGCTGACGCTCGGAGTGCGGGAGATCGCGGTCTTCGGCAGCGCGACCGAGTCGTTCGCCAAGGCCAACCTCAACCGCACGGTGGACGAGTCGATCGCGATGTTCGCCCCGGTCGTCGCACGGGCCCGGGAGGCCGGGCTGCGGGTCCGCGGCTATCTGTCGATGTGCTTCGGCGACCCCTGGGAGGGCGCCGTCGAGATCGACCAGGTGGTGCGGGTCAGCCGCAGCCTGATCGACATCGGCTGCGACGAGCTGAGCCTCGGCGACACCATCGGCGTCGCCACCCCCGGCCACGTCCAGGCGCTGCTCACCGCGCTCAACGCGGCCGGCGTCGGCACCGAGCGGATCGCGGTCCACTTCCACGACACCTACGGCCAGGCCCTGGCCAACACCCTGGCGGCGCTCCAGCACGGCGTCAGCACCGTCGACGCCTCCGCGGGCGGCCTCGGCGGCTGCCCGTACGCCAAGAGCGCCACCGGAAACCTGGCCACCGAGGACCTCGTCTGGATGCTGAACGGCCTCGGCATCGAGACCGGGGTCGACCTCGGCGCGCTCACGGCCACCAGCGTGTGGATGGCCGCCCATCTGGGACGGCCCAGCCCGTCCCGTACCGTCCGTGCCCTGTCGGGCACCACCTCCCCCCAGGAGCAATGACGTCATGACGATCGACCACCGTCTCTCCGCCGAGCACGAGGAACTCCGCCGCACCGTCGAGGCGTTCGCGCACGATGTCATCGCGCCGAAGATCGGGGAGTTCTACGAGAACCACGAGTTCCCGTACGAGATCGTCCGCGAGATGGGCCGGATGGGCCTGTTCGGCCTGCCGTTCCCCGAGGAGTACGGCGGCATGGGCGGCGACTACCTCGCCCTCGGCCTGGCCCTGGAGGAGCTGGCCCGCGTCGACTCCTCCGTGGCGATCACCCTGGAGGCCGGCGTCTCGCTGGGCGCGATGCCCGTCTTCCGGTTCGGTACCGAGGAGCAGAAGCGGGAGTGGCTGCCGCGGCTGTGCTCGGGCGAGATCCTGGGCGCGTTCGGCCTGACCGAGCCCGAGTGCGGCTCGGACGCCGGCGGCACCCGCACCACGGCCCGGCTCGACGAGGCGACGAACGAGTGGGTGATCAACGGCACCAAGTGCTTCATCACCAACTCCGGTACGGACATCACCGGGCTGGTCACCGTCACCGCCGTCACCGGCCGCAAGCCCGACGGCCGCCCCGAGATCTCCTCGATCATCGTGCCCTCCGGCACCCCGGGCTTCACCGTGGCCGCTCCCTACTCCAAGGTCGGCTGGAACGCCTCGGACACCCGCGAACTGTCCTTCACCGACTGCCGGGTGCCCGCCGCCAACCTGCTCGGCGAGGAGGGCCGCGGCTACGCCCAGTTCCTGCGGATACTGGACGAGGGCCGGATCGCGATCTCCGCGCTGGCCACCGGCCTGGCCCAGGGCTGTGTGGACGAGTCGCTGAAGTACGCCAAGGAGCGGCAGGCGTTCGGGAAGCCGATCGGCGAGAACCAGGCGATCCAGTTCAAGCTGGCCGACATGGAGATGCGCGCCCACACCGCGCGGATCTCCTGGCGGGACGCGGCCTCCCGGCTGGTGCACGGCGAGCCGTTCAAGAAGGAGGCGGCGCTCGCCAAGCTCTACTCCTCCGAGATCGCGGTGACCAACGCCCGCGAGGCCACCCAGATCCACGGCGGCTACGGCTTCATGAACGAGTACCCGGTGGCCCGGATGTGGCGGGACTCCAAGATCCTGGAGATCGGCGAGGGCACGAGCGAGGTGCAGCGCATGCTGATCGCCCGTGAGCTGGGGCTCACCGGCTGACCGGACTCCCCCCTGAGGGAGCGCCCTCCCCGGAGCGCCATGTCTTCCCCGGGAGGACGGTGCCTTCCCCGGAGGACCGCGCTTTCCGCCCCGGCCGCGTCGTGCGGCCGGGGCGGAAGCCGTCGGCCCGCGGCACGGCGGGCCGGCGGACCGGGGGTGGCTCAACAACCCCCGCAGCGGCGGTGGTTCACTCGGCAGGCCACGGCACCTGCGGCGAGCGGTAGTAGTCGATGCCCAGCTCCGCCCAGCGCGGTGCCTGTGCGGCCAGCCGCTTCCGGTACGCCTCCCAGTCGTGCGTGGCGGCGGGCGACCAGCCCAGCTCCGCGATGCCCGGCAGCCGCGGGAAGGCCATGAACTCGATGTGGTCGCTGGTGGTGAGGGTCTCGGACCAGAGCGGCGCCTCCACCCCGAACACGGCCGACTCCGGGACGCCCTGCAGATAGCGGCCCGGGTCCCAGTCCCAGGACTGCCGGACCTCGACGTATCCGGCCCAGCTGAGCCCGAGCGGCGTGTCCTTGGTGTACTTCATGTCGAGGTAGGCGCGGTTGGCGGGCGAGAGCACCATCCGGGTACCGGCCTTGGCCGCGTCCACGACCTCCTTCTCGGTCCCGGTGGTGCCCCAGTACTGGGCCACCGCCCCGTCGGCCGGCTTCGCCCCGGTCAACTGGTGCCAGCCGACGACCGTCTTGCCGTACTCGGCGACGGTCCGCTGCGCCCGG
Source organism: Streptomyces sp. bgisy100 (assembly GCF_057709105.1). Lineage (NCBI taxonomy): Bacteria > Bacillati > Actinomycetota > Actinomycetes > Kitasatosporales > Streptomycetaceae > Streptomyces > Streptomyces sp. bgisy100. Next base: position 92,434 of record NZ_JBYITE010000026.1, read on the forward strand.
TCCATGAACGCGACATAGTCCTCGTGGGGCGTCGAGTGGGCCTCGTCGCCGCCGATGTGCAGGTACCGGCCGGGCGTCATGGCGGCGAGCTCGCGCACCACGTCGTCCACGAAGTCGTAGGTGACGGCCTTGGGCACGCACAGCGAGCTGAAGCCGACCTCCGTGCCGGTGTAGAGCGGCGGGGCGACTCCGTCGCAGTTCAGCCGGGCGTAGGAGGCGAGGGCCGCGTTGGTGTGCCCCGGCATGTCGATCTCGGGCACGACCTCCAGGTGGCGGTCGGCGGCGTGCCGCACGATCTCCCGGTAGTCCCGCTTGCTGTAGTGGCCGCCCCGGCCCCCGCCCACCTGGGTGCTGCCGCCGTACGTCGCCAGCCGCGGCCAGGAGTCGATCGCGATCCGCCAGCCCTGGTCGTCCGAGAGGTGGAGATGCAGCTTGTTGAGCTTGTAGAGCGCCATCTGGTCGATGTAGCGCTTCACCTGCTCGACGGTGAAGAAGTGCCGGGAGACATCCAGCATCGCGCCGCGGTAGGCGAAGCGCGGGGCGTCCGTGATGGTGCCGCCCGCGACCTTCCAGGGGCCCGGCTGCCGCGCCTGGCGCTCGACGGCGGCGGGCAGCAGTTGCCGCAGGGTCTGGATGCCGTGGAAGAGGCCGGTGGCCGTACGGGCGCTGATGGCGACGCCCGCGCGGGAGGAGTCCAGGCGGTAGCCCTCGTCCCCGAGGTCCTCGGCGGCCCCGGTGGCGGCCGCCGCACCCGCGCCCGCAGCCGCGGAACCGGAAGCGGAACCGCCGGAGCCCGGGCTGCCGGAGCCCGGGCGGTCGGAGCCCGGGCGGTCGGAGCCCGGGCCGCCGGAGCCCGGGCCGTCGGAGCCGGCGGTGGAGCCATCGGTGCCCGCGCCGCCGGAGCCGGTACCCGGACCGCCGCTGCCGCGGCTCTCGCCGCCCAGCCGCAGCAGAATGTCACCGTCCCGCTCCCCGGCGGAGGTGACCGGCAGCGCGTAACCGGTGGCCGGGCGGAGCACGCCCGCCAGGTACTCCCCCGCCTTCCGCGCCGCGGGAGAGTAGTTCGGCACCCGGATCCGGGCCCCGGGCCGGAGCGTGAACGGCGCGCCGCCGGGCCGTACGGAGGCGGGCGCGGGCAGCACCCGGTCCAGCGGTGTCACGCCCCCGGCGGCCGGATCGGGCGGCGGTGCGGCGGCCCCGGTGGCGGACACCCCCGCCGCGACGAGGAGGAGCGAACAGAACAGCGTGGGCAGTCGTCTCACGAGCGGTCCCTTCGGCGGGCTTCGGCAGGACGGTCCGAACGAATCAGAGCTGCTGTCCGAACGAATGGAGTGACCGAACGGTCACCATGGGTACCGTGCGCCTCACAACCGGTCAAGGTGTAGACCACTTGAGACGCCGTGGCGTCGGCCGCCCCACCCGCACGGCCCCACCGCCGGACAGCCCGCCGCGCGAGGAACACCACCGACGCCGGAGCAGCCGACCGTCCCAGCCACGACGGCGAACGGCCGCCCCCCGCCGCGGCACCGGCACCGGCGGTCCGCGGTCGGCAGTCGGCGCTCGGCAGTCGGCAGTCGGCGGTGCCGCGGCTGACGCTGCCCGACCCGGCGCGGTTCGGTGCGGCCCAGCCGTCACAAGTGCCGGATCCACCCCTCCCGAGCCACCCGAACCCGTTCCTGCCCGATATCGGGCAGGTTTCTTGCAAAGAGACCCCCCGCACCCGCAATATCATCGGGTGCTCGATCGCCCCGCGTCCCATGACGACCTCGTCGACCACCTGGTCCGCAGCACGCCGCTCCAGCGCGGCGAGGCCGCCCGGGTGGTGCTGGACGTGCTGGCGTACTTCGACGAGACGATCGAGGCCTTCGTCCGCCGCCGCCACCGCGAGCTCCAGGCCAGAGGGCTGAACAACACGGAGATCTTCGAGCGGATCATGGCGGAGCTGCCGCACCGCGCGGTGGCGCCACCGGAACTCTCGCTGCGGCAGTTGCGTCGCATCGTCTACGGCTGACGCGGGCCGGAGCCACCGGCTCACCTCGGTCCGGCCGGGGGAACGGCCGGCTCACCGGACCGCCCGCGCGCGGCCGGCACAGGAACACATGACCAGACGGGCCCGGAAGGGCCCGACGGGGCCCACCGGCCGACCCGGCCACCGGGCTCCGGAACACAGAAACGTGGGAGGGACAGTCCTATGTGCGGGATCGTCGGATACATCGGCAAGCGCGATGTGGCTCCGCTGCTGCTGGAGGGCCTGCAGCGGCTGGAGTACCGGGGCTACGACTCCGCCGGCCTCGCCGTCAGCGGCAAGAACGGCACCCTGAAGACCGCCAAGGCCAAGGGCCGGGTCCGCGAGGTCGAGTCCAAGCTCCCCAAGCGCTTCACCGGCACCACCGGTATCGCCCACACCCGCTGGGCCACCCACGGCGCCCCCACCGACGAGAACGCCCACCCGCACCTCGACGCCGAGGGCAAGGTCGCGATCGTCCACAACGGCATCATCGACAACGCCGCCGAGCTGCGCGCCAAGCTCGTCGCCGACGGTGTGGAGTTCGCCTCCGAGACCGACTCCGAGGTCCTCGCCCACCTGATCGGCCGCTCCCAGGCAGAGACCCTGGAGGAGAAGGTCCGCCAGGCGCTGCGCCTGGTCGAGGGCACGTACGGCATCGCCGTGCTGCACGCCGACTTCGCCGACCGGATCGTCGTCGCCCGCAACGGCTCGCCGGTGGTCCTGGGCATCGGCGAGCACGAGATGTTCGTCTCCTCCGACGTGGCCGCGCTGGTCAGCCACACCCGCCAGGTCGTCACCCTGGACGACGGCGAGATGGCCACCCTCAAGGCCGACGACTACCGGACGTACACCACCGAGGGCTCGCGCACCTCGTCCGCCCCGGAGACCGTCGAGTACGCGGCCGAGTCCTACGACCTGGGCGGCCACGACACCTACATGCACAAGGAGATCTCCGAGCAGGCGGACGCGGTGGACCGCGCCCTGCGCGGCCGGATCGACGACCGGTTCTCCACCGTGCACCTCGGCGGCCTGAACCTCGACGCCCGCGAGGCGCGCGGGGTGCGCCGGGTGAAGATCCTGGGCTGCGGCACCTCGTACCACGCGGGCCAGATCGGCGCCCAGATGATCGAGGAGCTGGCCCGGATCCCCTCGGACGCCGAGCCGGCGTCGGAGTTCCGCTACCGCAACCCGGTGGTGGACCCCGACACCCTGTACGTGGCGGTCTCCCAGTCCGGTGAGACCTACGACGTGCTGGCCGCCGTCCAGGAGCTCAAGCGCAAGGGCGCCCGGGTGCTGGGTCTGGTGAACGTGGTCGGCTCGGCGATCGCCCGGGAGACCGACGGCGGCATCTACGTGCACGCCGGCCCCGAGGTCTGCGTGGTCTCCACCAAGTGCTTCACCAACATGGTGGTCTCCTTCGCGCTGCTCGCCCTGCACCTGGGCCGGATCCGTGACCTCTCGGTCGCGGACGGCAAGCGGATCATCGAGGGCCTGCGCAAGCTGCCGGCCCAGATCGACGAGATCCTCGCGGGCGAGGAGCAGATCAAGGAGCTGTCGGCGCAGTACGCGGACGCCAGGTCGATGATGTTCATCGGCCGGGTGCGCGGCTACCCGGTGGCGCGCGAGGCCTCGCTGAAGCTCAAGGAGGTCTCCTACATCCACGCGGAGGCCTACCCGGCGTCCGAGCTCAAGCACGGCCCGCTGGCGCTGATCGAGCCCGCGATGCCGACCGTGGCGATCGTCCCGGACGACGACCTGCTGGAGAAGAACCGCGCCGCGCTGGAGGAGATCAAGGCCCGCAGCGGCCGGATCCTGGCCGTCGCGCACCAGGAGCAGGAGAAGGCCGACCACACCATCCTGGTGCCGAAGAACGAGCCCGAGCTGGACCCGATCCTCATGGGCATCCCGCTCCAACTGCTCGCCTACCACACGGCGTTGTCCCTGGGCCGGGACATCGACAAGCCGCGGAACCTCGCCAAGTCCGTGACGGTCGAGTAGCGGCCGGAATGGCCGAGTAGTGGCCATGGCGGCCTCCGGGGTGTGCGCCCCGGAGGCCGCTTTTCGTTTCGCTCCCGGGCGTATCACTCCCTGGCGCGCCGCTCCCCGGCACGCGGACGCCCGAGGGGTTTCCGTCGCCCGGGGGCGGCAGCGGCGCCTCCCCGGCTTGCCGTAGCCGGCCTCGGCCGCACGCCTTCCGTGGCCGGCCGCGCGGGGGGCGCGGCGCTACGTACCGGGCGCGTGGGCGCGGGGCGGGGGCGGGCGGCGTGGGTCGGTACGGGTCGTCATGGGCGCCGGGGCCACTGGGTGCGGGGACCGGTGCGTCGTGGGTACGGGGCCACTGGGTGCGGGGACCGGTGCGTCGTGGGTACGGGGCCACTGGATGCGGGCACCGGTGCGTCGTGGGTACGGGGCCGGGGGGGGGGGGGGGGGGGGGGGGGGGGGGGGGGGGGGGGGGGGGGGGGGGGG
>NZ_JBYITE010000027.1:0-95147 GCF_057709105.1 Streptomyces sp. bgisy100
CCCCCCCCCCCCCCCCCCCCCCCCCCCCCCCCCCCCCCCCCCCCCCCCACCCCATGCGGTGCGACGCGTCGGCGCTTCAGGGTTCGCGGCGAGGCGGTGCCCCTGCCCTGCCGGGCACGGACACCGCGTCCTCGTCCACGTCCCCGCGCCGGCGGCGCCTCGCGGCTCCCGAACCGGGTCGGGCCGGTGGTGGTGCGGTGGGTGACAGCGGTCTGCTGACCTGCTGCGTGACGCTCCGGGGAACGGCCTGCGGAACGTCGGCGCTGCGGATGACTCGTCGGCGGTGCGGGTGCACCGCGCCTGCGCTGCTTCCTTGTGGGGTGTGCGGTCAGTGGGCCGCCACGCGGGCCATGGTTCCGCGCCGGGACTGCACCGGGACGCCGGTGGGTTCACTCGCGGCGGTCCGGGCCGGTGCGCGCCGGGGCTGTGCCGCGACGCCGTTCTGCACGTCCATCACGGCGTGCGCGACGAGCCCGCCCATCGGGTCGTGCCGGATCAGGTCCCGCAGCCGGGAGCGGGACGACCGCCCCTCGTTGCCGGGGTAGAGGTGCTTGCCCAGTCCGACCGCGTGGGCCAGCGCCGCGAGCGCCGCGGTCCGCGGGTCCGGCGGCACACCGGTGCGGATCGCGTTGTCCAGCCGGGTCCTGATCTCCCGGCTGATGGTCGTCTCCGACGCCTGGTAGCGGGTCGTCGGCAGCACTCCGCACATCTGGCCCTCCACGGCGTGCACCATGCCGCAGCGTTCCAGATGCGTGAGGTAGGTCTGGCGCAGCCCCAGCCGGGGCCCGCCGATCCAGTGGACCGCCCGGACCGGGCTGCCGCGACGGCGCAACAGCTCCAGTGCGGAGTCCAGTGTCGGATCTCCTGTCGGCCGTGGCATCACCACGGCGATACGATCCCCGTCCGGGGCTATCCGTCCTGCCAGAGCCAGCTCCACTAGCTGGGCCCCGGCCAGGCCGAGGTCGAGCGACTGCGGCTGCGCCGTGGTACCCGTGGTCGGGTCCAGGGCCAGCAGCAGAAGCTCCTCCGGAATTGTTCTGCGGCTCCTGCCCATCCATGCCTCCCCGCGTGGATGTCTGACAGGGTGACCCCTCTCACACTTGTCTGTCGAGAGTGCCTGGGTGTTTCGTACGGGAACCAGTAGGTATGTCGTTCTCGTCTAGCAGGTGGGCGAGGTCCTTCGGGGGGTGTCGGACCCGGTCGGAACAGCGTGGCTGCGAGGGGCACTCGTATCCGGGCTGGAAACTGGTAAGTGCGGTTCAGCAGCGGGACGTGACGCCGGCGCGGCGTCGGGCGTCCCGCACGTGTGTGGAGGAGGCATCGGTGGCGGGCGAGTCCCCCGAGAAGTCGGAGCAGCAGAAGTCGTCGGGGGAGACGACTCGGGGCGAGGGCGATCCGCGTCTCTCGGTCATCCAGGACTCCCCCGACCGGCCCGCCGAGGCCGCGGACGACACGTCCGAAACCGCGGAACCCCCTGCCGGGAAGGCCGTTGGGAGCACCGACGGTGCCGCGGAGGCGGACGGCGAGCCGGACGCGGGTCCGGCCGCGGACAGCGATGCCGGGGCGGACGCCGATGCCGCCGCCGGGTCGGCCGCGGGCAACCACGCGGATGCGAACGCGGGAACGGGCAAGGACGGCGGCTCGGACGAGGGCGCCGACGCGGACGAGCCGGCGGGAGCGGACGCGCCCACGGGCAACGACAAGGGCGACGCCCGGCTCCGTGCCGCGGTCGCCGCCTGGGTGGCCGGTACCGACGCGGACGCGGAAGCAGCCGTGGGCTCGGACGCCGAGGACGCCGCGGACTCCGCGGGTTCGGAGGGCTCCGGGGGCTCCAACGGCTCCGAGGGCTCGAACGATTCCGAGGGCTCGAACGATTCCGGGGAGAGCGCCCCGTCCGGTGCCGACGCCGCGAAGGCGGAGGACGGCGCCGACAGCGACCTGCCGAAGCGGCCGACGGCCGCGCGCGGTGCGCAGAGCGGGACGGACGGCGACGCGGACGGCGAGGCCGACGCGTCCGGCGCGGCGGCGGCCGGACAGGCCGGCAAGACCGGGACCGGCAAGAGCGGGACCCGGGGCAAGTCCGGCAGGAACAAGGCTGAGACGGGCAAGGGCGGCGTGACGTCGGGCGACGGCGCCGCGTCGGACGCGTCCGGGAAGTCCGGCGGCGCCGACGACTCCGGCGGCGCCGGGAAGCCCGAGGATTCAGGAAAGTCCGAGGACACCGGGAAGTCCGAGGACACCGGGAAGTCGGGTGGCGGCGACGGCGCGGCGGCGGTGGACCAGCCCACGACGATGTTCAAGGCGCCCCGTGCGGTGACCGGCGACCGGGCCTCCGGTGCCGACGGTTCGGCGGCGGACCGGAAGACCACCGGAGGCAAGCCGCGGAAGGCGGCCGGGAAGAAGCGTTCCGTGGCGGGCGACAAGCCCGCCGGCGGCGCGGCAGACACCGGCGCGGCCGGTACCGGTGCGGACGGTTCCTCGGACGAGAAGCCCAAGGGCGGTCCGAAGGCGGCGCAGGACGATGCCACCGAGGACCGGGCGACGGCCACCTTCGGCACCCTGAGCAAGGACCGGAAGAAGCCGGCCCGGGGCGCCTCGGCGTCCGGCGCGGCCGCTTCCGAGGCGGCGGACCGGGCCGAGGGCGGCGACAAGCCGTCCGGCAAGGACGAGGGCGCGGCCGCCGGCAAGGGCGGAACCGCGCCGTCCGGCAAGAGCGAGGCGAAGGCCGGGGGCAAGGGCGGCGACGCCTCCTCCGCCAAGGCCGACGGCCGGGACCGGAAGCCGAGCTGGGCCAAGGGCGACGACGGGGACGACGCGTCCGGCGGCGCGGCCGCGGGCGGTTCCCCGGACGACGCTCCGGCCGGGAAGGGCAAGGCCGGAGACAAGGCTGGAGACAAGGCCGGGGAGAAGACCGGGGAGAAGGCGGACGCGGACGGCACGGCCGTCGACCAGCCCACCGCGGCCTTCACGGTCACGCGTCCCGCGGGCCGCAAGGCCGGCGCCGGGAGCAAGTCCGGTGCCGGGCAGAAGTCCGGTGCCGAGGCGGGGACCGAGGCCGACGCGAAGGGCAAGCCCGGAACCGAGGGCAAGCCCGGCAGCGACGCCGAGCCCGCCGACGGGAAGAAGCCCGGCGACGGAGAGAAGTCCGCCGACGGGAAGAAGCCCGGGGCCGACGGCAAGGCCGCCACGCAGGCCGAGACCGGTGCGAAGCCGGACGGGAAGCCCGGTGCGAAGGCGGACGGCAAGGCCGGTGCGAAGCCGGACGCGGAGCCCGCGGAGAAGAAGGGCGTCGATCAGCCGACGACGGCGTTCAAGGCGCTGAAGCCGGGCGCCAAGCCCGAGTCGGACTCGGAGCGGACCAGCCGCTTCGTCCCCCTCAAGGACTCCGACACGGCCCCGCGCAAGCCGAAGTCGGCGGTGAAGACCGCCGACGAGCCCGCCGTGCCCGCGCAGTCCGCCGCGTCGCCCTCGCTGTCCGAGGCCGAGCGGACCAAGCAGCAGCCGCTGCCGCCCGAGCCGGCGCCGGGCGAGCCCGCGCCGATAGACCTGCTCGCGCAGCTGACGAACACCCCGCCGCCGCCGGAGACCCCGGTGCGCACCATCGTCCGGCGGTTCAAGATCTGGACGCCGCTGGCCATCCTGCTCGCGGTCGTCTTCGCCACCGTGCAGGCGCTGCGGCCGCTGCCGGAGCCGACGCTCGACCTCACCGCGCAGGAGAGCTACGCCTTCGACGGCAAGAAGCCGACGATGCCCTGGCCCGCCAAGGGCCAGGCGGCCGTGGGGATCGACGGGCTGGGCAGCTTCGGCACGTTCGGCGAGCAGAAGCCGGTGCCGATCGCGAGCGTGGCCAAGACGATGACGGCCTACGTCATCCTCAAGGAGCACCCGCTCAAGCCGGGCAAGCAGGGAGCCCGTATCCCGGTCGACCAGAAGGCCGAGGACGACGCGGGGCTCAGCGCCCAGAACGAGTCCGTGGTGGACACCAAGAAGGGCGAGAAGCTCACCGAGTACGAGGCGCTCAACGCCATCATGATCGCGTCCGCGAACAACGTGGCGCGGCTGCTGGCCCGCTGGGACGCCGGTTCCGAGCAGGCGTTCGTCAAGAAGATGAACGCGGCCGCCAAGGACCTCGGCATGAAGAACACCACGTACACCGACCCGAGCGGTCTCCAGGCCACCACCGTCAGCACCGCCGAGGACCAGGTCAAGCTGGGCCGGAAGGCGATGCAGGACCCGGTCTTCCGGGAGGTCGTCGGCAAGCCGTCCTACGTGGACCGCAACGGCAAGAAGCAGGACAACTGGAACCGGCTGGTCCCGTTCAGCGGTGTCGGTATCAAGACGGGCACCAGCACCGCCGCACAGGGCAACCTGCTGTTCGCGGCGCGGAAGCAGGTCGGCGGCACCAACCAGCTGATCATCGGCGCCGTGCTGAACCAGCCCCCGTCCCCGACGGACAACTCCATCCTGACCGGCGCCGTCGACGCGAGTAAGGCCCTGATCACCGCCGCGGGCGACACCCTGACGACCCGCAAGGTGGTCAAGAAGGGCGATGTCGTCGGCCAGGTCGACGACGGTCTCGGGGGCACCACCCCCGTCGTCGCGACCAAGGACGTCACGGCCGTCGGCTGGGCCGGGCTGACCGTGGACATCGAACTCACGGACAACGGCAAGGTCGTTCCGCACACCGCGAAGGCCGGTACCGAGGTCGGCACGATGACCGTGGGCAGCGGGCTCGGCCAGGTGAAGGTGCCGATCGCGCTCCAGGACGACCTGGCGGAGCCGGGCTTCGGGAGCAAGCTGACCCGCATCACCTGAATCCGTACCGGCTGATCCATATCAGCCGATCCGTCCCACCCCGCCGGGGCCGGCGCCGTGCAAGGCGCCGGCCCCGGCGGCCGTTCCGGGCCCCGGTGACCGTTCGGGCCCCGGCGGCCGTTCCCCGCGAGCGGGCGCCGGGGCGTTGTGACGTTTCTGCGACACGGTCCACCGCAACCGGCGGGCGCCCTGCGTTGTCCAACTCAGCAGTCAGGACTTCACCCGGGGAGGGTCGACATGAGATCAGCAGTGGGAGCGGTGCGGCGTCGTGTGGGGGCGGCGCTCGGTGTGGCGGGCATGGTCGTGCCGCTGGCGGTGGGCCTCGGCAGTGCGCCGGCGCAGGCGGCGGCGTGTTCGACGCAGGCCGGTCCGCACCAGAAGCAGGTGGAGAAGTTCCTCGGGCGCCCGGTGGACGGCCGGCAGTCGTCCGCGGACTGCGCCGCGATACGGAGCTTCCAGACGAAGCACGGCATCTACCCGAACATCGGCTACGCCGGGCCCGTGACCTGGGGCGTGATGGACCTGATGAACAAGCAGAAGGCCGCGGGCAGCAACCCGAACGCCGCCGGGAAGTGCCCCACCGACAAGGGCCGCATCGCCTGTGTCGACCTGACCCGGCAGCTCAGCTGGATCCAGGACGGCCGGAAGCTGAAGTACGGCCCGGTGCCGGTGCGCACCGGGCGCAACGGGTACGAGACCCGGACCGGCGCGAAGAAGATCTACCACCGCAACATCAACCACTGGTCGACGCTCTACAACGTGGCCATGCCGTACAGCCAGTTCTTCGACGGCGGCCAGGCGTTCCACTCGATCAGCGGCAGCGTCTGGTCCCCGCCGGGCTCCCACGGCTGCGTGAACATGCGCAAGGGCGAGGCCAAGAAGTACTGGAGCCTGCTGAAGAAGGGCGACGACGTCTTCGTCTACGGCCGGAAGCCCGGGACCTGAGAGCAACCTCCCCGTCCCTGACGGCGTCCCTCGGAGCGTCGGGCGCCCGCTGCCGAGCGCGCGCCTGACGCCGTGCCGTCCCCGGCACGGCGGGTGCCGCGTGTTAGCGTCACGATCGCCGATCCGTGTGTGGTCCCCGCCCGACCAGCCGGGAGCACCGCGCCCGAGCCGGGTGGCGTGATCGCGGGGGCGGGACGCCGGGAAGACGGGGAGAGTCTCAGTGACGACCGCGCAGCCCTCACGGGCCGAGGACGACGGCTCCGTGAAGGGGCGGATAGCCGTGCCCGGCATGCGCCGGGGGGAGGACGCCGCACCGGGCGCCGACCGCACCGAGGGCGCACACCACGACGGGAGCCCGGCCGCCGGGCCGGCCGCGGACGGACCTCGGACCGACAACGGATCCAGAACCGTGGACGGCTCCCCGACCGAGGACGGCCCCCGGACCGAGGACGCACCGGGCGGACGGGAGTTGCCGCGCGGCCACGACGAGCCGTCGGTCCGGGGGAGCCGCCCCGGACCGGACGGCGCACCGGAGCCCGCCGGACGGCCGGCCGGAACACCGCGCCCAGCACCCCGCGGCGCCCTGCTGCGCCGCCTCTTCCCGCGCACCGTCGTCCTCACCCTGCTCGCCGGCACGCTCCTGCACATCGCCTGGCTGCTGCTGTTCGCCAACAGCGGCGGCGACCTCGCCGCCCAGGACGCCTGGGCGGAGTTCGCCGGACGGCACCCCGACTCGGCCTACAACCTGGCCTGGTACGGCGGGATGCACCCGGTCTCGTACAGCGTGATCTCGCCGTACCTGATGCATGTGCTCGGCGTGCGCACCACGATGATGATCGCCGGGACCCTCTCCTGCGGGCTGCTGGCGCTGATCCTCACCCGCTGCGGCGCGGTGAAGCACCCCCTGCCCACCGCCCTCGCCGGCGCGTTCGCCCTGGTGTGCAACGCCATATCGGGCCGGGTGACGTTCGGCCTCGGTCTGATGTTCGCCCTGGGCGCGGTCGCCGTGGTCTTCTCCTGGCCGCGGACCTGGCGCTCCCGTGCGCAGCTGTACACCCGGGCCGGTGCGGCCGCCGTGCTGGCGGCGCTGGCGACCGCGGCCAGTCCGGTGGCGGGGCTCTTCCTCGGGATGGTGGCCGCCGCCCTGTTCCTGGACCGGCGCCGCGCCGCCGCCTACGCGCTCGGCGTGACCCCGACGCTGGTCGTCGGCGTGTCCGCGCTGCTGTTCCCGTTCTCCGGGACCCAGCCGATGACCTTCGGCAGCGTGGTGCTGCCGCTAGCCTTCGCCGTCCTCGGGGTGCTGCTGGTCCCCGCGGGCTGGCGGACGGTGCGGCTCTGTTCGGCCGTGTACGCGCTGGGGATACTGCTCAGCTGGATCGTCGACTCGCAGATCGGCAGCAATGTCACCCGCCTCGCGCTGATCTTCGCGGGGGTGGTGTTCCTGGCGGCGATGCCCCGGACCCCGCACCGCTCCCGCCGCTGGATCGCGCTCTGCGTCGCCGTCGTCGGGGTGACGGTCTGGCAGACCGTCAAGACCGTCAGCGACGTCGTCAACACCAGGCCGGCCGCGTCCTGGGCGCGGGAGGTCGCACCGCTGATCGACCGGCTGGACCGGTCCGACGCCGACCGCGGCCGGGTCGAGGTGGTCCCCGCCCGCAGCCACCGCGAGGCGTCCGCGCTCGCCCCGTACGTCAACCTGGCCCGCGGCTGGAACCGGCAGGCGGACCGGGAGCGCAACCCGCTCTTCTACGAGGAGGGCACGCTCACCCGGGACAGCTACCGGGCCTGGCTGAAGCGCTGGGCCGTGCGGTACGTGGTGCTGTCGCACGACGAGCCGGACTTCGCGGGACAGGACGAGGCGAAGCTCGTCGGGGCCGGCCTGCCCTATCTGACCGAGGTCTGGTCGGACCGCAACTGGAAGCTCTACCGGGTGGCGGACCCGACACCGCTGGCCGACCCGCCCGCCGTGGTCCGGCACTCCGACGCCGGAGAGCTGACCGTCACCGTCCGCTCCGCGGGCCCGGTCCTCATCCGGATCCCGTACTCGCCCTGGCTGGGGCTGGTCGACCGGGAGGGAAACCGGGTCGAGCCGCCGGAACCGGACGCGGACGGCCGGGGCTTCGCGAACCTGCACGGCTGCCTCACCAGCACGGTCCGGCCGGCCCCGGGCGGGGCGCCGGAGGACGAGTGGACCGAGCTCCACGCGCCGCGCGCCGGCACCTACCGGATCGCCTCGCCCTACCAGTTGCCGCGCGGGACGCCCTGCCCGGACGTGGGCTGAAGCCTCCGCCCGCACGCCCGCACGCCCGCACGCCCGCACGCCCGCACGCCCGCACGCCCGCACGCCCGCGCGGCTGAGCGGTCCGTGCTCCGGCCGACCGGTCCGTAGGGAGCGCGGCCCGGCGCCTCGCCCCGTCGTACGCGGGTGCCGCCCGTACACGGCCCCGCGCCGTCCCCGCCCCGGGCGCCTCTCCCCGCCCCCGTACGCCCCGTCGCCCGGCCGCGCACTCCCGGTTCCGTGGCTTCTGCCTGCGGCACTGGCCATCCGGTCCCGGAACCAACAGACTTGGCGGAGCGTCAGGCAGTGGCAACGGACAGTGTGCGTCCGGTGGGGCGCGGGGGAGACGGGGCGGCGGAGTGGACATCCGGATCAGTGTCGAGGGCAGTGCGGACCCGGGCAGAGAGCTGCAGGGCATCGCCGGCTGGCTGAAGGACGACGAGTCCTTCGCCCAGCACTGGAGATTCAAGTCGGAGTCGGCGCCCGGCCGGGCGGGCGCGCTGGAGGACCTGATGGTCGCGCTGGCGGCGCATGCCGCGGTGTCGACCCTGGACGAGCCGGTGCGGGCGATGGTCGGCGCCCTGATGGGCTGGCTGCGCAGCCGGGTGCGGCTGAGCCACGGCAACCGGACCGTGGTGACGGTACGGGTGGCGGGCCGCCCGCCGGTGCGGATCACCGAGGACGACCTCACCGCCGACCGGATCCCCGAGGTCGTGGCGCGGGTCGGCGCGGAGCTGGAGTCCGGTACGACCGGTGGTGCGTGAGCCGTGACCGCGCACGTCCCCGACCGTAAGGGCTCGCGGGCATTCCTCGTCGGGGTGCCCCACGTGGCGGACGGTGGATTCGAGCCGCTGGACTACGTCCACCGCAATCTGCGGGACCTGGCGTCCGCGCTGGCCGAGACGGAGCTGCCGGACGGGACCCGCGGGATCCTGCCGGAGGACGCGATCACGGTCCTCACCTCACCCAGCCAGGGCAAGTGGCTGCGGGAGCTGAAGCGGGTCGCGGAGGACACCACCGATCTGCTCTTCGTCTACTTCGCCGGGCACGGCTACCGCGACCCGTTCGACAACCAGCTCTATCTGATGACGAAGGACGCCGACCTCGACGTCAACCTGGTGGGCACCGCGGTGGCCTGGTCCCACGTGCTCAAGACGCTGGACCGGATGCACTTCCGGCACGCGGTGTTCATCCTCGACTGCTGCAACTCCGGGGTGGCCATCGACGGCCGGGCGGTCGGGCAGAGCGGGCACTACACCCTGGCCTCCTCGCTGCCCACCAGGACTCAGCCCTCGGAGGGGGTGGACGCGGGGGACGGCGATCCGCGCAGCCGCTTCACCGACGCCGTCATCCGGGCGATGGAGGAGACCGGGCGGGACAGCCGCGCACTGACGATGCAGGGGCTGTACGACCGGCTGTACCGCGCGACCAAGGACTGGCCGGTGAACTTCGGCGACGGCTGGGGGCCCAAGGGCGGCAGCAGCGGTGTCGGCCCCGACATCGTCATCTCCCGCTTCGTCCCGCACCTTGCGCCGCCCGGCAGGCTGCCCCCGGAGCTGCCCACGCCACCGCCGTGGCCTCCCGCTCCCGCTACGGAGCCCCACGGCGGGGACGAGCCCGGCCGGCCGCGGCTGCTCCGGTGGCTGGGTGAAGGGCGGCGGGCCGCGGTCGCGGGGGCGCTGGCCCTGCTGCTGACCGTCGGGACCGGGGTGTACCTGGCCTGGCCGGGGTCGGGGCCGGGGCACGGCGCCGCAGGCTGCCTGCCGCCCCTGGAACTGCGGCTGATGGCCGGTCCGGAGACCCGCGCCGCGGTGGGGCACGCCGTCGCCGCCTATCTGCGCAGCCCCGCCAACCGGGTGCCGCTCGGCCCGGACGACGGCGCCCGGGGTGACTGCCGCCGGACGAACATCACCGTCTACGAGGCCGGGACGGGCGAGACCGTCGACGCCTTCGGGGCGACCGGCGCCTGGGCCGGGAAGCGCGGGGACGCGGAAACCGGGGCACCGGCCCCGGCCGTCTCCGGCGGACCCTGCCCGTCCGCCTCCCCGGCACCGCAGAGCGCCGGCGCGGACGAAGCCGAGGGGAACGCGGAGGCCGCCCTGTGCGCCGACCCGTTGCAGGACGTCGGCCCGCAGCCGGACCTCGTCGTCTCCGGGTCGAGCACCGAACTCGCCCGCATCCAGCGGCAGATCGCCCGGAACCACGGCCCCGCGCGGGTGGTGCCGCTGGGCCCGGCCGGGTACTCCCCGCTGGTCCTCGCGGTACCGGCGGCGCTGGAGAAGAAGCTGACGGAAGCGGGTGTGCACCGGACGGGCAGCAGCTGGGACGACCTGCTCGACGCCATGGCCGAGGTCGCCCCCGGTATGCCGCTGCTCCGCCCCGACCCGGACACCTCCGGCACCGCCCTCCAGCACACCGTCGGCCTGTACGAGGCGCGCGACGGGCGGCTCACCGGCGGCGCGGACCGCGACGCCGAGGGCGTGGAGCGGCGGCTGCGGCAGCGGACGGCCCCCGCGTCGGACGCCGACGGCCTGTTGTGCGACCTCGACGATCCGGGGCCCGGCGAACCCCGGCTGGGCAAGGCCGCCGCCCTGGTCTCGGAGAAGGCGGTCGCCGACTTCAACCTCGGCAGCCGCCCGGGTTCGGCGTGCGACAACAGCCGGCCCGCCGACGAGCAGTCCCGGCTGGTCGCCTACTACCCGGCGGGGGTGCCCGCCCTCGACCTGCCGGTGGCCGAGGTCCGCTGGAAGGGCGCCCGGGACGCGGACCGGCGCACGGCCGCCGTCCGGAACTTCCGCACCTGGCTCACGGGCACGGGCAGCGGCCGGTTCCTGCGCGGACTGGTCCGCGGCACCCGCGCCGACGGCCGCCCCGCCCCGCCGCGCGGCGACGCCTGGAAGGACCCGGAGATCAGCGGGGTACTGGCCGACGTGCCGGTGGTCACCGGCACCGCCGACGGGCGCACCGCGGACACCGTCGTCGAGGAGTACACCCAGACCCGCGAACCGGGCCAGGTCCTCTTCCTCGTCGACGTCTCGTGGTCGATGGCCGAGGGCGACAAGCTGGCGATGGCCGACGCCGCACTGCGCGGCTCCCTGCAACGTCTGGGCCCGCGCGACAGTTACGGGATCCGGACCTATCCGGGGTCGGCGCGGCATCCGGACCGGGCCCGTACCGAGGTCCCGCGCGGCACCCCGGGGGACTCCCGGGCAAAGGCCCTGGCCTGGCTCGCGTCGTCGCCGAGGAAACGGCTGGTCACCAAGGGGGCGGCGGTCCACGAAGTGCTGGAGCGGGCGTTGCGGGACACCCGCGGGGACCGGCGGCCGCTGATCGTGCTCATCACCGACGGGGACGACCGGCCGCTGGGCGACAGCGGCGGGGCGGCGGCCCAGGCCCTGGGCCGGGAGCAGGGGCGCGACGGCAGCACGGGCGTGCTGGTGCTGTCGGTCCGGCTGGACGGCTGCACCGCCGGGATCCGCCGGTTCGAGAACCCGGCCTCGGCGGGCTGTTACGCCGGCCGGCCGGAGAAGGCCGCCGAGGCACTGGCCGAGCAGGTGGCCAACCAGGTGCAGGGAGGGGCGAGCGACGATGGGCCGTAGCCGTAGCCGTAGCCGTAGCCGTAGCCGTGGCGCCGCGCTGGCGGGGGCGGTGCTGCTGGCGCTGTGCGCCGGCTGCGACGGCGGGGACCGGGCGGCACCGGACCCGAAACCGTCGCCGGGGGAGGAGCGGGTGCTGCGGGTGGCGACCGCCTCCGACGTCTCGCAGGGCCCCGTGCGGCAGCGGCTGATCGAGGCCTGGGACCGGTCCCAGCCGGACGTCCGGGTGGAGATCGTCCGGCTGCCGGCCGCGGCGGACGACGCCCGCAGCCAGCTGGTGGCCGCCCTCCAGTCCGGCGGCGCGGACTACGACGTGGTCAACCTGGACGTGCCCTGGACCGCCGAGTTCGCCGCGGGCGACCTGATCCGCCCGCTCGACGGCGACCCGCTGCACGGCATGTGGGGGCAGGTGGCGGACACCGCCCGCTTCCGGGACCGGGTCTGGGCGGTGCCGTTCAACACCGACGCCGCGCTGCTCTACTACCGCAAGGACATCTGGAAGGACCCGACCTGGCGGCCGCCCGCCACCTGGGGCGAGCTGGACACCGCCGCGGGCAACGCCAAGGACCCCCGGCAGGTGAAGCAGACCTTCCCGTACGGCTACGCGACCCAGCTCGACTCCTACGAGGGGCTGACCGTGAACGCCCAGGAGGCCGTCTGGGCCACCGACGGCGAACTCGTCGACACCACGGGCAAGGTGGTGGCGGCCAGCCTGGACACCCAGGCGGGGCTGACCGATCTCTTCCAGCGGTTCCACGGCCTGATGCCGCCGGAGACCAGTACCGCCGACGAGCGCGACAGCCTGGAGATGTTCCGCGACGAGAAGGTCCCCTTCATGCGCAACTGGCCGTACGTGTACAACGTGCTGGCGGCGAAGGGGTCGAAGGTCGCGGGGAAGTTCGGCGTCGTGCCGCTGCCGGGCCGGGGAGCCAACGGGGCGTCGGTGCTCGGCGGTCAGAACCTCGCCGTCACCCGGGACAGTGCCCACCCGGAGGACGCCCGCCGGCTGCTGGACTTCCTGGTGCGGCCGGCGCAGCAGCGCTGCCTGCTGGAGGCCGGTTTCGCCCCGGTGCTGAAGGCGACCTACGAGGCGGCCGGCCCGCGCTGTTCGCTGTCCGGGGGCGGCGGGGCGAGCGGCGGCGAGGCGACGTCCGGGGAGGAGGCCACGTCCGGGGAGGAGGCGAGGTCCGGGGAGGAGGGGTCGGCCTCCGGTGCGGACGGGGGTGCCGGGAGCAGTGGGGACCGTACCGGTGGCGCCGACGGGGAGGCGAGCGCGGGCCCGGAGGCCGGCGGTGAGGAGGCCGGGAGCCGGAAACTCCCGCCCTGGACCGAAGCGTTGCGGAAGGCACTCGGCCGCGCCCGGCCGCGGCCGGTGACCCCGTACTACGCGGCCTTCACCGAGCTGGTGCAGACCCTGGTGCACGGCCGGCTGGAGAACGGCGGGGACGAGAAGGACCTGGCCAAAGAACTGGACAAAGACCTGAGGACCGTGATGGAAGGGGGCTGACCGGACGATCGGAATTCGATGCGCCGCACCCCTGTCTCCGGGCACATGCCTCATGCATAGTGGGTCCGCATTAACGACCAGTAGCATCCCGGGGACCTGAAACGATGGCGTGTGAGCAATGCGGCGGACATGAGGACACGTTGTCGGGAAAGCCCTGTGCGTGCCGCTATGTGCGGCCGCGGCGCCATGCGGCGGGCGGGTGGCGGAATCCGGACCCCTGGATCGTCCGCGAGACGCTCCGCGGACGGTGGACAACGCTGTCAGCGGGGCGCCGGGCGGGCCTCGGGGCGGGTGCCGTGCTCACGTTCGCCGGGGTCGTCGGACTGACCGCGCTGGTGGTGTCCTCGACGCTCTTCGCCGGTTCCGCCGAGCCGCGCACCGCCTCGGCCGCCGATCCGGATCTGCGCGAACCGCCGAAGCCGACGCTGATCCTGCCGTCCTCCGGTCCCTCGGACGAGCCGCCGGGCGAACCGGGGGACGGGGCGGGGGACGAGTCGGGGGACGAGGAGCCGTCGGACACGGAGGAGTCCGGGCCCTCGGCGACGGACGCCGGCCATGAGTCACCGGGGGAGCCGGGGGAGAAGGACCCGGTCACCTACTCCGCCTGGGCCGGCCACGGCTGCACCGCGCCCGAGGGCGGCGGCTACGCCGAGTACGGCCGGCACGTCGACGGCATTGAGGGCTGGTACACCGTCAGCTCGGGTGGCTACGAGGGCGGGGCGTGCGACGGCTCGTTCTCCGCGGTTCCCATGTCGGGCAGTTCGACCGAGGACAGCGGCAGCCGGGCACTGTGGTGGTGGACGGTGGGCGAGGACTCCGACGCCTGCGCGATCGAGGTGTACATCCCCACCAGCGCCGACGGCCGCGATGTGGCGGGCGACCCCACGCTGTACAACGTGCTCGCCGACCCAGGCGAACCGGACTCCGCGTACGACAGCTTCCTGATCGACCAGACCCTCAACCGCGGACACCACGTCGATGCCGGCACCTACGAGGTGAAGGACGGCCGGCTGGGCGTCGAACTGGTCGACCGCGGCCAGAACTGGAACGACTACGGCACCACCTATGCCCATCACGCGGCGGCCCAGATGAAGGTCACCTGCCGGGAGTAGTCACGGGCGCCCGGTGCCGGTCCTCACCCCTCCCCGCCCGGTGTGCCGTCCGGTGCCCCGGGCAGGGTGTCCGGGTCCGGTCCGGCGCCCACCGGGGCCTCGCCCCCGTCGCCGGCCAGGGCGTCGAGGACCTGCTGCCCGTACTTGGCCAGCTTGTTGTCGCCGACACCGCTGATCCCCCCGAGCTCCGCGAGCGTCGTGGGCAGCGCGGTCGCGATCTCGCGCAGCGTGGCGTCGTGGAAGATCACATACGCCGGAACGCCCTGCTCCTTCGCGGTCGCCGCCCGCCAGGCGCGCAGCAGCTCGAAGACCGGCACGGCCTCCTCCGGCAGATCGACCGGCGCCGCCCGCCGGGAGGAGGACGTACCGGACTTGGCCGCCCGCGGGGCCCGTTCCGGGTCGCGCCGCATCGGCACCTCCCGCCGGCCGCCCAGCACCTCGGCGCTGGCCTCGGTGAGCACCAGGGTGTTGTACTCGCCCTCCACCGTGAGCAGCCCCTGGGCCAGCAACTGGCGCACCACCGCGCGCCATTCCGCGGTGCCGAGGTCGGCGCCGATGCCGAAGGTCTTCAGCGAGTCGTGGTCGTGCTGGATGACCTTGGCGGTCTTCTTGCCCAGCAGGATGTCGATGATCTGGCCCGAGCCGAACTTCTGCCCCCGCCGCTCGCGGTCCAGCCGGACCACCGTGGACAGCAGCTTCTGCGCCGGGACCGTGCCGTCCCAGGTCGTCGGCGGGGTCAGACAGGTGTCGCAGTTGCCGCAGGCCTGGCTCTTCTCGCCGAAGTAGTCGAGCAGCCGGATCCGGCGGCACTCGACGGTCTCGCAGAGCGCCAGCATGGCGTCCAGGTGGTCCGCGAGCCGGCGGCGGTGGGCCGCGTCGCCCTCGGAGGTGTCGATCATCCTCCGCTGCTGCACCACGTCCTGCAGGCCGTACGCCAGCCAGGCCGTGGACGGCAGGCCGTCCCGCCCGGCCCGGCCGGTCTCCTGGTAGTAGCCCTCGACGGACTTGGGCAGGTCGAGGTGGGCGACGAACCGCACGTCCGGCTTGTCGATGCCCATGCCGAACGCGATGGTCGCGACCACGACCACACCGTCCTCCCGCAGGAAGCGCGCCTGGTTCTCGGCGCGGGTCCGCGCGTCGAGCCCGGCGTGGTATGGCAGGGCCTCGATGCCGTTCTTCACCAGGAACTCCGCGGTCTTCTCCACCGAGGACCGGGACAGGCAGTAGACGATGCCGGCGTCGCCCGGGTGCTCGGTGCGCAGCAGCGCCAGCAGCTGCCGCTTCGGCTCGTCCTTGGGCACGATGCGGTACTGGATGTTGGGCCGGTCGAAGCTCGCCACGAAGTGCCGGGCGTCCTGGAGGCCGAGCCGGGAGGTGATCTCCGTGTGGGTGGCCTCGGTGGCGGTCGCCGTCAGTGCGATCCGGGGCACCGTGGGCCAGCGCTCGTGCAGCGCGGACAGGGCCAGGTAGTCGGGCCGGAAGTCGTGCCCCCACTGCGCCACGCAGTGCGCCTCGTCGATCGCGAACAGCGAGATCCGGCCGCGGTCGAGCAGCCGCAGGGTGGACTCCACCCGCAGCCGCTCCGGCGCGAGATAGAGCAGGTCCAGCTCGCCGGCGAGGAACTCGGCCTCGACCAGCCGCCGTTCCTCCAGGTCCTGCGTGGAGTTGAGGAACCCCGCCCGCACGCCGAGTGCCCGCAGCGCGTCGACCTGGTCCTGCATGAGCGCGATCAGCGGGGAGACGACCACGCCCACGCCGTCCCGGACGAGGGCGGGGATCTGGTAGCAGAGCGACTTGCCGCCGCCGGTCGGCATGAGCACGAGGGCGTCGCCGCCGGCGGCGACATGCTCGATGATCTCCTGCTGCCCTCCCCGGAACGAGTCGTAGCCGAAGACGCGCTGCAGTACCTGGGTCGCGTCGCTCATCTCGGGACGGTGCTCGGGGCTGGTCATCGGTTCAGTCTAGGAGGGCGGCCCGGGTGCTCCGGCGCCCTGTGGACAACGGGCCGCGGGGCCGGTACGGCGGAGGCCGCGGGCCCGGCGGCAGGCCCCGGAACAGCGCCCGGGGCCCGGCGGGCGGCCGTCAGGCGGCCCGCTCGATCTCGCGCCGCACCGCGGCGTTCCACTCGGCGCGCAGCCGCTCGTACCGCTCGCGCTCCTCGGGCCACAGCGGACGGCCCGAGCGCTGAGCGAGGAACGCGCGGATCGCGGCGTTCGCCTCGGCGGCAGAAGGCAGCACGGAACCAGGGCTCGGTGAGTCGGACATGTATCCAGAGTAGGGGCACGGTCGGACAATCGTGCGCATCGTGCACTGTGATATGCGCCCCGTGGCCGCCGGTCGGGCCACCGCGCGGGCGCCCGTGCGCCGCCGGGCCGCTCGCCCGAACGGGCGGTGTCGGGTCCGCTCCGGGTTGCCACCGGGCACCGGCGGTGACGACTACATGGACCCCCGCTTCTCGCCTCCGGTTGGCCCTGTACCGATGGGACCCGTTCATGACCACGTTCCACGCGGCCGTCGTCCACGCGGACCGGACCGTCACCTACTGCGGCACCGTCGACGCGGACCACGTCGACGCGGTCCGCGCCCACGCCGAGCTCGCGGGCGCCCCGCGGCACGTCCGGGACCACCCCGAGCAGCCCGGCGTGATGTTCGTGCTGCGCGACGACGGCAACCTCGACTGGTACGTCCCGGTCGACCCGCCCGCCGCCTCCCGGGGCTCCGGGGCAGGGCGGCAGGCGGGGGCCGAGCGGACCACCCACCGGGAGCGCACGGATGCGGAAGAGGGCGCGTACCCGGCGCCCCGCGCGGCCACCGGGCCCGACTACGTGGAGGGCGCGGTCCGGTTCGGCGGCCAGGCCATCGGCGGCGCCATGGACCACCCGGAGAACCCGCCCCGCGCGGTCTGGCACACCACCGAGTCGCCGGCCGGCGCCAACTTCTTCACCTCGATGGCCAACTTCCTGATCAGCGTGGCCTCCGAGCCGCAGGTCATCTACGACCCGATGACGGACAAGGTCGGCCAGTTCGGCCCGATGAGTCTGAGCGCGCGGGCGCTGCGGAACGACGGCACGCGCCGTACCAACCGCGAAGGGCTGGTGTGCGTCCAGGTCGAGGTGCTCGGCCACGCCGCGGAGCCCTTCACCGACAACTTCGACCCGGCCTCGAAGCCGAACTTCCGGAAGCTGCTCGCCGCGATGCGGGCGCACGGCATCCCGGACAGCTGGCCCGCCGGTGAACCGGTGCCCACCGAGACCTCCCCGATGCCCCGCCCGCGTGCCGTCTGGCAGGGGCAGGGCGGGCACTTCGGCCACTGCCACGTCCCCGGGAACACCCACTGGGACCCGGGGGCCATCAGCACCGGCATCGTCCCGGGGACGCCCTGACCTGCCCCGCTCCTCGTGGGGGTGCGGGCCGGACCGTCCTTCGCGGGCACCGCCGGGCAGCCTCTGCCGTTCCTGGTGGCGGGCCCGGCGGTCCGCTGCCGTACGGTCCGCCTGCGAAGCCGCGCCGTACCGGGCGGGCGGGGACCGGCGCGGGACCGCATCCCGGCCGCGGCGGCGGAACGGCCGGTCAGCCCGCGTCCGCCGGCTCCACGGTCTCCACCGGGACGCCGAACTCCCGGAGCGCCGCGACCTCCTGGTCCGGGGTGCCGGTGTCGGTGATGACCGCCCGGTACGCGGCGGCGGTGCCGTACTCGTGGGTCGCCGTCTTGCCGAACTTCGAGTGGTCGACCAGGAGCAGCGCCCCGTCCGCGGAGGCCAGCATCGCCTCCTTGACCTCGACGTACTCCCGCAGCGGGTGGAAGAGCCGGCCCTCCCGCACGGCCGTGGCCGACATCAGGGCCACATCGGCGCGGATGCGGGAGAGGGCGCGGGTGACGTCCGGCCCGGTGCAGGAGTTGAACTCGCCGTTGTAGCGGCCGCCGAGCAGGGTGACCTCGATGCCCGGCGCGGACCCCACCCGCTGGGCCACCCCGACCGAGTTGGTGATCACGGTGAGCCGGTCGAGCCGGGCCAGGGTGTCGGCCAGCGGATAGAGCGTGGTGGAGTCGTCCATCAGCACCGTGCTGCCCGGCGCGATGCGGCCGGCCGCGGCGGCGCACAGCGCGTTCTTGGCGGCCAGGCCCGCGCCCTCCCGGAACCGGGTGGCGGTCTCCATGGTGAGTGCGGGGAACGCGACGGCCCGGCCGCGCTCCTTGCGGAGCAGATCCCGTCCGGCCAGATCGTCGAGGTCGCGGTGCATCGTCATCAGGCTGACGTCGAAGCGTCCGGCGAGGTCGTCGATGCGGGCCTCGCCCTCGTCGACCACATGGCGCAGGACGGCCTGCCGCCGCTCCTCGACGGCGGCCTGCGACAGCCGTGCCTTGGCGGGCAACGGGCCCCTCCCCTCCTCGTGACTCCTGGCGGTCAGCCCGGCTGCGGACAGACCAGGGCCTTGATCGCGGTGCGGTCGCGGGCGCCGGCGGTGAGTGCCCGCTCGGCCTCCTCCAGGCCGTACCGGTGGGTCGCCAGCCGGTCGAGCCGCACCTCGCCGGAGGCGGCCAGCGCGATCGCCGTCGGCCAGGTGTTGGCGTACCGGAAGGTGCCCGTGACCTCGATCTCGAAGTTTTGCACATGGGCCAGCGGCAGCGGGATCGCGTCACCGCCCATGCCGACCAGCACCGCCCGCCCGGCCCGGCCGACGGCGCGGATGCCCTCGTCGGCGACGGCGGGCACTCCGGAGCACTCCAGCAGCACGTCCGGTTCGTAGCCGGTGTCGGCGAGCCGGGTGCCCCGGACGTCCACGGTGCCGGTGGCCCCCAACTCCCGTGCCAGATCCAGCCGGTGCGGTGCGATGTCGGTGACCACCACCTCGGTGGCGCCGAAGGCGCGCGCCGTCTGGGCCGCGACCAGGCCGATCGGCCCGGCGCCGGTGACCAGTACCCGCGATCCGGCGGTGACCCGGCCCTTGCGGCAGGCCCACACCCCGACGGACAGCGGCTCCAGCAGCGCGGCCGCGTCGGCGCCGAGCCCGGCGGGGACGGGGTGGGCGAAGTCCTCGTCGACGGCGACGTACTCGCACAGCGCCCCGTCGACCGGCGGCGTCGCGTAGAAGGACACCTCGGGGCAGAGGTTGTAGCGGCCGTGGCGGCACTGCCGGCAGCCCCCGCACGGCACGCCGGGCTCGATCGACACCAGCTGTCCGGGCCGGTGGCGGGCGGCGCCGGGGCCGAGCGCGACCACCGTCCCGCTCGGCTCGTGGCCCAGCACCAGCGGGGCGCGGACCACGAAGTCCCCGATCCGGCCCTGCTCGTAGTAGTGCACGTCGGAGCCGCAGATGCCGACCGCCTCCACCCGCACCAGGACCTGGCCCGGTCCGGGGCGCGGCACCGGGCGCTCCTCCACCACCAGCTCGCGCGGCGCCCGGAGGACCGCGGCCCGCATGCCGTCGGGGAGGTCCGGGGGCGGGGCGTTCTTCGGTCGGGTGCTCATTCTCCGGTCACAGCTCCCATGGTCAGGCCGGTGACGAGCCACCGGCGTACGGCGAGGCCGACGAGCATCATCGGGACCACCACGACGGTTCCGATGGCGGTCAGCTGCCCCCAGTCGATGCCGGTCTGGGTGACCAGCTGTCCGGCGGCGAGGGGCAGCGTCTGGGTGTGCGGTCCGCTGAGCACCAGCGCGAAGGCGTAGTCGTTCCAGGAGAAGACCAGGCACAGCACGAACGTGGTGACCAGTCCGGGCCGGGTCAGCGGCAGGATCACATGCCGGAACGCCTGCCACGGGGTGCAGCCCGCGACCTGCGCGGACTCCTCCAGCGCGGGCGGGACCTGGGCGAAGAACGCGTGCAACAGCCAGATGGCGAAGGGCAGATCGAAGCTCAGATACGCCAGCACCAGGCCGGGCAGGGTGTCGATCAGCCCGGCGTACCGGAAGATCAGGAAGAGCGGCAGCACCACGACCGCGGCCGGTGCCATCCGGGTCGAGATGATCCAGAACGACAGATGGTGCTTGCCGCGCATCCGGGTGCGGGACAGCCCGTAGCCGCCGAGCGCCCCGAGGGCGGTGGCCAGCAGTGCGGACGTACCGGCCGCGACCAGGCTGTTGTTCAGGTACGGCCAGAGGTTGTTGGCGCCGCTGAACAACTGCCGGTAGTTGTCCAGGGTCGGGGCGAACCACACGTCCGGGGTGGCGGAGGTGACGGCGGCCGTCGGCTTGACCGAGGACAGGAACATCCAGCCCAGCGGGACCAGCGTCCACACCAGGGCGACGGCGACGACGATCCGGACGGTGGTGCGTGAGGTGCGGGTGCCGCGCTCCAGCGGTCCCGTGGCGGAGGCGGTCATGCCGGCCCCTTCCGGTCGAGGAGACGGACGAACCAGCGGGCGGCCACGGTGGTCACGGCCAGCATCAGCAGCCCCGCCACGGCCGCGTAGCCGAAGTCGAAGAAGCGGAACGCGGTCTGGTAGAGCTGCACGGACGCGGTCCGGGTGGCGTCGGCGGGCCCGCCGCCGGTGGTGTTCCAGATGATGTCGAAGTAGCGCAGCGCGTCCATGGACCGGATGAGCAGCGCGACCAGCAGGACCGGGGCGATGGCGGGCAGCACGATGTGGCGCAGCGTGCGCAGCAGGCCCGCGCCGTCGAGCGCCGCCGCCTCCAGCACCGCGGCGGGCACCGAGGTGAGCCCGGCCAGGGCGATCATCGCCACCAGCGGGGTCCACTCCCAGATGTCCAGCAGGGTCACGGCGGCGAACGCGGTTGCCCGGTCGGCCATCACATCGCCCTGGTAGCCGACGAGCCGCAGCAGCCAGGTGACCAGCCCGAACGTGGAGTCGGTCAGGAACCGGCCGAGCAGTCCGACGATGACGGGTGCCACGAACATGGGGAGCAGCAGCAGGCCGAGCACCCCGTTCCGGCCGCGTCGCAGCCGCCAGAGGCAGATGGCGAGCGCGGTGCCGAGCACCATCTCGCCGCCCACCGTGAGGGTGAAGTAGCCGAGGGCGCGGCCCCACGCCCAGGCGGTGTCCGGATCGGTGAACAGCCGCGCCCAGTTGGCCGCGCCGACCCCCTCCAGCCGCAGCCCGCCGAGGATGTGCACCCGGGAGAAGCTCATCGCCACCACGGCCACGAACGGCAGGATCGACACGGCGGCGAGTACCAGCAGCCCGGGCGTCATCATCCGTCCGGCGAACCCGGGGAGCCGCAGGCGGCGGGTGCCGGTGGGACGGGTTCCGCCGGTGCGGGCGGGGGAGTTCAGGGAGAGACCCATGTCAGCCCACCCACCCTCGGGAGACGATCCGGTCGATCCGGTCGGCGGCCGAGCGCATCGCCGCGGCCGGTGAGGCGTCCCCGGCGAGCATCCGGGAGACCTCGGTGTAGAGGGCGGTGTCGCACTCGCCCCACATGGGGATCTTGGGGCGCAGCCCGATGTTCTCCGGCCGCCAGGTGGTGCGCACCGCTCGGGAGGAGAGCATGTTGGGCATCGCGGAGGGCCGGTGCTCGGCGGCGGCGACCCGCGGGTGGCCGTAGACCGAGGTACGGGTCGGGGTGCCGCCGCCGGCCTCGCTGGCCAGGCCCGCCCGCTGGGTGCGGGGCGCCGTGGCCCAGGTGAGGAACAGCCAGGCCGCCCGGCGCCGTTGTGCCGGGACGATGTTCGAGACCGCGATCCCGGTGCCGCCGTACATCCCGGCGGAGCGGGCCGGTCCCTTCGGCAGCCGCGCGTAGCCCACCTTGCCGGGCATGGCGGCCTCGTTGGCGGCCGCGTACTCGTGCCAGTTGGGGCACATCGCGAAGCGGCCCGCGCGGAATCCGGCCCCGACGCCGTCCCAGTCCCAGGTGCGGGACGCGGGGTCGGCGATCCGCAGCAGCCGCTCGTAGAACTCCGCGCCGGCGACGGCCGCGTCCGACCGCAGCCGGCAGGGCCCGGGGTCGGTGGTGCCGAGCCGGCCCACCCGCTCCCCGTCGTCGAAGTAGTCACCGCCCCAGGCCCAGAGGAGGTTGGAGAAGTCGCACATCAGGGCGTCGTGCTGCTTGGCCTGGTGGCCGGTGCCGTAGCGCACGTCGTCGGTGCGGTCGTTGAACCACTCGGCGATCGCGTAGTACTGCTCCCACGTCGTGTCGTCGGACGGCATGGGGTCGAACCCGAGGTCGTCCGCCATCCGGTCGCGGTGCTCGGCGAACAGGTCGGCCCGGTACTGCCAGACCATCGTCGGGCAGTCGTACGGCAGCGCGAGCACCTTCCCGGGGTCCTCGAAGCGCCCGGCCGCCTCCAGATGGCTGGGGACGAAGTCCCCGAAGCCCCCGGCCAGGCGCGGGAGCGCCGGATCCTCCTGGAACTCCCGCAGGTCGGCGAAGGCGGGCGCGTACGGGGCCAGCACCAGGTACGGGTCCGCGTACACCACGTCGTACTCGCCGTTGCCGGAGGCGAAGTCCAGCGCGACCTTCTGGGCGAGTGCGGACAGCTCCAGCGTGACGATGTTGACGCGGATCCCGGTGAGCTCGGTGAACGGCCGCAGCCCGGCCACGATCGCCGCGGTGGGGGCGGTGTTCTCGGAGACGAAGTTCAGGGTGGTGCCGGCGTACCGCCGCCAGGCACCGGCGTCGGCGTGGACGACCGCGTCACGCCGGCCGCCGCAGGCGGACAGCAGCCCGGCCGCCCCGGCGGCGGCGCCGCCGCGGAGCAGGGCACGACGGCTGGGCGCCGCCGCCGGAGGGCGGAATGGAGGGGAGGGAGGGGGAGAGACCATGTGGTGCGTCCCGGGGGAGTCGGCGGGGGCGAACTCTGACGGGCGACATTGTTAGCAGAAAATCTCGCCGCTGTTAACACATCTTGCGAGAAGTTTTGAGTGTGTCTATCGTTCCGGGGCAGCGGTGCAGCTTCTGGGTGGGGGTAGTCCCATCCGTCCGGGCACCCTGGCTCGGGCGCCGTCCGTTTCCCCGGCGGCGCCCGGGGCCGGGGGTGCGGGTCGGGGTGCTCGCCGGACGTGCTCGTAGGGCGTGCTCGTCGGGGTGGCGGGGTTCCCTGGGACGGGGACATCCGCCAGGGTGCGATGGGGCGGCCGGAGCGCTTTCCGGCCGGGGCCCGCGCCGCACCGGCCCCGCCCCGGGGCCGTGCTCCACGACCACGGCGGCTCGGCGCCACACTGGCCACCGCTTCAGGCGTCACAACAGCCACAGGGCACTGCTCGCAGCCGCCCACTTCCCGAGCCACGGAGACCAGATGATCACTGTCATCGGCGAGAGCCTCGTCGACCGGGTGTACGCCGCCGCCCCGCTGCCGGAGACGTTCTCACCGGCCGTCGGGGACAGGGGTGCGGCTGGTGACCGGGCCGCGGTCGGTGACCCGGTGGCCGAAAGCGGTCCGGCCGCTGCCGATGACCCCGCCACCGGGGGTCGGGGAGCCGCCGTCGACCACCCCGGAGGCTCCCCGGCCAACGTCGCCGTCGGCCTCGCCCGCCTCGGCGCTCCCGTCACCCTGATCACCCAGCTGGGCGAGGACGCGAACGGCCGGCTGCTCCGCGACCACCTGGCGGCCTCCGCGGTCCCGGTGACGGTCGCGCCGGGACCGGCCACCGCCACCAGCACGGCCACCGCCTTCCTCGACGCACAGGGCGCGGCGCGCTACGACTTCCGCGTCACCTGGGACCTCCCCGTCCCACCGGAACTCCCCGCCGGTACCCGCTGTCTGCACACCGGCTCGCTCGCCACCGCCCTCGACCCCGGGGCCGAGGCGATCGAGGAACTCCTCACCCGCACCCGCGCGGAGGCCCGCGGCATCACCATCAGCCTCGACCCCAACGTCCGCCCGGCACTGCTGCCCGCCCGCGACACGGCCCGCGCGCGCATCGAACGCCAGGTGGCGCTCGCCGACATCGTCAAGGTCAGCGAGGAGGACGTGGCCTGGCTGTACCCGGAACAGGACGTCGCAGCCGTCGCCCGCCGCTGGCAGCACACCGGCCCGGCACTCGTCGTGGTCACCCTGGGCGGCGCGGGCAGCATGGCGGTCACCGCAACCCACACGATCCGCCGCCCGGCCCCGTCGATCACGGTCGCGGACACCGTGGGGGCGGGCGACGCCTTCACGGCCGGCATGCTGCACTGGCTCGACGGGGCGGGGCTGCTGGGCGGGACGGGCGAGGGCGGTCAGGCCGCAGACCCGTCGGCCGGGTTGCGCGCCCTGGGCCCGGACGAACTCGCCGACCTCCTGGACCTGGCCGCCACCACGGCCGC
The DNA here is from genome assembly GCF_057709105.1 of Streptomyces sp. bgisy100. Lineage (NCBI taxonomy): Bacteria > Bacillati > Actinomycetota > Actinomycetes > Kitasatosporales > Streptomycetaceae > Streptomyces > Streptomyces sp. bgisy100. The sequence continues at coordinate 24,462 of NZ_JBYITE010000027.1, forward strand.
CCTCACCTGCACCCGCCCGGGCGCGAACCCGCCGACGCGGGGGGAGCTGGAGGACTTCCGGCAGCTGCACGCGAGGTAGTGAGCGGCAATCGTCCGGGCTGGTCCGAAGGCCGCACCCAGCAGTCGGCATGCCTGCCCGAGGGCTGCGGCGAGCGTCACGACGAGTGCGGGGCATATGCACAACTTGCCTTATTCCATGGGCAGTTGAGCCATGATCTGTACGCTGTGGAACGGCATTGTCAGTCGAGCGGCGGACTCCGCGAGCGGGCGCAGGGGGCCTCGCAGCGCAACGCAGTGTGCGACGGGGGCGGCGGAAGTGCGCCCGAGGGGGAGTCACGCCGAGGCACTCATGGCGCGTAGGGGGAAACCGGACAGTGGGCGAGAACACGAGGATCGACGATCTGAATGTGATCCGCGAGATGGGTGTGGGACTCGGCAGAATCAAGAGTGCGTTCGACGGCCTGTCCAAGCTGAAGGGGCAGTACGAGGACGACTTCGGCGAGCACGATCTCGCCTGGCAGTTCGGTGACTTCGTGGGGAACTGGGAACACCATCGCGAAGAGCTCGCTGATGAGATCAAGGGATTGGCCGACATCGCCAAGGGTGCTGCCAAGGCCTATGACGGCGTGGACAGCGCCTTAGCCAAAGCCCTTCGCGACTCCGACAAGCGGAAGAAGTCCTGATGGGCTCGGCGCGACCACGTGACTGGCAGCCCCTGGCGGACACCGACCCGATCCCCGGTGACCCGGACCGGCTGGAGGAGCTCGGGCGCAAATTACGCAGGACGGCCGACGAGCTGGAACGGCAGGTCCGTCACCTCAAGGCGGCGGCCGAGGTGGATTCCTGGGACAGCGACGCGGGCAAGGAGTTCCGCGAAAAGGCCAAGAAGTGCCGGGGCAGGCTCGAAGACGCACACAAGCGGTACGAGACGGCGGCTGACGCCATCGGCGACCGCATCGTGGATCACGGCAACGACTACGAGGCGAACGCGACCGCGCCTGCCGGGGCGTACGTCACCGAACTCCGGCGGGCACAGCGGATCGCCGAGATCGCCCGCCGTGACGCCCAGGACGCCGAAGCGGACAAGAAGTCCGCGACCAAGGGGCTGGACGGGCTCTCCGGCAAGGACGACAAGGACCGGAAGTCCGCTCTGGAGGAGCGGGAGAAGAGCGCCGGAAAGTTCCTGGAGGCGGCTGAGGAAAAGCTTCGCAAGGCGAAGGAGATCCGCGACGCCGCCGCCAAGAAGGCCCGCGACGCCATTGACGACGCCATCTCGGACGACTCCCTGAAGGACGGCTTCTGGGATGACTTCGCGGCCTTCGTCGACGGGTTGGCGGACTGGACCGAGGCCATCTCCAAGTGGGCCGGAATCGCTGCCCTCGCAGTCGGTTGGATTCCCGTCATCGGCCAGGGCTTGGCGGGGCTGCTGGGGGCGATCTCCATGATTGCCACGCTGGTGAACATCGCCTGCACGGCGATCCAGGTCGGCATGGGTGACGAATCGTGGACGGAGCTGGCGTGGTCGGCCGTCGGGTTGCTGGCGATGGGGGCCGGTAAGGCGTTCTCCAAGGTGGCGGGGCGGTATGTCTCTTCCACTCTCCGCAGGATGCGTCTGGCCAAGAATGGCCGGTCCACTCCACGCCAGTGGAAGCGAAATCGTAAGGCTTTCAACCGGCAGCTCACTCGGTCCAATCGCTTCGAGAAGGGGGACATCAGCAAGTCTCTGCGAGAGCCCATCACTGACCCCTTCAAAGGCTCCACTTGGAAGGATGGCTTCAAGGGCGGATACGGCCATGCGTGGCGTGAGTTGAAGAACCGTGGAGGTGGGAGTGGGGTCAAGGGCATGTTCAAGTCCGCCTCGCTCGCCGATGCCTCGGTTGCCTCGGACCTCAAGGAAGTGAAGCATCTGGGAAAGTCCCTGGGGGAGTACGACGCCGTGAATAAATTGACGCGCAGAGCTGCGGGGATGACTGCGGTGGGGTCAGGTATCACGGCGGGCGGGTTGTTTATCGATGAGGTCCATTGAGAAACGAGGGTGGAGACCAGTGGAAGCGGTGGCCGGTCGGATGTCCGATCCAAAGGGCGAATATGTTGTGGACTTCGACTTTGACGGGAACTGGCTGGGGCTGACCCTGCACGAGGGAACCAGGGAAGAAGCGGAACGGATCGCCGCTGATCTTGTCGATCAGTTCAATCCGTTGGAGTTGCTGGTGGGGAAAGCTCACCTGCATCAGGAACTCGCAGATCTGGCCATGAACCTCAACAAGGAGGACCCCGCCATGGCCTGTGCCGTCTACAGCATGGGTGGTGAACTCCTCGCTGAGATGGTGGGCAACTGCTACGGGGAGGATGGTGTGCAGCGGCCGTCACCCGAGGAGTGGCGCTCTCAACTATTGGACTGGGGCGACGCGAAGCCGAAGAGCACGCCGGAGGTGGCCGAACTCCAGCTGCCTGTTGGACATGCGGTGCGCGTGCAGGCAGTCCTAGAGGAGAAGCGTCGCTTCGGTTTCGGCCGTCGGCTCTCCGAGACAGTGCGCTACGCGGTCTGGCCGACGGATCAGGAGGAGGTCATTGTCATCGATGTCGACTGGTTGGCCTTGCATCGCTCCGACGAGCTGACTGCTCTCGTCGACGAGCTGATGCCCACCATGCACCTGGTGCCCGTCCCGCCAGGAGCTGATGACAGCGCCGGTGTCAATCAGGAAAAGCCCTGACATGGCATTGAAGACAGAGTGGACCACGCCGCCCAGTGACTACACGATTTTCGTTCCCGCTGGGTGGTTCCAACTCCCTCTGGACCCCAAGGAGCGGGACCGGGGCATCATCGCCCTGGCCGACCGGCAGTTCACCGGTATCGACCATGCGCCGGTGCTCAAGGAACGCTTGATGCGGGACCTCCAGAAGCAGGCGAAGGCGGCGCATCGAGCAGGCGGTGTCGAGCTGTACATCTCGCTGCTGACGGTCCGCGGACTGCCGCTGGCCTCCTCGCTGCTGGTCAGCCTGCTGCCGGAGGGCTGGCCCGGATGCCGTACCGCGCACGACCTCGTGCGCCGGTTCGGGGAGATCGGCCGGCGGGCGGAAGTGTCCCGGCTGGAGGCCGCAGGTGACGCCGTTCGTGAGCAGCACACCGAAGCTGCCGATCCTGAACGACAGATGGGGAACACCCTCGCCACGACAACCGTGATCTACAACGTCCCGGTACCGGCGAGCCGGAAGTGGCTGACGCTCACCTTCTCCACCCCCATGGAGTCCCTGGCGCCGAAAATGGTCGAACTCTTCGACACCGTGGCCGGGACGCTGCACTGGGAATGAGACGTCGGTCGGCACTGCGACCGCTGCACCTTTGACTGCGTGGCCTGAGGTGCAGTGTGCGCTGGATCCGTGGTCGGGAAGGGGCGGGCAGTTGTCCCACTCGTGCATCCATTGTCGCCAGGGGAAAGTGGGTTCGATCGGGACCTTTTGCCCCTGGTCGGCCGGGTACCGTTCCGAGTGTCGAGGTCGGAACGGAGCTCAGCATGGGACAGAGCCACGACGAACACACCGGCACGCGGATCGCGGACTACCGGAAGCTGCGCCAGCTCACGCAGACCGCCCTCGCTCAGAGGGCGTTCCTCGCACGCAGCACGATCGCCAAGGTCGAACGGGGGCTGGCCCCCGCCACGCCGTCCGTCGTCGCCGCGATTGCCCGCGTGCTGCAAGTCGACGTCGCCGTACTCAACGGACAGCCGTACCTGTCCGAACTGCGGCAGGATCATCTCGACCGCCTCATCTCGCCGTTGTCCGAGGCCCTCGACCTGTACGACCTCGGACCGGACCCGCACATCGTGCCCAGGCCCATCGCCCTGGTGGAACGGGACGTCAGGACGCTCTGCTCCGGAGCGGCGGCAACGGAGTACAAGGACATCGGCTCGCGTCTCCCCGGGCTGCTGGGAGAACTCACTACGGCCATAAACCTCCTGTCGTCCGGCCCGGAATTCCGGCGAGCGGCAACGTCGCTGAGCTGGTGCTACTGGGTGGCCTATGAGTTCGCCTATCGGGTCGGCTATCACGACCTGGCGTCCATCGCGCTCGAACGCATGGGGTGGATGGCCGAGCAGGCACAGGATCCGCTGCTCCTGGCCATCCGGCTGAACAAGCGGTCGAGCATGCTGCTCCGGAAGGGGAACAACAGGTTGTCCCTGCAGGTCATCGACCGAGGCCACAACCTGATCGAGCAGGTCGAGGACGCCGAATCCGTCGCGGCCGTAGCCGTCAGCGGGAGCCTCCACCTCGCATCGGCCATTGCGGCCGCCCAGGCGAAGGACGCTGACGCGGTCACTGGATACATGGGCTTGGCACGCGAAATGGCCACGAAAATCGGCCGGGACGTTCCGGAGGTGTACTGGTCCTCGTTCGGCATCACCAACGTGCTGCACTTCGACGTCGCGACCAACGTCGAACTGGGCGAGCTCGGTGAAGCGGTCAAGCTGTCCAAGGAACTGCACTTCCCGGACAGTCATCCGCGTATGAGGGTCGGCCGGTACTACATCGAGATGGCCCGCGCCTATGCGCAGATGGGCAAGTCGGAAGCTGCCGAGCGATCTCTGGTGCGGGCCCGCCGGGTCGCTCCGCAGCAGGCCCGGTACCACCCCTTGGTGCGGGAGACCATCGGCGCCCTGGTCCGGAGGCAGCGGCGCGCGCCCGAGTCGTTGTCCTCGTTGGCTGCCTGGGTCGGCATGTAGCAGCTCCGCGAGGCGCCGTTGTTCCCCGTACGGCACAGGCTTGCGTCGTGAACTGTGCCTTCGGCAGCGTCACCGTCTCGTAAGGCCGTTCCCCGTAGCCCAGTTGCGAGTCAGGGGTACATTCCCCGTGACGCTAGGAATGGAGCCACTATGCCCCACTACAGCGACACTCAGGCGGCCGGGGAGAGCAACGGCCAGAGGCTGGCCCGGCTGCGGATGCGGCGCCGTTGGACACAGCAGCGGCTCGCCACCGAATCCGGCTACTCCCTCGCCGCAGTCCGCGCTTTTGAGCAGGGCCGCCGGTCCCTCGACCGGCCCGCCGTCGTCCTCGCGATGTGCCGGGCCCTCGACTGCCATCCCATGGAGATCACCGGAGGTCCGGTCGTCCCGCAGGGGTCCGATCGGGACGGGCAAGCCGCAGTCGCCGCGGTCGCAGCCGTGCGCCGCGCCCTGCTGCGGCATGGTCGCCCGGCCCGGCCCACCGAGCAGGAGGTCAGCGAGGTCGACCTCGCTGAGCTGAGGAAACGCATCGTCGTGGCCAACCGTCACCGTCACGCCGCGGCGTTCGCCCACTCCGGATGCGAACTACCTTCCCTGCTTCGTGATTTGCAGGTGGCGGCCGAAGTGCGCGAGGGCGACGACCGGCGCACGGTGTACGGCCTGCTGGCATCGGCGTACGAATGCGCGATGCAGTACCTGTACAAGCTGGGCCACGTCTCGGATGCCACACTCGCGACCGAGCGGGTGGTGTGGTCCGCCCGGGAGACCGGCGACGCCTTGAGGGTGCTGGCCTCCCACTGGTATGACGCCGGCGAGTTCCTGAGCATCGGCGAGCACGACGAAGCCGGTGCCATCATCGACGATGCGCTGTCCCGGCTCGGGACCGTTCGGGAGCCGGGACCCGAGGCTGTGTCCTTGAAGGGAGCCTTCGAACTGAAGGCCTCGCTGAACCACGCCCGCGCGGGGGACGGCCGGGCGGCGGAGGGGCACTGGACCCGGGCGCGAGGCGTCGCCGAGAAGCTGGGCGCGGACCGGAACGACTGGCAACTGCAGTTCGGCCCGACGAACGTGGCCATCTGGGGAGTCAGCCTGCCCGTCGAGCTGGGCCGGGGCAGGGAGGCCGTGGACCGTGCCTCCCGTGTGAAGCTGCCGGCCGATTACAGCCCGGAGCGCCGCAGCCATCACCACATCGATGTAGGCCGTGCCCACTTCTACAACGGCAACCGCGAACGCGCTCTGGAGGCATTCCTGACAGCGGAGCGGCTGGCCCCACAGGCAACACGGATGCACGCCGGTGTGCGAGAGACCGTCGGCACCATGGTTCGCACCCAGAGGAAAGGCCCCTGTGTCGAGTTGGGCATCCGACTCGGCGTCGTCTGACCACTACGTGCTACAGCCTGTAGCACTTCCGTCACCGCTCGACCCCTAGCGTCCTTGTACAGCGCGACGACGCAGGGATCGAGCGGGAGGACATCGTGTTGGGAACCGGCGAGGGCAGCATTCACCAGGGCCCCGGCCCTATTGACGAAGCAACCATCCAGGACACCATCGTCCGCTCCTTACGCACCGCCTCCGGTCGCATCGACATGGCCGAGTTGATGCGCCTCGATGAGCTGTTGCGCGGGCACATCGCGCTGCTGTTCCCCGAGGTGGAGGCGTCGACGGATCGTCTCTGGCGCGGCAGTGTCGCCTGGTACCAGCGGCGCGCCGGCCTGGACCGGATCCGGCGGCAGGTCACGGAGGGGCTGGGCGAGGGTCCGCTCTCCGCGCACATTCAGGTCGCGACCCTGGCGCGGGACTGCCAGTGGCTGCTCACTCAGCACCGGGAGGAGCGTTCGTGACGCTCCGGCTGTGCAACTGGCACCAGGACTACACCGACCGCCCCACTCTGATCGCCCTCATCGAGACCGGCAGCGGCCCTGGCGCGATCCTCTACGCCTGCCCCGACTGCATGCACATCTACCGGCTCCGGCCCTTCGACCCGGCCACGAGCGGCGGCCCCGTCTACCAGCGGCGCCGCACCTGAGACAGGGCCGCCGACGGTGCGCCCCCGACGCCGGCGGCCCGCAACAACACGCACACCCGCGGCGGGTCCGGCAGGCGCCGCTCGTCTCGACGGTTGCTGCCGAAGCCCGCCCCCATGGATGCAAAGCCGGGTCCGGGGGACGGCCTTTCTCGCCATCCCCGGACCATGCCTGTGCGCCAGAGAAATCCATGACAGCAACAGCAAGGGGCGTGCAAGAGTGGACAGATGAAGACCATTGGGTTGATCGGCGGCATGAGCTGGGAATCCACGGCCGAGTACTACCGGCTGTTGAATGAGCAGGTCAGGGAGCAGCTGGGTGGCTTCCACTCGGCCAAGTGCGTGCTGTACTCGGTCGACTTCGCCGAGATCGAGCGGCTGCAGGTCGCCGGGCGCTGGGACGAGGCGGGGGACGTGCTGGCCGACGCCGCCCGCTCCCTCCGGAACGCCGGGGCGGACATGCTGCTGATCTGCACCAACACCATGCACAAGGTCGCCGACCAGGTGGCCGCGGCGGTGGACATTCCGCTCCTGCATCTGGCCGACGCGACAGCGGCTGCGGTACAAGCCGCCGGCCTGAGCCGAGTGGGACTGCTGGGCACCGCGTTCACCATGGAGCAGGACTTCTACCGCGACCGACTGGCCGGCCACGACTTGAAGGTCCTGGTCCCCGACGCGGACGACCGGGCCGTCGTCCATCGGGTGATCTACGAGGAGCTGGTCCTCGGCATCGTCCGCGAGGAGTCCCGAGCGGCCTACGGCGAGGTCATCGGCAGGCTGGTGGCCTCCGGCGCGGAGGGCATCATCCTCGGCTGCACGGAAATCGAGCTCCTCATCGGCCCGGAGCACAGCCCTGTCCCCGTCTTCGCCACCACCCGTCTCCATGCCGAGGCTGCCGTCGTTGCGGCACTGGCGACGGGACGGTAGCCCGGGGCCGGTATGGCACATGTGCTCTGGCCTGCACGTGCACTGAACCGACAGCCGATGACGTTGCGGCGCTCGCCCCTACGCGCTGGGAGCCCGGAAGGGGACTTGCCGACGGGTGGCCTCGTCGATCTCCTCGACGGTGAGGAGGGGAGTGGCCCGGGTGTGCAGGGCCCCGCTGGCCTTGACGGTGAGGCTGATGGCGGCCATGGAGACCGGGTCGGGGAGGTCGATGATGAGCACGACGTCGTGTTCCCCGAAGGCGAAGTACACGGACTCGACCGTCCCGCCGAGGGCCGTGACGACCTGGTCGATTGCGGCGCGGCGCCCACTCGCGCCTTCCTTGAGCAGCCCCTTGGTGCCCTCGGACGTATAGGTGGCCTGGATCAGAAAATTCGGCATCAGGACGCTCCCTGCCCATCGCATGTCCGGTGTGCAGATGGCCTTCCCGCTGTCACACCGACCGCCACGCACCCCATGACCCGATTCACCCGTTGGATGCCAATGCGGTGGGGTACCTGCCGGCGGCAGCCGACTCCGCGTCGACGTAGCGGACGTCGCGGCAGGCGCAGGGCAGGCCCTGAAACGACCAAGGGCCGACCCGGGAGGAAACCCTCCTGGACCGGCTCCTTCTTCTGTGCCCCGGTTCTTCTGTGCCCCCGGCAGGATTCGAACCTGCGACACCCGCTTTAGGAGTTTTCCCTGGGTGGGGCTGCGGCCTGCGGAAACGTTGGCTTTGGGGTGTCTGGCCTGGGGAAACACCCCTCCGTAGTTCTCACGTGTTCATGGGGTTTCCCGTCACCATGTGTGCTGAATCCGTTTCGGCGAAACGAGGTGTAGCCGGTATGGCAGAGCTCCGCCATGCCGCCTTCGGTGGAGTACGGGCCGGTGTGGTGGATCATCATGCCGTGGACCGGGCCCAGGCGCCTTGTGGTTGCGGTGGCGGGTACGCCGGTTGCAGTGCTCGACGACGCGGACGCCGGACCTTTTCAGGACGGCGAGGAACTGGTCGGCGGACAGTGGCTGGGCCACGTTGGGGCGCTTTCTCCCCCACGCCTCCATGGGCTTCAACTACGTAAAGAGCCACTGGCGGTCCCTCTTGCTGAGTAGATTCCGAATGTCCGTCCAGCGCCGATGGCCGGTGGAGGATCACCTGGGGCGGGGGACCTACCGCATGTGGAGCTGGCAATCTGGTGGTGTCGTACTGCTTGGTGTACGAGGATCACACAGGGACCCAAGACCGTGGTCTGCGCTTGGGTGCGTCCAGGTATCTGACCGATGCTATGCCGAGAGGCTCGGATGGCGAGGGGGAGAGAGATGAAACCGGCGGAAGAGCTTCTGGAGGAGATTTCCAGAAAGAGGTCCGCACTGCGGCTACACCGTGCATGGAGCGCAGGAGAGGGACGCATCTACGCGCTACTGCGGAAGGCGGCCGAGTTCAGGGCCAGGGAGATAGACGCCGGGATACAGACTGATGTTCCCTGGGAAACCCTCTTCGAGTTCGTGATTGAGTGGCATCACCAGTTTCCGCTTGGTGATGGTGACTGTGATGAGGAGGCGGCTTTCGAAGTGCTCACCTCCGCCATCGAGTTCTCGCGGTGGGAGCAGATAGAACACAGTATCCGCATGGGAGGTTACTCGGTTAGGCGCAGAGGCGGGGATCTTCGAGTTCGCCACGCCTGGGATGTGGCCCTTGAGGCAGCCGACATGTATCTGGAGTCACGAGCGCGTCCGAGAGAACTACCACCGTTCTCCGAGGTGGAACGGGGGTGGGCCCGGGCTCGCCCCGTCGAGTCGCGCGAGGGGCCGCCGTTCGAGGTTTTGAAGGCGTCCGCAGACCGGGCAACGGTGTCTCTTGATGCCTGGAGGAAGTCTGCGCCGGAAGGATACTTGCCCGATTCCTTCGCCCTCGGCAACGGACTCACTATGAGGGAAGCCACGGTTCTCCTGGCCGGCATCATGGGGCTTGCCGACCTCTGTGAACTTGCGGCACGCTCTGCCGCGAGACTGGAGAGCACGCTTGCTCATCTGGATCGGCAAGTGATGGTCGATGCCTTGAGCCAGCTGTGCCCAGAAGTTCCGACCGCGCATATCCACGACCTGCTGGAGCGATTGACCTATCGGGTGGGCCGTTCGGCCCGGACCGCGCCCCTCGTCGAGAGTGGAGAAAAGATCATTCTTTGTCCTCCTCTCATCACTTCGAGGGCGGTTGATGTCATTGCGCTGAGAACGGCGGCTCAAGATGCGAGTCGGTTCGGTCGGGTGGGTCACACCCTGGGGAAACGGGCAAAAGAGTGGGAGGACTGGTTTGCCGCGATTCCGGGGGTAGTAGCACGGAGCGGTGTGAAGGTGCTGCGTGCTGACGGAAAACGCGCGGGTGACCTGGACGTCATAGCTGTCGACGCCGAGAACAAGCTGGGAATCTGCCTCGAAATCAAGTGGCCCATCGACGCTGTCACGCGGCGGGAAGTAGGTAAAGTGGAGAGCTGGGTCACCTCTGCCGCAGACCAGTTGGGAAGGGTGCGTGGCGAACTGGAGTCAGGGACTGCCGTGGCCGAGCTGCCGGACGGATGGCCCCAGCTAAGTGAGATTGAGATGACCTGGGGCGTGGGCACACCCCAGCAGCTCTGTCTGCGGCCGATTTCCGTGCAGGGCATCTACCCGACCTCGTTGCGCTATCTAATCGAGGCCGGAGACCCGCCGTCGCTTCGCAGCGTTGTGGAGATGCTCAAGCGTCCGGATCTGCCGAAGCGGGGCCTGCACTATTCCGAGGAGGCGTTCACCTTGAGGATGGGGCACCATGCCGTCGTCGTTGACAGAGTCGGACTCAGGCAGTTCGGATGGCGCCCGAGATTTCCTAACCTCGTATGACGCATACGTCATCCGAGTGCCTTTCCTTTCACAGAGTGGTCACTTGGTGCACGTGACTCGCAGCTTCGGCGGGTAAGTCTGCCCGACCCTCTGCGCTCGCCCGTATCCTAGAGGGGATCATGGGAGCCGTCTCCGAGTGCTTGGAACAGGTGAAGAGGGCCGTTCCGCGTCCGACCTTGAGGGCAGTCGGAGTGGGGTCGAATCCTTGCCAGGCGGTGCTACACCCTGCCGCAGGGCGCTGTTCTGCCTGATCAGCGCCCTACGGCGTCGTACCCCATCCAGCTCGCGACGCTGTGCCGGATCGTCCGGTCACGCATCGAGCACGCATGTGAGGCCGGTCAAGAGTCCAGGCTCTTGCGACAACAGGCGCAGCCCCCTATCGGTCTGAGGCCGTCAGATTGATTGTCCGCTGCGCGTTCTCGATTAGGCGGCCGTATGTAGTGACGCTCAAGCGCGTCAGGTACGAGTTGAAGGTACGAATGGTTTCGTCGATCTCTTGGGGCGATGCACCTGTGGTCACGAATCTGCTGTGCCCGATCACGACCGTCATCGACGCGCGTCGGCAATCGATACCCAAGTCCACTAGGATCTGTGGGCGCTTCTCGTCCAGCTCGCGTAGGTAGTTCATTGCCTGCCCGACCGCTTTGTTGACCTCTGTGCCAACAATCAGGTGGTTCCGCTGGCCGGTGACCAGCCGCGTGATGTTGGCCTTCTTGAGTTCGACGCCGTGCAGGGTCCCGTCTGGCCGGAGCAGAGCCAGGTCCAGCTGGTCTCGCAGGGTGATGTTGCGGCGGACCGTGCCTGGCAGGAACTCGCCCCCGAAGATCCAGGTCATCCGCTCGACGAGTCTCTGCAGGTCGCCTTCGCTGCTTTCGGGGTCCTCGACTGCGGCGCGCAGCTCATCCAGATCAGCCTGCCGTCTTGCGCGCTGAACCAGAGTCGCGAGCAGCTGAGCCTCGTTGAGCTCAACGAGGGACGTGGCGGTTGCTGGCTCGCTTTCCAGAACGGTAAGCAGCTTGCGGATGGTGGTCGCGGCTGGCTGGTTACCGACAGGTTGCAGCCGAAGGCTGATGCGAGAGGCGTTCCGGAACGGGTCCACCTCGTCCGTTGGCAGCGAGATGCCGTTCAGCTGGCGAAGCCGGAAAAGCGGTGCTCGAGTGTCCACTATGTGTGGCCGGCGAGCGTAGGAGGGCCGGATATCCCGTTTGCCGGTATCCACCCAGCGCTCCACCGGTGATTCGGGTTCAATCGCGAACTCCCCGAGATAGAGACGCTCGCTGCGGTGCGCGACGAAGACCCTCAGCGGTACCCCGCGCCGCCTGTGCGCGAGCGCGGCCAGGTTGTCGTCCGAGATGGTGTCTGTCCACTGTGACTGTCCGGAGGCAAGCAGCACAGGGCCATCCCACCGAGGGGCAAGTTCGCCTTTGGCGGAGCGATCGATGAAGAGGAATGCGTTGGGAGTCCTTCCACTGGCACCGACAGTGAGTCGTGGACTGCCTCCGTAGACATCGTGCAGTTCGCTCCGTTTGACGACCGCCCCGGGTGGGATGCTCCAACCTGTGGGCATGTCATCCGGTTCCTCTACCTCCTCCACGAGTTGAATCAAATCTCTCCATCGCTTGGCGGCCAGTTTGAGCGCTACCAGCTGGCGCCCTTTAGTCGCTGACCGGGCCCGCTTCACTACGTGATCAAGGCCGGAAGTCCGGAGTACCGAGGCCGAGACAGGGGCGGCGAACGAGAGCTTGCCGAAGGACAGACGCACTCTCACATGTGGGGGAGTCGATCCCTCGTCGTCTCTCTATGAGCCGTGCGTGCGGCCAATCAAGCGTGTCGGAGTCCACAGGGGTCGTGCTGGTGATCTCCCCCAGCGCCACTACGCCGCCGCCTCGGCCCCTCCGCCACAGTAGGACTGCGTCGCCTTCCTCAACCTCGAGGCGGGTGACGGTTGAAAGCGACGAATCCCAGCCCCCGGCCGACTGGGAAGATCCGCGGGTCATCTCGTACGCGGACGTCTTGTTCTCGGCGGCTAACAGCCAGTACTTCACGTCTTCCCTCCCACGCCTGGAATACCGCGAACGTACAGCGACTCGTTCGCTTGTAGAGGGAGATCGGCACTGGCTGTCGTCGTGGGCTATCCCTTCGAGCGGCTGCCCCGTTCGAAGGCGGCGGGTCACCTTGGGCGCCGGTCAGCGGGTGTCGCGGATCTCACCCTGAGGACCGGACCGTGAAGGTCTTAGTTCGGCGGCCGACGCTGTGGTCATGTGGCCATCCTCCAGGTGGCGGTGTGTTCGGTCCAGGTCTGCACGGTGGTGCTGCCCGGTGCGGTGGCGCGCAATGCGGCCCTGAACCGCTGCAGCGTGCGTGTGACCCGGGCGTGCTGGGTGGCGGCTTCGGCGGGGACCTTCATCGCGGTGGCCGTGGCGGCGTCGGGGGCACTCTAGTACTACAGGGCTAGATCTTGATCATCTGGAGTCGCAGCCGTCTCCGAAAGTGATGGCGCCGGGCTTCGGCTTGATGCGCGCGGCGCCAGACCGACCAGCAAAGCCCGAGGTCAACCGCGTCACGAGCAGAACCGATCAGGTTGAACAACCGTCGAGCCTCGGCAACGGTCAAGGCCGCGAGCCGCTGTGTGCGTGCTCGCGGCAGCCGGGCGCTGCCCGGTCCCGCGGAGCCCCTTTTTGCGGGCTCCGGGCCATCGCGGCCAAGAAGGCCAGTGCCAGCATGGACAGGGTGATGTGGCGATACCAGGCGTCGTACTTGCGCACCTGGTAGTCGTCCAGCCCGGCCTGTTGTTTCGCAGCCTCGAAGCATTCCTCGACCGGCCAGCGCAATCCGATGACCGCGACCAGTTCCGACAGCGACTCCCCTCGCGGGTTGTAGCAGTGGAAGTAGGAGATCTCCCCGTCCTCGATGTTGCGCCGGATCACGTACAGGTGCGCCTCGGGACCATGGATCACGGCCCAGTCGTAGACGCGAAACCCCTTCGTCCCGATTCCACAGGCGCGACGCGTGAAATTCCGCGTCCGCAAGCCGGCTGCCACGACGTCCAATCGGGTCGGGCAATCGGGGTTGGTGGTGATGCCCCCGGTATTCGTGTCGGTCGATTTCGGGGATCGCCATGCAGTACGCGGTGCCACCTTCGTCCAAGAACCTGCGCAGGCCGCGATTTTGGCCGAACTCCTCGTCCGCCGTGAACCACGAGAACGGCACCCCGGCTGTCACCGCGCGCTCGATGGTCATGTAGAGACGGCAGGGAGGGCCGTCCTGATCGCAGCGCGGGTGGTGGTCAGAAACGCAGACACGGCGGATGTGCCGGCCGAACGAATTGCGCCTTGCCTCACGACCTGTCTGGCGGTGGGGCAGAGCTAACAGCCAGGTTCTTCCCGCGGAAGGGGGTGCAGGTACGGCTCGGTCTCAAGCGGGATGGGTTCACCCTCAAGGTGAGCCCTTCCGTTAGCGAGAAAGATGCCTCGCGACTTAGAGACAGCATTCCATGCGTCTTCGACCTCTTGTCGAACCTCTTCTGCTCTTGATCGCGTTGTCACTGCGTACTCTGAGAGGCGCCGTTCTGCCCGCTGGGAGTATGCGTAGATTTCCCAAGCCAGATCGACAATTTCTGCTGGCCCGTGCAGCTGGACAATCATCGCTCTGTGGGCAACGTCGTCTAGCGCAGAGTCCAACGCGGCGTAGAGAGAGGGGTCTATCTGCTCCCACGTGGGGTTTGACCCGAAGAAACGGCTGTTGATTACGCCCTGCACTTCGACGAGCTTCCTTGAGAAGCGGAAGGCTGCTGTTCCCAGATCAGCGTAAGCGCTGCGCCGTGCCGCCATGCGGGAGAGCTCGTGACTGGTCGCGCCAGCCACTGCTGCAGCCTCAACCGCAGAACGTCCCCCAACTCGCGCCCCCAAGAGAGCCCCTAACGCCCCGACAAGTCCTGCCGCTACTGCGGCCCATCCAGCGTCCACGCCCTTCCGGACGTCGGCCGCGGCACGGTGGTTCCACTGCCGTGGTGCGTACCGGTTCCCGCGGCTAGTTCTTCGGGTGCAGCCATGGTGCGTCCAGTGTGGCCGATCGTTTATGGACGCCCAGGTGGGAGCGGTGAGGCGACCGTCACCCGCTGTGGTTTCGTGTCGCCGCGCCGGCGGCTCCTGTCCGGCCTCCGCCACACGGGCAACACCCTGGCCTCGACGGCTGGGGCCAGCACCCGTGAGCTGATGACCCGCATGGGCCACAGCAGCTCACGCGCCGCGCTGATCTATCAGCACATGACCAGCGACCGGGCCGGGCCCTCGCTGATCGGCTCGGAGCCATGATCCGCGAGGGCGGGGGAGAGGCCACCAGCTAGGGGATGTGGACTCCGCGTGGACTCTAGTGGCACGCGTATGGCACGCCTCGAACACGACAAAGGGCCAGCCTGGGAGGAAACTCCTCCTGAGCTGGCCCTTTTCCGGTGCCCCCGGCAGGATTCGAACCTGCGACACCCGCTTTAGGAGAGCGGTGCTCTATCCCCTGAGCTACGGAGGCGGGGATCTTCGGTGCCTCAGTGTAGCGGGTGGGGTCGGCCGGGTGGCTGGGGACCGGAGCATCGTCCTGGGCGGCCGGCCGGCGGGGCCGACGCGGCGCCGGGCCGCCGGATCCTCCTCGGGGGAGGCCGGCGGCCCGGCGCGCGGTGGGTGCTGGTCAGGCGGGGAAGCCGCCGTAGTAGCCGCCCACCTGGCGGTGGTATTCCGGGTCGGTGGAGTGCTGGTCCCTGTCGAACTCCGGGGCATTTTTGATCTCGTCCTTCGTGCGGGCGACGAAGAGCGTCCTCAGTTCGTGGTCGACGCTGGAGATGGTGCCCGCAGGCAGCAGGACGTGCTTTCCGAAGATCCAGATTCCGGTGTCGACGATGACAAAGGCCGAACCTGCCTCGTCGAAGTGCTTGTCGACCTTTCCCACGCTGCCGTCCGTGGCCTCCACCGTGTATCCCGCGAGGTCGGTGCCGGTCAGGTAACCGGCCGTCGGCGTGTAGGCCCAGATGTTCTCGGTCACAGGTGAATGCCTTTCTGTTCCTGCGGGGGATCGAGTCCTGTCCGCTGCCGCGGATCAGGTCCTGCTGATCATCGTTGTGCTGCCGTCGTTCCCGGTGGGGTCTACCAGCGGTACCAGCGGCCCCGGCGGCCGCCCGAGGCGGCGGGGCGGACCACGAAGCCCAGCAGCCAGACGACCAGGACGATCGCCGCTATCCACCACAGGGCCTTGAGGGCGAAGCCGGCGCCGAAAAGCAGGGCGGCGAGCAGAAGTACGAGAAGAAGGGGAACCATGTCTATCAACCTCCGGTCACTCGAATTCCCGTGCTTTTGCTGGTCATTCCTGTCGGATGATTGGTTTGCCGGGCGCGGGGGCGGGTACTCGGGGGCACTTGTGTTCGTCTGTGACGGTAATTTCGCGCGATGTTCGAGAACTGACGTGATCTCAGAGGTTGGTGTTCTTCGTGCGGGCCGGGCGGTATCCCGATGGGTTTGCTGCGATGCCGAGCGGTTAGGCGAAGGTCATGACTGAGAAAAAGAATGTGCGTACTGCTGCCCGTCGTACCACCGCGAACGCCAACGCCAAGGCCGCCGAGGCCAAGGCCAAGGACACCGCCGACAAGGCCAAGGAGACGGCCGGTGAGGCGGGGTCGACCGTAGGGAGCGCGGCGACGACCGCGACGCGGGCCGCGCAGGCCGCAGCGGGGAAGGCACAGGTGGCTGCCGACAAGGCGGTTGCCACCGGTCGGACCGTGGCTGCCGAGGCCCCCAAGAAGGCCGTTGCCGCGGCGGGCACCGCCTGGATGGTGATCAAGGCACGGAAGGTGGCGACCGTCGCCGCCGGTGCCGGAGCCGCCGTGGCCGGTGCCACCGTAGTGGTGCTCCGTCGGCGCGCCGCGCGTCGCCGTCGCCCGCTGGCGCGGCTGACCGGTGGCCGGCTGGGCGTCTGAGGGTGGACGTCGGGAGGTGCGGGTGTTCCGTACCTGTTCGGCGGGGCTCCGATACGGCGGGCTCCCGTGTCCGTCCGGCAGCCTGCCGGTACCACTGCCGCGCGCGTTCCGCGTGCGGATCCGCCCGTGAGTCCGGGACCGGACCCACGGCCGCAGGACATCCCTGCGATGTCACCCGGCTCGGGTGACCCGGCCTGTTCGCCCGCCACGGAGGGGCGGCCGGAGCGGATCCGCACGCGGAAGCATGTGCGGGGGCGGGTGTGAGCCGTGGCGCCGTGCGAGTGCGCGTCGCACTGCTCGGTGGGGGGCGCGGGGTTGTGCGTCGCGTCGACTGTTCCCGTACGGGTCTGCTCTCGGACTGGCTACCGCCGACCCGACGTGAGGACCGGACGAGTGGTTGCCGTATGGGCGGCGGGGCTCCTCCCCTGCCGGACCGTCCTGCGACACTCTGCGGTTGTCTCCTCCAGATGCTCGGCTCAAAGTGCCTGGCTCAGGCGCTCGGCCCAGGTGTTCGGCTCAAGTGCTCGGCCCCAGGTACTGGCCCGGGTGCTCGGCCCCAGGTACTCGCCCAGGTGCTCAGCGAGGTGTGCAGCCGGCTGCTCGCCGCACCGCGTTCGGGCGCGAGGCGTCCGGACGGTAGGCGTCCGGACAGCCCGCCGCGCCGGAACCGAGAGTCCCAGTCCCGGCGCGGACCAGCTGCCGCGCGGTGCGCGGCTCAGCGGCGGCGGCGCTTCATCGGGACCAGTTTCGCCAGCGCGAGGCCCGCGAAGATGAGAGTCAGCGCCGCCACGGTGAGGGTCAGTGCGGTCAGTCCGGTGGCGGCGAGCATCCCGGCGCTGCCTGCGGCGGGGGCGCTTGCCGCGCCTGTTGCGTACGTCATCAGGTGGCCTCCTTCTGGCCGGCGTGGTGCCACTGAGCCGTGCGCCGGGTGGCGATGTCGATCAGTGACCGGACGAATACGGCCTGGACGAACAGGTCGTAGGCGAGCTCGATGACCAGCGGGGAGGCCAGCGCACGGGCGCGGCCTCCTCCCCTCCATACCGTGGTCACCCGCTCGACGAGGAAGATCAGTCCCACCGCGATCCACAGCGGTTCGACGGCCCAGCCGCCCATGACCGCGGTGATCACCATGAGCAGCAGATAGAGGGAGAGGGCGACGGCGCCCACGCCCATGCCGATCTGCTGGAGCCAGTACCGGGCGGTGACCCGGTTCAGGCCGTACTGGCGCAGGTTCTCCAGGGCGCCGCGCTGCCAGCGCATGCGCTGCCGCCAGAGGTCCCGCCAGGTGGGCATGATCTCGGTGAGGACCCGGCACTCGGGTGGCGAGACCAGCCGCCGGCCCAGCATCTTCAGGGCCAGCGTCAGCTCGTTGTCCTCGGTCAGGGCGAGCGTGTCGTACACCCGTCCCTCCGTGCCGGGCAGGGTGTGGCCCCGGGCCGCCGCGATCTCGCGGAGGGCGCCGACCCGGATCACGGACGCGGTGCCGGTGAGCACCATGACGCGTCCCTGGTGGCGGGCGATGTCCCGGCCGTAGCGCAGGTACTCGTTGCGCTGCAGCTGGCCGAGGAGCCCTTCGCCCGGCAGGCCGTGGAAGATGCCGCCGACCGCCCCCAGGCCGGGGTCCGCGGACAGCCGGAGCTCAGCGGTGGCCAGGAAGTCCGGCGCGATGACCGAGTCGGCGTCCAGGACGAGGATGCCGTCCTCGTCGTTCAGGGTGGGCAGCAGCCGGGCGAGCGCCTGGTTGAGCGCCCCGGCCTTCTTGGCGGTGTTGCCGACGGACTCCATGACCCGGGCGCCCTCGGCGCGGGCCACGGCGACGGTGTCGTCGGTGCTGTTGTCGCTGACCACCGTGGTCCGGTCGGGACGACGGGACTGTTCCGTCAGGGAGCGCAGCGTGGCCGCGATGTTCGGTCCTTCGTTGTGTGCGGGGATGAGGGTCACGATCTGCAAGGCGGTGTCCTGTCGCGGCCGGAGCCGTTCGGGGGCGGGGTGCGGAGAAGCGGATGGCACCCGGTGCCGCCCGCAGAACCTCTACCGTGCGGGAACGACGGGGCCCGGGGCGTCCGGCCCGAGCAGACAGTCGGCGTACACCTCCAGCAGTACGGCGCCCCGCGCCCTTCTCCCGGGGGTGCATGCGGGAGCAGGGACCGGTGCGGGAGCACGGGCGGACCGGGAGCTCCCCACCCCCGCACCGCCGCGGGCCCCGCCGACCGCACCGCGCGATCGGGCGGCACCGGGTGCCGTCACCGCCGCCGTCACCCGGCCCGTCCCCGCGGGCGGGGCGGGTGAAGATGATCTAGCGTCGGAGGTATGCATCGGCGCTCGGACGACTGGCTGCTGGCCGGTGCCGTGTTCGCGCTGGTCCTGGCCTTTCCGGTGCTGGTCGAGGGGGAGTCCCCGGAGCCCGGCCCCGCGCTGGTCGCGGCCGCGGCCTGTGCCGCGCTGCTGGTCAGGCGGTCGTATCCGGTGGCCGTGCTGGCGGTCACGGTGGTGGCGACGCTCGTCCACGCGACGCTGACCGGCGCGGTCTTCCCGCTGGGCATCTGCATGATCATCGCGCTGTACACCGTGGGGCTGCTGCGGCCGCTGCGCTGGGCTGTGGTGCTGGGCACGGTGTCCACGGTCGTCGTCTACTTCACCGCGGAGCTGGTGGACCGGATCCCGCGGTTCCAGCTGCACAACGGCATCCAGCTGGGCTGGTTCGTGGCGGCGGTCGCCGCCGGGATCGCGCTGAGCAGCCAGCGTCGCTACGCGCGGCTCGTCGAGGAGCGGGCGATCCGCGCGGAGCAGTCCCGCGAGGCCGAGGCGCGGCGCCGGGTCGACGAGGAGCGGCTGCGGATCGCGCAGGAGCTGCACGACGTGGTCGGGCACAGCATCGCCATGATCAATGTGCAGTCGGGCGCGGCGGCCCACATGTTCGACGCCGACCCCGGAGCGGGCAGGGAGGCCCTGCGGGAGATCAACCGCGCCAGCGCGACCGCCCTGGAGGAGATCCGCACCACGCTCGGCCTGCTACGGCACGGCGGGCGGCAGCGGGCCCCGGTGGTCGCCGAACGCGGCCTCGCCGACCTGCCCGGACTCACCGAGTCCGTGCGCCGGGGCGGCCTGCCGGTCGGCTTCGAGGTGCGCGGGGAGCACCGGGAGGTGCCGTCGGTGGTCGGCTTCAGCGTCTACCGGCTCGTCCAGGAGAGCCTCACCAACGTCGCCAAGCACGGCGAGGCGGTGGGCCGGGTCCGGGTCAGCCTCGCGTACGAGCCGCACCTGCTGCGGGTCGAGGTGCGCGACGACGGGGTGCAGCGGCCCGCGCCACCGCCCGGGCCCCGGCCCGCGCGGCCCGGGGGCATGGGGCTGACCGGCATGCGGGAACGGATCGAGGCGGTGGGCGGCTGCCTGGAGGCGGGCCCGGCGGCGGACGGCGGGTTCCGGGTCCGGGCGGAGATTCCCACGGAGGCGTCATGACGGGGACGGTGCGGGTGCTGCTCGCCGACGACCAGGAGCTGATCCGGGCCGGCTTCCGGCTGCTCGTCGACGGCGACCCGGAGCTGGCCGTGGTCGGGGAGGCGGAGGACGGCCGGGGCGCGGTGTCGCTGGCCCGCAGCGTCCGCCCGGACCTCGTCCTCATGGACATCCGGATGCCCGGGCTCGACGGGATCTCCGCCACGCGGGAGATCACCCGGGACCCGGAGCTGTCGGCGGTGAAGGTCCTGGTCCTGACCACCTTCGGGGAGGACGAGCAGGTCTTCGCCGCGCTGCGGGCCGGGGCCAGCGGCTTCCTCCTCAAGGACACCGCGCCCACCGACCTCCTGGCGGCGGTGAAGGTGGTCGCCGCGGGCGAGGGCCTGCTGTCCCCGCGGGTGACCCGGCACCTCATCGAGGCGTTCGTGGCGCATCCGCACCGGTCGTACGACGTGCCCGAACTCGCCGAGCTGACCGGCCGGGAGAAGGAGGTGCTGGCGCTGGTCGGGCAGGGGCTGAGCAACGACGAGATCGCCGAGGAACTGGTCCTCTCCCCGCTGACGTCCAAGACTCATGTGAGCCGCATCCTGGCGAAGCTGGGAGCGCGGGACCGGGCCCAACTGGTCGTGATCGCCTACGAGTCCGGGCTGCTCACCCCCGGCGCGTGAGGGCGAGCGGGGCCGGCTTCCGCATCCGTGCGGCGTGTCACCGCCCGCGGGCCGGTACCGGCGCCGGGTCGTGCGGGCCGACCGCGTGCGTCAGGAAGGCCGTCGCAAGGAAGGCCGCCGTCAGAAAGGCCGGGACAGGAGGACCGGGGGAGTCACGAGGGCCGGGTGATCCGTACCCGGTGGTTGCCGGACGCGTCGGAGCCGATGACCTCCACGGTGATGCCGGTGGTGCCGTCCGCCATCCGCTCCCCGGGGGCGAACGGGGCGTCGGTCAGCTCCGCGTTCACGTTGGGCCGGGTCGTGCAGCCGTCGCTGTGCGGCTTGCTGTCCTTGACGGTGACCGGCCCCTCGCCGCTGCTCACCCCGGTGTCGATCCAGTAGACGAGGACTCCCGGTTTGCAGACGGCGGCGTCGTTCCCCTCCTGGGTGCGGACCTCGACCGCGTACCCCGTCCGTCCGGAGACCGGCACGTACACCAGCTTGGTGCCGTCCGGGCGGGCGAGCGGGCTGATGGTGTGTTCGCTGCTCCCGGTCCCGTCGGCGCAGACCACCTGCTTGCCGCCGAGCCAGCCGAGCTTGCGCTTGTGCCAGGCGAGGAAGTCGTTGTTGGCCCCCCAGTCCTCGGACATGATGTCCCAGTGGCCGGCCCGGGTGCCGCCCTGCGCGGTGTAGAGGTCGGGCAGTCCGAGGGCATGGGCGTTCTCGTGCGGCAGCACCCGGTAGGCGTTCAGCCCCGCGGTCGCCGAGCCGTCGTCCTGGCGGCTGTAGACGAACGACATGTGACCGAGGGTCACCCCGTCCGCCTGCGGGGCGTCGCGTATGCCGGCGAAGGTCACGGAGAGCACGGTGTCGAGCGCGGACGGGCCGGCGTTCGGCGTCACCAGCACGTTGACCACGTCGTACGCGCCGAAGTCGACCCGGGCGTCGGCGGCTTCCGCGATGTCCTTCGCCAGCTGCCGGTAGCCCGGCTCGTAGCTGACGCCGCGGTCCACCCCGTACTCGACGAACGAGCGGGGCATCCGCAGCCACTCCATGACCGGTGCCTCGGCCCTGTAGTCCAGCGCCCCGTAGGAGCTGGTCCGGTACCAGTCGGCGGTCGCCGGGAAGAACTCGTCGAACCGCGCCCGCGGGCTGCCCTCGCCGTGCGCGTCGGGGAAGTCGATCATGAGGTTCAGGGACCGGAGGACTCCGGTGCTCGGGCTGTGGCCCGGCGGGGTCGGCAGGCCTTCCGACATCTGCACCCCGGGGACGGTGGCGGGCGTGCAGGGGGCGTCGGGTTCGGCCCGGGTGGCCGGGGAGGGGCCCGGGGTGCCGAGGGTGACGGTGGCGGTCGCGGTGGTGGGGGCGGTGAGCCCGAGGGCGGCGACGGCGAGGAGCGCGGTGCAGCGGCGGGGCTTGCGGGGGCGGGCCCTGTGCGCGAGGGCCTCGCCTATTCGGGGGCGGTGTGGC
Organism: Streptomyces sp. bgisy100; assembly: GCF_057709105.1. Classification (NCBI taxonomy): domain Bacteria; kingdom Bacillati; phylum Actinomycetota; class Actinomycetes; order Kitasatosporales; family Streptomycetaceae; genus Streptomyces; species Streptomyces sp. bgisy100. The sequence goes on from NZ_JBYITE010000027.1 coordinate 46,533, forward strand.
GTCATGCTGCCGCCTTCCGGTCGGGGGCAGTCGTCCACGGCCGACCGCGCTCTGTGACCACCGTGCTGCTGCGCCCCGGCAGGTGGCGCGCCGGATGCGGCCGTCCGGGCGGAAGCCCTGCGCCGTCCGGGCGACGTTCCACCTCGGAGTGTTACGGCTCGGCGACAGTCGGTGTCCGTGGTGTGGCGCGGGTGGGGTGTGACGCGGGTCACGGCGGCAGGGTGAAATATCCGGGGACTCAATCCCCGTTAAGACGGTGTCCGGATCAAACGGGGACTTGCTCTCCGCATCCCGCGCCCACCGCGCGGCCGGACCGTCCAGCAGAGCGGGAACCCGGCGACGGGTCCGACACGACCAGGAGAGGGGTGCCGGAGTTGGCCACCACCACCGAGCAGCACCACCGGCCCCGGCTGCGGGCCGACGCGCTGCGCAACCGAAAGCTGATCATCGCCGCTGCCCGGGAGCTGCTGGTCGAGCAGGGCCCCGACATCCCGCTGGACGAGGTCGCTCGTCGCGCGGGCGTCGGCAACGCGACGCTCTACCGTCACTTCCCGGACCGCGGCGAGCTGATCCACCGCGTCACGCTGGACGTCATGTCCCGGATCGCCGACCAGGCCGAGGCCGCGCTCGCCGAGGAGACCGACAGCTTCGAGGCGCTGCGGCGCTTCGTCCACGCGGCGGCCGACGAGCGGATCGGGGCGCTCTGCCCGCTGCTGGCCGAGGGCGTCGACCGCGACCATCCGGAGCACGCGGCGGCCCGCGACCGGCTCGATCGCGCCATCGAAGCGCTGATGGACCGGGCGCGGCGGGACGGCCGGCTGCGGGGGGACATCGCCGTCGGCGACCTGATGGTGGCGATCACTCAGCTGACCCGGCCGCTGCCCGGCAACGCCTGCGGCGGCTTCGACCAGTTCATCCACCGCCATCTGCAGCTGTTCCTGGACGGCCTGCACACCCCGGCCCGCTCCGAACTCCCCGGCTCCGCGGCCACGCTGGAGGACCTCCGACAGCAGCCCTGAGCACGCACCGCCCTGCCCGGCCGGTACCGGGCGACGTCCTGCACGCACCGACCTTCCCGCGACAGGCGACCCACGTCCCCGCCCGCTTCCGCCGACCCGCCCGCTTCCGCCGTTCCTCCATTCTCCGTCCTCGCTTCCGAACGTCCCGTTCTTCCCACTCCGCACCCTGAGGTAGGCACAGCCATGCCCGATTCCGTTCCGGCACTCGATCCACGGCGCTGGAAAGCGCTCATCTTCATCGCCCTCGCCCAGCTGATGGTGGTCCTCGACGCGACCATCGTGAACATCGCGCTGCCCTCCGCCCAGGCCGACCTCGGCATATCCGACGGCAACCGGCAGTGGGTCATCACCGCCTACGCCCTGGCCTTCGGCGGGCTGCTGCTCTTCGGCGGGCGGATCGCCGATCTGTGGGGCCGCAAGCGCACCTTCCTCGTCGGGCTGGTCGGCTTCGCCGGCGCGTCGGCCCTGGGCGGCGCCGCGGTGAACACCGGGGTGCTCCTCGGCTCCCGCGCGCTGCAGGGGGCGTTCGGCGCGCTGCTCGCGCCGGCCGCGCTGTCCCTGCTCGCGGTGATGTTCACCGACGCCAAGGAGCGGGCGAAGGCGTTCGGCATCTACGGCGCCATCGCGGGCGGCGGCGGTGCCGTCGGTCTGATCCTCGGCGGCTTCCTCACCGAATACCTGGACTGGCGCTGGACGTTCTTCGTGAACATCCCGTTCGCCGTGATCGCCGCCGCCGGCGCGTACTTCGTGATCCGGGAGCCCGAGGGCAGCCGGAACCGCTCCACCCTCGACATCCCGGGTGTGGTGCTCTCCACGCTCGGCCTGGTCGCCCTGGTGTACGGCTTCACCCGCGCCGAGTCCGACGGCTGGACCTCCTCGGTCACTCTCGGCCTGTTCGTCGCCGCCGGCGTGCTGCTGGCCGCGTTCGCCCTGGTCGAGTCCCGGGTCAAGGCGCCGCTGCTGCCGCTGCGCGTGGTCACCGAGCGGAACCGCGGCGGGGTCTACGCCTCGCTGGGGCTCGCCGTGATCGCGATGTTCGGCCTGTTCCTCTTCCTCACCTACTACCTGCAGATCGTGAAGGGGTACTCGCCGGTCCGGACCGGCTTCGCCTTCCTCCCGATGATCGCGGGCATGATCACCGGCTCGACGCAGATCGGCGCCCGGCTGATGAACCGCGTTCCGCCGCGGCTGCTGATGGCACCGGGCTTCCTGGTCGCCGCCACCGGCATGCTGCTCCTGACCCGGCTGGAGGTCGGCAGCGACTACACCACGCTGATCCTGCCGGCGCAGCTGCTGCTCGGCCTCGGCATGGGCACGGCGTTCATGCCGGCCATGAGCATGGCCACGTACGGGGTGCAGCCGCGGGACGCCGGGGTGGCCTCCGCGATGGTCAACACCTCGCAGCAGGTCGGCGGCGCCATCGGAACCGCGCTGCTCAACACCATCGCGGCGAGCGCCACCACGGCCTACGCGACCTCGCACGCGGCCGGGGCGACGTCGCCGACGGCCCTGAAGCTCGCGGCGATGGTGCACGGGTACACCAGCGCGATCTGGTGGGCGGTCGGCATCCTGCTGGTGTCCTCGGCCATCGCCTTCACCTTCATCACCACCCGCGGCCAGGGCGGGCAGAAGGTCGCGGGCTCGGACGACGAGGCGCACCCGGTGGAGGACGAGGTGACGGTGCCGGTCCTCGCGCACTGACGCACGGAACGGTCGTCGCGTACGGGCCGGTCTGCGCATACGGACTGGTCTGCGCATACGGACCGGTCGTGGCATACGGACCGGTCTTCGCGTACGGATCTGTCCTCGCGTACCGGCCGGTCAGGGCCCCGCTTGCGCCGAGCGGGGCCCTTCGGCTGTGCGGGGACGGCGGCTGTGCGGGGACGGGGGGGTGCGGGGGGCGGTGGCCGGTGTGATGGCGGGCGGGGCGTGCGGTCCGGCCCGTTCCCCGTCGGTCCGGCCCGTTCCCCGTGGAGGTGCCGGTGCGGGCTCAGCGGATCCCCGGTTCAGCTGAGCCCCGGCTCAGGGGATCCCCGGTTCAGCGGATCCTCACCTCAGCGGATTCCCGGCTCCGTGGATCCCCGGGTCAGCGGAGCCAGGGAAGGTCCGCGCCCTGCTCCGGCTGGAGCCCCTCGGCCATGATCCGGCAGATCTCGCCCAGTTGCTCCACCTGGTGGGGATCGAGCCGGTCGAAGATCGCGGCGCGGACGGCGGCCACATGTCCCGGGGCCGACTTCTCCAGGACCGCGTACCCCTCCTCGGTGAGGACGGCGAGCTGCCCGCGCTTGTCGGACGGGCAGTCCTCGCGACGCACCCAGCCCTGCTTCTCCAGGCGCGCCACGGCGTGCGAGAGGCGGGAGCGGGTGATCTTGGCGTTCTGGGCCAGCTCCGTCATCCGCATCCGGCGGCGCGGGGCGCGCGCCAGGGCCACCAGCAGGCCGTAATAGACATGCGGCATGCCCGCGTCGCGCTGCAACTGGCGGTCGAGATGATCCTCCAGGAGCGCGGTCGCGTGCAGATAGGCCTGCCAGGTGCGCTGTTCGTCATCGGTGAGCCAGCGGGGCTCGTCCGCGGTTCCGCTTGTCATGGGACCACTGTACGAGGGCAGTTCTTGAAAGTTGAACAAAATGCGGGTCCCTTGAGGTGACAAGGGGCCTGTTGCGGAGTTCGCTGAGAGGGGTGGGGCGCCTGGGGTGAGTGGGATCACCTTGCGCCGCGGGGGCGTCCCTGCGGCGACCGGTCCCGGCGCCTCCCGTGCCGCGGCCGGCCCCGGCGCGTCCCGCGCCACGGAGGTTCCGGATTCCGGGCAGGGGCCGGATCCGTGATCACCCCGTCGTGCCGCGGTGCGCGTCGGCGGGCTTCCCGTCGAGGTGCTTCTCGTAGTGGGCCACGTCCAGGTACCGGCCGAACTTCCGCCCCACCTCCCGGTACGTCCCGACGTGGGAGAAGCCGAAGCGGTGGTGCAGCCGGACCGACGCCTCGTTGGGCAGGGCTATGGCCGCGTAGGCGCGGTGCAGGTCCTCGCCCGCCAGGGCCTCGAACAGGGCGGTGTAGAGGAGGCTTCCGATCCCGCGTCCGGAGGCGTCCGGTGCGCAGTAGGCGGTGACCTCGACCGAGGTTGCGTAGGCCGGTTTCGGCCGGAACGGGCTGCTCGTGGCGTAGCCGACCACACACCCGCCGCGATCCTGCGCAACCAGGAGGCGATGTGGGCCGTCTTTCGGGTAGGAGAGCAGCCACGGGCGACGTTGCCCGGCAGTGAAGGGCTCGGTGTCGAAGGTGATCACCGTCTCGCGGACGTAGTGGTTGTAGATGTCCGTCAGGGCCGCGAGGTCGCCTTCCGTTCCCGGCCTGACCTGCACGTCGGCTGTCTCGATCCGCATGGTGCCCCCCTATGTGGCCGGACAGGGTACTGCATGATCACAAAAATCGTCGGACGGCTTGGGAATTCTGTCCGGATTCCAGTCGTTGTTTCCATCGGAACGGGCATCCGATCCGGGGTGTACGTCCGTTTGACCCGCGACCGACTCATCGCAAGGGAGCACGCATGGCAACCCGTGCCGTCGCCCGTCGTCAGTCCGCCTCCACCGAGACCGACCGGGCCAACAGTGTTCGCGCTGCAGGCGGGGAGATCGCCGACCGCGACCTGGTCGGCATGTACCTCGACGAGATAGCGCGCACACCCCTGCTCGATGCCGCGAAGGAAGTCGAGCTGTCCCAGACCATCGAGGCGGGTGTCTACGCCCGGCAGATCCTCGACGGCGTGGAGGCGTCCCCCGTCGCCGAGGGGGAGGGCTCCGGGAAGGGCGAGAGCTCCGGGAAGGGTGAGGGCTCCGGGGAGAGCGCGAGCCGCGAGGAGCTGGAGGCCGTGGCTGCCGAGGGCGAGCGTGCCAAGGACGTCTTCATCCGTTCCAATCTGCGGCTGGTCGTCGCCGTGGCCCGCCGCTACCCGCGCAGCGGGCTGCCGCTGCTGGACCTGATCCAGGAGGGCAACGCGGGCCTGGTGCGCGCGGTCGAGAAGTTCGACTACACCAAGGGCTTCAAGTTCTCGACGTACGCGACCTGGTGGATCCGGCAGGCCATCACCCGTTCCATCGCCGACCAGTCCCGGACGATCCGGCTGCCCGTGCACCTGGTCGAGGAGCTCGGCCGGATCCGGCGTGTGCAGCGCGAGTTCAACCGCGAGAACGGCCGGGAGCCGGAGCACACCGAGATCGCCGCCGAGTTGGGCTCCACGCCCGAGCGTGTGGGCGACGTCCTCGACTGGGCGCGCGACCCGGTGAGCCTCAACATGTCGGTGGACGACGAGGGCGAGACCCAGTTCGGCGACCTGCTGGAGGACACGTCGGCGGCCACGCCCGAGCAGTCCGTGCTGGTGATGCTCCGCCGCGAAGGCCTCGACGAGCTGATCGGCAAGCTCGACCACCGCACCGCGTCGATCATCAAGATGCGGTACGGCATCGAGGACGGCCGGGAGCGGACCCTGACGGAGGTCGGCAAGCGGCACGGCCTGACACGTGAGCGGATCCGGCAGATCGAGAAGCACGCGCTGCTGGAGCTGAAGAAGATGGCGCGCGACACGGGCTTCGACGCCGCCGCGTAAGCCCCCTGAGCCGGCGCGCAAAGCCCCGAGCTGCCGCGTCGGCCCCCTGAACCGAACCCCGGTGCCCTCCCCCCCCGGCACCGGGGTTCGTGCTGGTGACCCGACCGGCCTGGCCCCGCCTGTGCCCGTATGGGACATCTCCTGTCCTAGAGGCGCTCTAGTGTTCGGTGCGCTCCAGGAAGTGCCCGGGAAACGCCCCGGAACCACAGTCCCGGAACCACAGTCCCGGAACCCAGCCCTGGAGCCACCGCCCTGGAGTCACCGTCCCGGAGCCACCGCCCCGGAACCGCCTGACCGGAAGTGCCAGAAAGGCCGCGCCTCATGACCACCGCCCCCGTCCCCGCCGCCGTCACGGACACGGCGTCCGCGCCACCCGACCCCCGCCGCTGGCTCGCGCTCGCCGTGGTGATGACCGCGAGCTTCATGGACCTGGTGGACGTCACCATCGTGAACATCGCGATCCCCGAACTGCGGCGCGACATCGGTGCCTCGTTCACCGCGATCCAGTGGATCACCGCGGGCTACGCCCTGGCCTTCGCGGCGGGGCTGATCACCGGCGGCCGGCTCGGCGACATCTACGGTCGCCGGCGCATCTTCCTGCTCGGCATGGGCGGGTTCACGCTGGCGTCGATGCTGTGCGGTATCGCCGCCGATCCGGAGATGCTGGTGGCGGCCCGGCTGCTGCAGGGCGCCGGCGGGGCCTTGATGGTGCCTCAGGTGCTGGCCATCATCCACGTCACCTTCCCGGCGCACGAACGGGGCAAGGTCTTCGGGATGTTCGGCGCGGTGATCGGCCTCGCCGCGGTGTCGGGCCCGCTGATCGGCGCCCTGCTCACCCAGTGGAACCTCTTCGGCCTGGAATGGCGGCCGATATTCCTGGTCAACCTGCCGGTCGGCATCGCCGGGCTGTTCCTCGGACGCCGTTTCATCTCCGAGTCCCGGTCCCCGCACGCCCTGCGGCTGGACCTGGTCGGTGTCGCCCTGGCCACGCTCGGCCTGGTGATGCTGCTGTACCCGCTCACCCGGGGCCGCGAGCTCGGCTGGCCGCTGTGGGGGCATCTGTGCATGGCCGGCAGCGTCGTGGTCTTCCTCGGCTTCATCGCGCATGAGCGGGCCAAGACCCGCCGGGACGGATCGCCTTTGGTGGAGCTCTCCCTGTTCCGGGTGAAGAGCTTCGCCGCGGGCATAGGGGTGTCGCTCACCTTCGGCGTGGTGACCGGGATCTTCTTCCTGGTCTGGACGATGTACATGCAGCTCGGCCTCGGTTGGAGCGCGCTGCGGGCGGGTCTGACCGGCGTGCCGTTCTCGCTCGCGGTGTCGGCCGCCGCGGGTGTCTCCGTGCAGAAGCTGGTCCCGAGGTTCGGTCGCAAGGTGCTGCAGGCGGGCGCGCTGGCGATGATCGCCGGACTGCTGCTCTACATCTGGGAGGCCGACCACTTCGGAACCGCCATCTCCTCCTGGCAGATGGCCTTTCCGCTGGTCGTGATGGGGATCGGGATGGGCCTGATCGTGGCTCCGCTGACCGACGCAGTGCTCTCCGACGTGCCGCGGGAGCACTCCGGATCGGCCTCGGGGCTGATCAACACCACCCAGCAGGTGGGCGTGGCGCTGGGGCTCGGGCTGGTCTCCGTGGTGTTCTTCGGAGAGCTCGACGACCTCGCGCCGGGAGCCGGGGGCCGGCCCGTGACCCCGGACGCCGTGGGCCAGGCCTTCGCTCACGCCTTCACCCACGCGCTGGGCTGGGTCGCCGGAATCCTGGGCCTGGTCTTCGTCCTGGTCTACGCGCTGCCGACGAAGGCGCGGACGGTGGGCGAAGCGGCCGGTGCGGGGGCTGCGGCGGAGGTTCGGGACGGTGCGGCGGGGGATGCGGCGGAGGTTCGGGACGGCGCTGCGGGAGATGCGGCAGGCAAGGAAGCCGCTCTGACCGGCTGATCGCTGACGGCTCGGGCCCGTCCGGTCCGAGCCGGGTGCCGCCCCGGCGGTCCGGGTGGCACCCGGAAGGCCGTAGCGGGCCCACACCTGTCCGGCTGCGCCCGTTCCGTCGTCCGGCTGTGTTGAGCGGTGCATCAACCGCCTCACGCAGTGGCGAGGCATCGCCACCCGCTCCGCGAAGACCGCCACCATCCACCGTGCCGGGCTCCACATCGCAGGCATCTTCCTCTGGTCCGCACGGTGACCCGACGTCCACTCAGCAGGACATTTCGAGGGGTGCCGCGGTCGGCCGGGTGGGTGCGGGAGTCGTGTCAGCGAACGACGTCGAACACGTTCTTCTGCAGACCGTTGGCGTACGCCTCGTGCTCGACCAGCTTCAGCTTCTGGGTGTCCTTGTCGGTGGAGCTGAACAGGCGCTTGCCCGCGCCGAGCAGGAGCGGGAAGACGAGCAGGTGGTAGCGGTCGATCAGGCCGGCGTCCGAGAGACTTCGGTTCAGGGCGGCGCTGCCGTGCACGATGATCGGGCCGCCCTCGGTCTCCTTCAGAGCGGCGACCTCGTCGAGTGAGCGCAGGATCGTGGTCTCGCCCCAGTTCGTCACCAAGTCATCCTCAGTGAGGGTGGTGGAGACGACGTACTTCGGCATCGCCTTGTAGTCGGCGAAGTCCGTCATGTCCGGCCACACCGGGCTGAACGCCTGGTAGGTGGTGCGGCCCATCAGCATCGCCGCGGCTTCCTGCTGCTCGCGGCCCTTGATGTCGAACGCCTCGGGGAGGAACTCGATGTCCTTGAAGGTCCAGCCGGAGTTCCGGTAGCCGGGCTCGCCGCCCGGGGCCTCCACGACGCCGTCGAGCGAGATGAAAGCCGTGCTGATCAGGGTACGCATCTGTGGTTCCTCGGTGTCTCGTCCGGTTTTCGGCGGGTCGGGTCGGTGGACGCTTCAGCTCCCTTTCGGCTGCGGCGCACCAGCCATGACCTATGACTGATGAGCATGAAGGTAATCATCGGTGCGCGCCCGCTCTTTCCGCGTACGCCGGAGCGAAATGCCTCCAGCGAATGGCCTCAGCGGAAGTCGTCGGCGTGGTCCTCGGCCCATTCGGCGAAGGCCCGTGCCGGAACCTCCGTGATCTCCTCCACCACCCGGTTGATCGGTTCGGGGCGGCTCATCATCCGGGCGTGGGCGTCGAGCGCACCGTCGGCGACCTCGGGGGGCCAGCCCCGGGCCAGCATCGCTTCACGTGCGGCGGCGGGCGGGATCTCCTCGAAGCCCAGCGGGCGGCCGATGGTCATGGCGATGGCGTCGACCTGCTCCCGCGTCGTCAGGGCACGGGGGCCGGTCAGGACATAGCGCCGACCGGTGTGCCCGTCCTCCACGAGGACGCGGGCGGCCACCGCCGCGATGTCCCGCTCGTGGATCAGTGGCCGCGCGAGTGAGGCGTAGGGCTGCCGTACGACACCGTCGGTACGGATCTGCTCGGCCCAGCCCAGGTCGTTGGAAGCGAATCCGGTGGGTCTGAGGAACGTCCACTCCAGGCCGGAACTTTCGATCAGACGTTCCATGGCCGCGTGGAAGCCGGTGATCGGATCCTCCTGGTCGTCACGGTCGTCCCGCACGCCCTCGGAGGACAGGTAGACGACGCGGCGCGTGTGCTTCCGGATCCGGTCCACCACCGGGGGAGCGCCGTCGGCGTTGAGGAACGGCCAGGTCAGAAAGACCGCGTCCACACCTCTGAGTGCGGCGTCCAGGGACGGTGGATCGGACAGATCGCCGCGCACGACGTCCACTCCCCGCGGCAGCCGGGCCGCGTCGGGATTGCGGGCCAGGGCCCGTACGGCGAAGCCGCCCTCCCGCAGTTCGGACACGACATGGCGGCCGACCGTGCCGGTGGCCCCGATGACAAGGATCATGACGTTCTCCTCGTGGTGGAAGGCGGTGCTTCCACCGTGCTCTCTCGACCGGGGTTGAGATCAAGAGATCGGGGCGGCGGGAGTCGGACACGGGACCGGACCTCGATCCGGGGAGGTCACCGGGCCACCGCCCGCGCCTGCCGGTGGCTCACGGTGAGGCCGACCGCGATGGACATCGCGGAGGCCAGCCCCGCCAGCAGGACGGCGGAACGTCCGGCGAACGTGCAGGCCAGCACCGCGACCGCGGTCGCCGGCAGCACCGCCTGGCCGATGCCGTGCTTGGTGAAGCGGGCGTGGAGCACCCAGACGGTGAGGAAGTAGAGCGCCGCGGGGACGGTCACGGCAGCGGAGGCCGCGGTCACGGAGATGTGTGCCTTGCCGATGGTCTGCTCGACCGCCACCTCGATGCCGGCGCCGATGGCCGCCGCGGAGCCGAAGACCAGATAGTGCCCGTACCCCCAGGGGAAGGCGGCGCGATTCGAGGTCAGCCGCTCATGGGCGGGAACCACGAAGTAGATCCACCACGCGGAGAAGATGATCAGAAGCCCGCCGGCCGCGATGGGGAGCAGATCGATCAGCTTCTCGTGCTCGTCGAGCGCGGACCGGACCGCGGTGGTCGAAGCCGCGATGGTCTCACCGAGCACGATGATGGTGAACAGCCCGTAGCGTTCGGCGATGTGGTGCGGGTGCCAGGTCGTCTGCCAGGCGCGTTCCGCCCAGGCCGGCACGGCCAGCTCGACGCAGGCCATGGCGAGGAACAGCCATGGCTTCGCGTGGTCCGGCAGGAACAGCAGGCCCGCCCAGCCGACCTGGCAGAGCGTCACGCCGATCGCGTAGCGCAGCGCCGTCGCCCGTTCCGCGCCGCGGGTGGACCAGGCGGCGCGAAGCCACTGCGACACCAGGGCGATCCGCATCACCACATAGCCGAACCAGGCGCCGTCGAAGTCGTCGTCCTCGAACGCGCGCGGCACCGAGGCGGCGAGGATCAGCACACCCACGATCTGGATCAGGGTCACCAGCCGGTACGGCACATCGTCGACGTCGTACGCGGAGGCGAACCAGGAGAAGTTCATCCAGGCCCACCAGATGGCGAAGAACGTCATCAGGTAGAGCGTGATGCCGTGCCCGGGGTGGCCTTCCGCCAGGGCGTGGACGAGACCGAGACCCGCCTGCGCGATGGCGACGACGAAGCAGAGATCGAAGAAGAGCTCCAACGGAGTGGCCGCCCGGTGCTCCTCGTTGCGGTCACGGGCGGTCATCCGGACCAGGGGAGGGGACGTGTGGCCATGGCCTGCGCCGACGGGGCCGGAACGCGTGGAGTCGCCGGAGAGCTCACCGGATGGGCCACCGGGCGGTTCACCCGGCGGGTCACCGGACGGGTCGGAGGGGGTCTGCTCGCTCATCCGTGCGCGTGCCCTTCGCTCGTCCGGCCCGGCTCCGGAGGCTCCTCACCCGGAGTCCGTGACCCGGCGCTTCCTCGCCATGGAGACCTGGCCCGGAGGCTGCGCGGGAGCCGAACCGCACCGCCGACGCCTCGCGCCTGATCCCGGCCGGCGCGCCGTCGGACTTCGACGTGCGGCCCGGGGCCGGAACACGGCCGGGTTCCAGCACAGCAGATACCCGATCCGGCCGCGCGATGGCGGCGGAGCCGGCCCATTCAGCCGTCCGCCGAGCGGAGGCAGCGGTGTGCCGGGCCCGGCAAAGCAGCCGATGGCGTCCCGACCAGCGAAAGTGCCCCGCGGGGAAGGGGCGGTGAGGGGCGCCGGCGCGGCAAGGCGGCCGCCCGGCCGACGGGTGCACGGCCTCACTCTCCCGTCGCGCAAATCGGGCTGAAGCTCGCATATGTCGATACGGTGACCGCGTGGCCGCGTCCTCGGAGACACCCCGGGAGAACTCCGCCCGATGGGAGAACTCCGCCCCATGGGAGGCCTCTCCACGCCCCGGCAGTCTCCGGGCGACCTCGACGGCCACACTGGTCTCCCTGCTGCTGACCGTGCTCATCGTGGTCGGCAGCCGCTACCTGGAGGGCTTCGACGCGGCCCTGCTGCCGTATGCCGTGGCCACCGTGTTCCTCGCCTTCGGGGTCGTCTACCGCTACACGGTGTGGGCTCAGGCCCCGGCCGCCCGGCGGCTCTTCCGGCAGGGTGTGCGGGCCTGCTTCTCGCGTGCCGGTCTGCGGGGATCCGCCGCCGCCCTGCCACGGATGGCCACCGCGTCCCTGGGCCTGCGGAGCTTCTCCGGGCCTCGCTCCCGGGCCCGCTGGGCCGCCCATCAGTCCGTGCTCTGGGGATGTGTGCTGGCCGCCCTGGTGGCCGTCCCCCTTTCCTGGGGCTGGATCAGCTTCACCGCCGTCAACTCCTCCGGACCGGGCTACGAGCTGCGTCTCTGGGGGCGGACGGTGGTCGGCTTCGACTCGGCCTCCCCCGCGGGGTGGGCGCTGTTCCATGTCCTGGACCTGGCGGCGGTACTGGTGCTCGTGGGCGCCGGGTACTTCCTCTGGCGCCGGATGAGGGACCGGGCGCCGGTGACGGGCCAGCGCTTCGGCTACGACCTGGTCCCGCTCCTCGCCCTGATCGTGATCTCGGTGACCGGCCTCCTGCTGACCTTCTCCGCGCTGGCTCTGCACGGCGGTGGCTACGAGTTCCTGGCCGTTCTGCACATGACCTCGGTGGTCTTCGCCCTCATCCACCTTCCGTTCGGGAAGTTCTTCCATGTGGTGCAGCGGCCGGCGACAGCCGGAGTCCAGGCGTTCACCGACACTGCCCGGCAGGGCGGTGACACCGCGCTCTGCCGCCGCTGCGCTGCTCCGCTGGCCCCGGTGCCCGCGGTCGCGAACCTGCGCGGCACGATGCGTGAGCTGAGACTCCGTTTCGACCAGACGGCCGAATACTGCCCGCGCTGCAAACGGGTACTGCGCGGGAGCGCCTATCTCTCCGATGTGAAGAGGGGCTTCCGGTGACACCGCCCGCCGTCCTGAACGGCGACACGCTGGTGCCCACGCACTGCTCGGGCTGCGGGATGCAGTGCGGGCTGTATCTGCGGGTCGGCCGGCGCGGCAGGGTCTCGGGCGTCGAGCCGCGCGATCACGACATCAACCGGATGCGGCTCTGTCCCCGGGGCATCACCGCCTACCAGCAGGTCGACCACGCCGACCGGCTGACCGTTCCGCTGGTCCGCCGCTCCCGCGACGAGCCGTTCCGGGCGGTCTCCTGGGAGGCGGCGCTGGACGTCACCGCCGCGGAGATCCGGCGCATTCAAGAGGCCCACGGGCGGGACGCGTTCGGACTGCTCGGCGGCGCCGGACTCGGCACGGAGAAGACCTATCTCCTCGGGAAGTTCGCCCGGGTCGCCCTGCGGACGCGGCACGTGGACGACAACGCCGGCCCGTACGGAACAGGCGCCTCCGACGCCCATCGGGCGACCTTCGGCATCGACCGTCCAGCCAACCCGTTCTCCGACATGCTCCTCTCCGACTGCCTTCTCGTCGCGGGCCCGGACGTGGGGGAGCGGTTCCCCGTCCTCACCCGGTACCTCTGGGGCGCGCGGGACCGCGGGGCGCGCCTGATCGTCATCGACCCCCGTGCATCGGCCATCGCGCGCACGGCCGACATCCATGTCGCACTCCGCCCCGGCACGGACCCGGTCTTCTGCAAGGCCGTCCTGCACGTCATGACGACCGAGGGGCTGACCGACCAGGACTTCCTCACGGAGCACACGACCGGCTGGGCGGAGGTGGAGCGTGCCTCGGCCGCGTATCCGCCCGAGCGTGCGGCGACGGTCTGCGGCGTCCCCGCCGAACAGGTGGTCCAGGTCGCCCGGCACTTCGGAACGGCGCGCAACGCGATGGCCTGGTACGCGGGCACCGACGCCCCATGGCCCCCGCAGGACACGGAATCCAGCACCCGGAGCGAGACCGAGAGCTGTGTCTCCGTCATCAACCTCTGCCTGGCGACCGGCAACATCGGACGGCCCGGCGCGGGATACGGCGCCCTCACCGACCCCGGAGCGGTCCCGGTCCCGGAACCGGTCTCCCCCGAACCAGTCCCTGAACCAGCTCTCGAACCCGTCCTCGAATCGGGCCATGCCCAGGGTGACGCCCAGGGCCATGCCCAGGGTGACGCCCAGGGCCATGCCCAGGGTGACGCCCAGGGCCATGCTCAGGGTGACGCCCAGCGCCATGTCCAGGGCCATGCCGAGGCCTACGGCCACTGCCGAGGCGGCCGGGAGCCGGGGTGGAGGGCCGACATGCTGCCCGGCGGACGGTCCCTCGCCGAGCCCGCACACCGCCGGGAGCTTGCACACATCTGGGACGTCGAGGAGACCTCCCTCCCGGGGCCCGCCCCCACGACGGGCACGGCGGAGCAGATCAGGCGGGGTGCGATCCGCGGCCTGCTCGGCGTCGGTGACATGTCGCCGGCCTCCTTCCCCGGCCACGCGCTCCCGGGGCACGCGCTCCACGGGTACGCGGACGCCGGGTGCGTGGACGCCGCGCACGCCGATGCCGGGTACGAGCACGGGCTCGGGAACGGGGGCACGTCCGAGCCGGTGCCCCCGAACAGCCTTGAATTCCATGTCCAGTGCGCCTCCTTCCTCTCCGGACCGGCTGTGGGCGCCCATGTGGTGCTGCCCGTCACGACCTGGGCGGAGGATGACGCTGTGATGACCAATGCCGAAGGGCGGATGGTCAAGCACAACAAGGCACAGCAGCCGCCGCCCGACGTCCGTACCGAGACCTGGGTGCTGTGCCAGCTTGCGGTGCGGCTCGGTGTCGGCAACCGGTTCGCCTTCGCGGGGTCCCGGGAGGTCTTCCACGAGTGGCGAACCGCCTCGGCGGGCACCGCGGTCGACTGCTCCGGGGTCAGCCATGAGCGGCTGGAGGAGACCGGCGGCATCGCCTGGCCCTGCCCCGCCGTCGGCCACCCCGGAACTCCCCGCCTCTTCGAGGACGGACGCAGCCACCACGCGGACGGAAGATTCCACCTGCACGTGGGCAGGCCCGCAGGGGAGCGGGGCCGGCACGCCGACCCGCGGATCGCCTCCCCTGCCCCCGGCACGGCAGGGACGGGGTGAGAGCCGATGATGGGCAGAACGATCTTCATCGATCCGGGGCGCTGCACGGGTTGCCAGGCCTGTGTCGCGGCCTGCCGCGAGTGCGACTCCCATCGTGGCATCTCGCTCATCCATCTCGACCCTTCGGATGAGGGCCATAGCGTTGCCTCCCTTCCCACGGTGTGCATGCACTGCGAGGACCCGGTCGCACCCTGTGCCGCGGTCTGCCCCGCCGACGCGATCCTCACCACCCCCGACGGCGTGGTGCAGCAGGCCGATGCCTCGCGCTGTTTCGGTTGTTCGGACTGTGTCAGTGCCTGCCCCTTCGGTGTTCCCGAGATCGACCTCGTGGCGAGGCTGCAGCGCAAGTGCGACCTCTGCTACGACCGCACTTCCCAGGGCCTCGGCCCGATGTGCGCCACGGTCTGCCCGACGGGGGCGCTCTTCTACGGCACGCTCGACGAACTCCGGGCGGAACGCCCCGGCGTCGAGGTCGCCGACTCCTTCGTCTTCGGCGAAACGCAGGTACGGACGGGCGCCGCGATGGTCGTCCCCGCCGACAAGGTCCGGTGGCCGGTGCCCGGCGGGCTGCCGATCGTCGAAGTGAACGGAGTCGGCGTCAGCGGCGCCGACGTCTCCGGAGCCGAGGGCAGGGGGCCCCAGGCCAACGTGCCCGAGAGCGCTGGAGCCGGCCCCGACCGAGCCGACAGTGGTCAGGACGACGGCAACGCAGCCCACGACGGTCAGGCCGATGGCAACAGGTCCGACAGCGGTCACATC
This sequence comes from Streptomyces sp. bgisy100, assembly GCF_057709105.1. Lineage (NCBI taxonomy): Bacteria > Bacillati > Actinomycetota > Actinomycetes > Kitasatosporales > Streptomycetaceae > Streptomyces > Streptomyces sp. bgisy100. Next base: position 61,819 of record NZ_JBYITE010000027.1, read on the forward strand.
GGCGGCACCCGGCCCGACAGCGGTCGGGCCGGCGGCAACCCGGCCCCCCGGGAGTCGGCCGGGGACGACAGCACCGAGGCGAACGGAGCGGACGTCAGGTGACCGAACAGGGCGAGCAGATCGTTCCCGACTCCTCAGGGGCCACCCACTCGGGAACCGCCTCCGGAACCACCTCCTCGGGACCAGCCTCCTCCGGGGCCCCCGCTCCATCCGGAGCTCTCCCCGCGTCCGGGGCCGCCACAGCTTCCGATGCCCCCACCGACCCCGCATCCCTCGTGCTTCAGGCGCCAATCACCGATCCGTCGGCCCCGGCCGCGGCCCCATCTGACGGTTTTGAGTCCGGGAGCGGCCGGCGGCCCACAGCTGTCGGCGGGTACGGCCCCAACTCCCTCACCACGCGGCGGGACTATCTGCGCATCGTGGCCGTCGTATCCGGGGGCCTCGCTGCCGGGGGCCTCGGCGTCGCCGCCGGCGGGCTGCACCGGCAGGGCGATTCCGAAGGCGCTCCCGCAGCCAAGCGGGTGGCGACCGTGATCGGCGCAGGAGAGTCCGTTGCCTTCCGCTATCCGGGAGAAGACGACCGGGCGATCGCGGTGCGGCTCTCCGACGGTTCGCTGGTCGGCTACTCCGCGGTGTGCACCCATCTGGCGTGTGCCGTGTTGTGGCGAGCGGACCAGGGCTTCGAGGGCGAGTTGCACTGCCCCTGTCACCAGGGCGTATTCGACATCCGCACCGGCGAGGTCACCGCCGGCCCGCCACCGCGCGGCCTGCCCAAGGTGGTTCTCGTCGAACGGGCCGACGGCAGCGTCTGGGCCATCGGCACCGCACGCTCCGGCGAGAGCCTCGAAGAGGGCCTGTGCCGCCAACTGCTCAGGGACTACCCCGACACGGCTCGTGAGATCGGCTGCCCAGGCGTGCCACCCGTGGGGAACGAACAGGTATGAGCGAGCGCGATCCCGCCCCGAACCCCGACCCCGACTGCAGCCCCGCCCCCAGCGCCAACCGGCCGGGCCCTGCCGGTTCCCCGCTCGGCGGGACTCCGCCACCGCGGCCCCTGCTGACCGAGCCACCCCGGGAGCCCGGTCCCTGGGTCGGTCCGGCCAGCGGCCACGGGGACCCCCGAGTCAGGCACACCGGGCCGGGGCCGGGTGCGGGCGGTGAGCAGGAGCCGGCGCGGTCCTCGAAACTGTCCGTACGGCTCGCCCTGGCGCTGACCGTGGTGATGGGGCAGCTCTGGGGCCTGACCATCGCTGCGAATGAGTGGATGAGGGGCGATACCCGGACTGCCCAGTGGCTGGCGGGCTTTCTCGTGCTGTCCTTCGTCGTCGTGCTGGTGCTGTGGCTGATCGATCCGGAGGACCGCTGAGCCGGCTCCTCTCCTGGAAGGCAGCAGCCCGAACGACGCGCCGGGGGCCGGCAGCCTGCGCCCCGGGCCGGAGGCCAGGGACCGCCGGCAACGGAAGGAGCAGGGGAGCGCGGACCGCGGTGTCCTGCCTGAGGGGACGGGGCACGCAGCGCCGAGCATCGGCCCGGGCCCCGTACCCTGGGAGCCATGAGCAGTGCCCCTACGCCCGAACCGTCCGCACTCGCTCCCGCGCAGGGGGCCTCCCGTGACCCGAGGGCCGCCAAGGTGGACTTCGACGACCCCTTCGGGCGGCCGTCCGCGGACGACACCGACCGTGGCTGGGGCGAGCGTCCGACCGAGGGCGACAGCGCCTCCGACCTGGCCCGGTTCCTCGACGAGAAGCCGCCGCACCACTTCTGAGGCCGCCCCTTCTTACCCGGCGGCCCCGTCTTCCGCGGCACCCTCACCCCCTGAGGCGGCCCCGTCTTCCGCGGCAGCCTCACCACCGTAGGCTGCCCCACCTTCCGAGGCGCCCTCTCCACAGCTCGCGCACTCAACGCCTCCGGACCGGCAGCCGCAGCAGCCGCCCCGACGGGTCCTCCCCGAGCAGCTGCTACTTCTGCGTCGGAACGCGGCCGGTGCCGGGCCCGGAGGGGCCGGGGCCCTGCCAGTCGGAGCCGCCCTGCCGGGCGACCAGGGCGTCCCGGATCTCGGTGAGCAGCTCGATCTCCGTCACCTCGGTCGGCGTGGCCTCCACGGGGGCCTTGGCGGCCTGCCGGGCCTTGTAGCGGTTCATCGGAAGGATCATGAGGAAGTAGACGACCGCTGCGGTGATCAGGAACGTGATGGTGGCGCTGATCACCGAGCCCCAGAGGATGTAGATGCCCTCGGTGACCTCGCCCGCCTTGTTCTTGGTGCAGGTGCCCAGGCAGAACGTGTAATGGTCGAGGTTCTGGGTCCCGAAGGCGCCCACCACCGGGTTGATGATGCCCTTCACCACGGCGTTCACGATGTTGGTGAACGCCGCTCCGATCACCACCGCAACCGCGAGATCGACGACGTTCCCGCGCATCAAGAACTGCTTGAAGCCGTCCAGGATGCCCTTGTTCTCCTCGCTCACCGGGGTGCCTCTCTCTGCGTGCACGATGAATGGAACAGATGGTTCCGCAATGTACGGCAGGGCAGCGGCGGGCTGTCCAATCGCGCACCCCGGGCGTGGCAGCGACAGCCGCTCCCGAGGTGCCGGAGGTGGGGCACCGCCGGGGCAGCCCCCGTAACCCACCCGGGAGCGCCCGTGCTGCGTCGGGCAGGAGCCGTACCGCAAGGGGGAGCGGCGTCGGGGAATCGACCGTCGGGGACGTGACCGTCATGGCCATCACCAGCCTGTCGTGAGGAGGTTCTCGCTCGGATGCCCCCACGATGCACGGATGTTCCCCATCCCGCTGAGGCCTGTGGACAAACCCTCGATTGTGGACAAGACGGTCACCCTCAGGGGTTCACATCGCCCGCAGGAGTCGCCGCTGGCCCCAAGAGCCAAGAGCCAAGGGCCCCACGCCACGGCCGACACCTCCCACGGCCGACACCTCCCACAACCAGGGCCTCCCGCAGCCGGGAGGCGCCTCCCACAGCCAGGGCCCACCGCCGCCTCCGGCCCGGCGCCTCCGGCCCGACGTCCACCCGCAACGCCGACACACGACCGACAGCCGCCCCACCCGCCCCGGCAACCGCGACCCCCGCCCGCCTCGCTACGGCAGCTCGATCCCCGGGTCCAGCCCGTCCAGCGCCCGCGCACAGAAGCAGTCCCGGTCGCCGTTCTCCGGCAGCCCGCCCACCGCGTCGAAGAGCACGGTCCGCAGTCGCGAGACGTTCGCGGCGAAGACCTTGAACACTTCCTCATGGGACACGCCCTCGCCCGTCTCCGCCCCCGCGTCCAGGTCGGTGACCAGCGTCATCGAGGTGTAGCAGAGGCCCAGCTCGCGGGCGAGCACCGCTTCCGGGTGGCCGGTCATCCCGACCACCGACCAGCCCTGTGCCGCATGCCACTGCGACTCCGCCCGGGTCGAGAAGCGCGGCCCCTCGATCACGACCAGCGTTCCGCCGTCCACCGGCTCCCAGTCCCGTCCCCGAGCGGCGGCCACGGCCGCCTTCCGGCCCGCGGGGCAGTAGGGGTCGGCGAAGCCGAGATGCAGCACGTTCGGCACCTGCGCGGCCCGGGGTTCCACTCCCGCGGGCGTGGAACCGGCCGTCGCCGGCAGCGGCTCACCGTCGTAGAAGGTCTGGGTGCGGGTCTTGGTGCGGTCCACCAGCTGATCGGGGACGAGCAGCGTGCCCGGGCCGTACTCCTCCCGCAGGCCGCCCACCGCGCACGGCCCCATCACCTGGCGCACGCCGACCGAGCGCAGCGCCCAGAGGTTGGCGCGGTAGTTGATGCGGTGCGGCGGCAGGTGGTGCTTGCGGCCGTGCCGCGGCAGGAAGGCCACCCGGCGACCGGCGACCTCGCCGAGGAACAGCGAATCACTCGGCGGCCCGTAGGGGGTGTCCACCGTGACCTCGGTCACGTCGTCGAGGAAGGAGTAGAACCCCGATCCGCCGATGACGCCTATCTCTGCCTGCGCGCTGAGTGTCTCGACCATGGGATCACCCTATGGGGCCCCGGCCGGTTGTCACGGGCATGCACCGGACCCCGTCGCCTGGATCAGGCCACGGGGTCCGCTGAGTCCGTCGTCCGCGCCGCCCGGTCGGGCCGGGCAGGGCGGCGGAGGTGGTGCCGTCAGGCGGCGGAGGAGCTGCTCGCGCCGCCGGTCCCGCTGCTCGTCTTCGCCGACGAGGAGGAGGACGAGGAGGACGAGGAAGAGCCGGCCGAGGACGAGGAGTCCGACGACGACGAGCTGTCGCTCTTGGCCGGGGCGGACGACGACTTCGTCGTGCTGCTCGACGACGAGCCGCGGCTGTCCGTCCGGTAGAAGCCGGAGCCCTTGAAGACGACGCCGACCGCCGAGAACACCTTGCGCAGGCGTCCTTCGCAGCTCGGGCACTCCGTGAGCGCCTCGTCGGTGAACTTCTGCACCGCTTCGAGGCCTTCACCGCACTGGGTGCACTGGTACTGATAGGTCGGCACTTGCTCCTCCTGGCACTCTCACTCGATGAGTGCTAACGACGGTCAATAGTGCAGCATTCCGCGGGATCAGTCCACTGCGACCGGCCTCACGGTGACCGAGCCCACGCTCCGCGGCGCACGATTCACACGCGTGCGTCGGCCTCCGCGCCGTCCCGGTCCCCGGAGTCCCAGCTCCGGGTCGCGGAGCCGGCGACCACCCCACGGCCTCCCGCGGACGCCGCCGCGTCCCGGCTCGGCACCAGCCGTCCGCGCAGTACCACCAGGGTCAGCAGCGCCAGAGACGTACCGATGAGCGGGACGGTGAACGCCGCACTCGGGCCGAACCGGTCCGCCAGCTGGCCGGCCGCGGTCACCGCCAACGCCTGTCCCAGGGCGACCGCCCCGGTCAGCCAGGTGAAGGCCTCGGTGCGGGCGGTCGCCGGAACCAGCGTCTCCACCAGCGTGTATCCGGTGATCAGTGCCGGAGCGATGCAGAGGCCCACCAGCAGGCCGAGGACACCGAGCAGCAGCGGCGAGTGCACCGTCCACAGGACCGAACAGGCCGGGGCCAGCGCCGCGTACGCCGTCAGCAGGCGCCGCCGTGCGGACGCCCGCCAGGCGATGGCCCCGCAGGCCGCACCAGCGAGCATGTTGCCGGCCGCGAAGACGCCGTACAGCGGGCCGTTCAGCCCAGGCTCCCCGATGTCCTGGGTGAAGGCGGTCAGGGCGACCTGCATACCGCCGAACACCGAACCGATGCCCAGGAAGGCCGCCGCCAGCACGCGGACGCCCGGCACGGCCAGGGCCGAGGTGCGCGGTGCCCGCCCGCCGTCGGCCCCGGGCCGGGATACGGGAGGTGCGGTGCGGCGCTGGGCCGCGAAGAGCAGCCCGCCCGCCAGGGTCAGGGCGGCCTCGGCGACCAGGCCGGCCGCCGGATGCACCCCGGCGCACAGCGCGGTTGCCAGAACCGGGCCGATCACGAAGGTGAGCTCGTCGGTGACCGACTCGAAGGCGGCCGCGGTGGACATCAGCGGGTGGCCGTCGAGCTTCGCCGCCCAGCGCGCCCGGACCATGGGGCCCACCTGCGGCACGGAGGCGCCGGTCGGTACCGCGGCGGCGAACAGCGTCCAGAGGGGCGCCTGGCCGAGCGCGAGCGCCGTCAGCAGCCCGGCGGCCACCACGTGCACGAGCACACCGGGCACCAGCACCCGGCTCTGGCCGAAGCGGTCCGCGAGCTTGCCGCCCTGCGGCGCGAACAGGGCCATCGAGACGCCGGTGACCGCCGCGACGGCGCCCGCGATGCCGTACGAGCCGGTCGTGTGCTCGACGAGCAGGACGATGCTGATGGTCAGCATCGCGAAGGGCTGGCGGGCGGTGAAGCCCGGGAGCAGGAAGGTCCAGGCGCCGGGGGTGCGCAGCAGCTGCCGGTAGCCGGGACGGGAAGTGGTGACCGCGGATGCCACGGCCGTGCCTTTCCGCTGCCTGGTAGCGCACGCCCGACGAGACCGGCCCCTGAAGTGGCGATCTCTCAGTACGGTGCGCCGAGAGCTGTCCTCTCGCGCATGTTCCGCGGTAGATACCGGGTCCGCACCGAGGTGGCTGAAGGGACCGCGGCCGCCATGCGGTCGCGCCAGCTCTGCATCAGGCAGAGTGGGTCGTCATTGTGCGTCCTTGATTGTACAGGTCGGCCCGGGGCCCCTCCTGTGATGCATACGGCGCCTGTGGCCACTGACCTGTGAAGGAGTGGCCGACGTCCTCCCGCGGTCCCGGTGCGCCCGGCGCGAGAGCCAGGAGCCCGGTGCGAGAGCAAGGGCCCGGTACGAGGGCAAGGGCCCGGGGCGGGAAAGGAGCGCGCGGCCCGCTACCGTCCCCCTCCGCGGCCCGCCACCGGTCCGTCCGCATGGCCCGCCACCGGCCCCGCAGGCCCCCCGCTTCCGCTCCCGTCCCGCAGCCCGCCACCGGTCCCGTCCGCGCGTCTCCGCCCTCGGCGCGGCCCGTCCCGGCCCAGTCGGCAGGCCCTCGTCACCGCCGGACCTCCGGCCGCAGCCCGCCGGCCGGCCTGCCGCCCTCAGCGCGGCCCCTCCGGGCGCAGCCAGCTCGCCAGCTTGCCGCCCTCGGCCACGGCCCGGAGCCGTTTCTCGGTGGCGTCCCGCACCGGATCCGTGGCCACCACCAGCAGCTCGTCGCCGCGCCGCAGCACCGTGGTCGGCGCAGGGACGAAACTCTTCTCGTCCCGCACGACCAGGGTCACCGCCGACCCGGCCGGGAGGCGCAGCTCGCCGACCTCCACGCCGTGCATCTTCGACTCCTGCGGGACCGTGACCGACAGCAGGTGGCCGCGGAGCTTCTCCAGCGGCGCCGATTCGATGCCCAGATCCGTCGTCGGCTCTCCGGCGCTCAGCCGCAGCCGCAGCCGCTGGGCGACCCAGGGCAGGGTCGGTCCCTGCACCAGGGTGTAGACGATCACCAGCATGAAGACGATGTTGAAGATCCGCCGGCTGTCGCCGACCTCGTAGACCATCGGGATCGTCGCCAGCACGATGGGCACGGCGCCGCGCAGGCCCGCCCAGGACAGCAGCAGCCGCTCCGCCCACGAGGTACGGAACGGCGTCGTGCTCACCAGCACCGACACCGGCCGTGCCACCACCGTCAGGACCAGGCCCACCACGACCGCGGGCACGATGTCGTCCCCCAGCTCGTGCGGGGTGACGAGCAGGCCGAGCAGGACGAACATGCCGATCTGCGCCAGCCAGCCGAGCCCCTCCGCGAAGCCGCGGGTCGCGGGCCAGTGCGGCAGCTTGGCGTTGCCCAGGATCAGGGCGGCCACGTACACCGCGAGGAAGCCGCTGCCGTGGGCCAGCGCGCCGCCCGCGTAGGCGACGACCGCGATCGCCATCACCGCGATCGGGTACAGACCCGAGGCGGGCAGCGCGACCCGGCGCATTATGTAGGCCCCGAGGAAGCCGACCGTGATGCCCATCGCCGCGCCGATCGCCAGCTCCAGAGCGATCTTGCCGAGCAGCAGGTACCAGCTGTCGATCGGCCCGGTCGAGGAGAAGGCGACGACCAGGATCACCACCGGGGCGTCGTTGAAGCCCGACTCGGCCTCCAGGACGCCCGTCAGCCGGGACGGCAGCGGCACTCGCCGCAGGACGGAGAAGACCGCCGCGGCGTCCGTGGACGAGACCACCGCCCCGATGATCAGCGCCTGCCGCCACTCCAGCCCCACCAGGTAGTGCGCCGCGGCCGCGGTGATGCCCACGCTCACCGCGACGCCCACCGTGGACAGCACGGCGGCGACCGGCAGGGCCGGTTTGATCTCCCGCCACTTCGTGCCCAGACCACCCTCGGCCAGAATCACCACCAGGGCGGCGTAGCCGATCAACTGCGTCAATCCGGCGTCGTCGAAGGTGACTCCGATGCCGTCCTGCCCTATCGCGACGCCGATGCCGAGGTAGATGAGCAGGCTGGGGAGCCCGCTGCGCGAGGAGACCCGGACCGCCGCCACCGCGATGAGGAGGACGAGCGAACAGACCAGCAGGAGTTCATTGAGGTGGTGAACAGTCAGGGGCCGAACCCTTTCTTGCGTTATCGGCAGGAATGTCCGTTCCTGCCGATCGGTACTTCATTGCCTTACCTAATATTTTACTGGTTCTTGACGCGAGCCCGCCGTGGAAGCGGTCACGATCTCTGCCGATCCTGCCGAACACCCTCGCGCGAACGGCCCGGACGACGCGCGGCGGAGGACGAATGGAGCCGGACGGCGAACCGCCGCGCCGGAAGCCGCGCCGAGCCGGAGCAATCGAGCCGGAGCCGCCGGAACCGGAGCTACCCATCCGGAGCCGTCGACCCCGAATTCCAGCCCGTCGGCCCCGAATCCCGGACCGTCGCCCCGGAACCCCGCCCCGCCGGACCACCCGTCCCGTTGGGACGGAAACCGGACAGCCGGCCCGCCGGAACCGCACCGATCGCGCCACGCCGGAAACAGCACCGGACGCTCCCGGCGCCCTTGCCGGCACCGACCTTGACTCCGCGTAGGGGCCGTCCGGGCACTGCGCCTAAGGTTGCTCCTGCATTCCCAGGACCACCCTGCCCCTCTAAGGACAGCGATGCCCGCCAACAAGACCGGCCCTTCAGGCAAGAGGAAGGGCCGACGCGCCCGGCTTCTCGTGTTCGCAGTCGTGCTGCTCCTCGTGGCGGGCTTCGGCTACGGCACGTACTGGAGCCTCAGCACCGTGCGCGCCTCCTTCCCGGAGACCACGGGTTCCGTCAAACTCGACGGCCTCTCGGGGCCGGTCCAGGTGAAGCGTGACGGCCACGGCATACCCCAGGTCTACGCCGACACGGAGGAGGACCTCTTCCGGGCGCAGGGATTCGTCCAGGCGCAGGACCGCTTCTGGGAGATGGACGTCCGCCGGCACATGACCGCCGGGCGGCTGTCCGAGATGTTCGGCAAGGGGCAGGTCGAGACCGACGCCTTCCTGCGGACCATGGGATGGCGCAAGGTCGCGCAGCAGGAGTACGACCACAAGCTGTCGCCGCAGACCAAGAAGAATCTGCGGTCCTACTCCGCCGGTGTCAACGCCTACTTGAAGGACCACAAGGGCTCCGACCTGTCCGTGGAGTACGCGGCGCTCGGCTTCACCAACGACTACACGCCCCAGAAGTGGACCCCGGTCGACTCGGTGGCCTGGCTCAAGGCCATGGCCTGGGATCTGCGCGGCAACATGCAGGACGAGATCGACCGTGCGCTGATGACCAGCCGCCTCACGCCGCAGCAGATAGAGGAGCTCTACCCGCAGTACCCGTACGACCGGAACGAGCCGATCGTCGGCGGCGGCGCGGTGAACCGGGCGACCAAGGAGTTCGACCCCGAGGCGACCGCCCCGCGGAACGCCGCGGCCGGCACCGCCGGGGCGGCCGCCGCCCGCGGTGCCCGGACCCAGCTGTCGTCGCTGTCCAGGACGCTCAAGGACGTCCCGGCGCTGCTCGGCCCGAGCGGTGACGGCATCGGCTCCAACTCCTGGGTGGTCTCCGGCAAGCACACCGCCACCGGCAAGCCGCTGCTGGCCAACGATCCGCACCTCGCGCCGCAGATGCCCTCGCTCTGGTACCAGATGGGTCTGCACTGCCGGAACGTCAGCGCCTCCTGCCGCTACGACGTCTCGGGCTACACCTTCTCCGGCATGCCGGGCGTGGTCATCGGCCACAACAAGGACATCGCCTGGGGCTTCACCAACCTGGGCGCCGACGTCTCCGACCTCTACCTGGAGAAGGTCACCAGCGACGGCTACCTCTCCGACGGCCGGCGCCGGCCGTTCGGGATCCGCCGCGAGACCATCAAGGTCGCGAACGGGCCGGACCGGGAGATAACGATCCGCTCGACCGGCAACGGGCCCATCGTCTCCGACCGGAACGAGGAACTGGGCAAGGTCGGCCGGCAGGCGCCGGTCCGGGACGCCGCACCGGACCGGGGCAGCGGCTACGCCGTCTCCCTGCGCTGGACCGCCCTGGAGCCGGGCCGCACGATGGACGCGGTCTTCGAGCTCAACGCCGCGAAGGACTTCGACGGCTTCCGCGCCGCCGCCCGCGACTTCGCCGTCCCCTCGCAGAACCTGATCTACGCCGACACCCGGGGCCACATCGGCTACCAGGCGCCGGGCCGGATCCCGGTCCGCGGCAAGGGGAACGGCCGTTACCCCGCCCCCGGCTGGGACTCCGACTACCGCTGGACCGGATACGTCCCGCAGTCCGCGATGCCCTGGGAGAAGGACCCGAAGCGCGGCTACATCGTGACCGCCAACCAGGCGGTGGTCGACGGCCGGAAGTACCCGTACCTGCTCACCGAGGACTGGGGCTACGGTGCCCGCAGCCAGCGGATCAACGACCTCATCCAGTCGAAGATCAAGGACAGCGGGAAGATCTCGACGGACGACATGCAGACCATCCAGCAGGACAGCAACAGCGAGATCGCCGAGCTGCTGACCCCGCTGCTGCTCAAGATCGACGTCAAGGACCCGTACGTCCGGGAGGCGCAGAAGCTCCTCGAGGGCTGGGACTACACCCAGGACCCGGACTCGGCGGCGGCCGCCTACTTCAACGCCGTCTGGCGGAACACCCTCAAGCTGGCGTTCGGCAACAAGCTGCCGAAGGAGCTCCGCGTCGAGGGCCAGTGCCTGCGGGTCCGCCCCGCCGACGACACCGGCCCGGCGGAGGACCTGAACGGCAACGCCCGGCTGGTGCGGGAGTGCGGCGAGCGGGAGGCCGAGTCGGCCCAGCCGGACGGCGGCGACCGCTGGTACGAGGTGGTGCGCTCGATCCTCGACGACCAGGACAACACCTGGTGGAAGACCTCCGGCACCGTGGGCAGCCCCGGCGACCGCAACCGTGACGAGCTGCTCGCGCACGCCATGAAGGACGCCCGCTGGGAGCTCACCGCCGAGCTGGGCAAGGACACCGACACCTGGAGCTGGGGCCGGCTGCACCAGCTGACGCTGCGGAACCAGACCTTCGGCGTCGAGGGCCCCGGCTTCCTGCAGTCCGTGTTCAACCGCGGGCCGTGGAACCTCGGCGGCGGCCAGGAGGCGGTCAACGCCACCGGCTGGAACGCGGCGGGCGGCTACGACGTCGTCTGGGTGCCCTCGATGCGGATGGTCGTCAACCTCGGGAACCTCGACAAGTCCCGGTGGATCAACCTCACCGGCGCCTCGGGCCACGCGTACAGCGCGCACTACGCGGACCAGACCGACAAGTGGGCCAAGGGCGAACTGCTGCCCTGGGCCTTCAGTGAGGCGAAGGTGCAGAAGGGGACCGAGGACACCCTGGCGCTGACGCCCTGACCCGGTCCACCCCTCCGTCCCGGTTCCCGGCCGCCCCGCGCGGCCGGGGCCGGGACGGCGTCGTCTCCGGCTCCGGCCGTTCCGCCGGAGCGGTTCCGCTTCCGCCGGCCGGCCCGGGCTACGGCCCCGCCGTGCGCCGCTCCCCGGGGCCGAACCGGTGCACCCCGGACGGTGTCACCGCCGCGTGCACCGGGCGGTCGTGCTCCTCGGCCGGCACCGCGTCCAGCAGCTCGCCGTCGTACAGCAGCACCACCAGGGCCGGGTCGGCCCCGGACGCGGCCAGCCGCTCCAGTACCCGGTCGTAACTGCCGCCCCCGCGCCCCAGCCGCAGGCCCCGGCCGTCCACCGCGAGGCCCGGCAGCAGTACGGCGTCCGCGCCGGTGACCGCATCCGGCCCCAGCCGCTCCCCGGCCGGCTCCAGCAGCCCCCGCCCGGCCTTCACCAGCCGGTCCGCTCCCGCGTACGCGCCCCAGTCGAGGTCGTTGTCGGGCAGGAGCACCGGCAGCAGCACCCGCACGCCCCGCTCGCGCAGCGCGTCCAGCAGCGCTCGGGTCCCGGGCTCGCGGCCCACCGAGACGTACGCGGCGACGGTGCGTGCTCCCGCGAGCTCGGGGAGTTCCAGGGCGTGCCGGGCGAGGAGCGCCGCCGTCGCCGGGACGTCATCCGCCGGAAACCCGGCCCTCACCGACAGGAGGCGCCGCCGCAACTCCGCCTTCGTAACCTGGCCGCCACTGTCCACGCGCACAAACCTCTCCTACGGGAATGTAATAAGTGGAGCCTCATCTTCCGCTCATACGTACCGGTTATGGTTCTCCGCATGACTGAAGCGCGCTCCCGGATCAGCAAGGCTGTCATTCCCGCCGCCGGACTCGGCACCCGTTTCCTGCCGGCCACCAAGGCCACGCCCAAGGAAATGCTGCCCGTCGTCGACAAGCCTGCGATCCAGTACGTCGTCGAGGAGGCCGTGGACGCGGGTCTCGGGGACGTCCTCATGGTCACCGGTCGTAACAAGCGCCCGCTCGAGGACCACTTCGACCGCAACTACGAGCTCGAGGAAGCGCTGCGCCGCAAGGGCGACGAGTCCCGCCTCGCCCGGGTCCAGGAGTCCAGTGACCTCGCGACCATGCACTACGTCCGGCAGGGCGACCCCAAGGGTCTCGGCCACGCCGTGCTCTGCGCCGCGCCGCACGTCGGCGAGCAGCCCTTCGCCGTCCTCCTCGGTGACGACCTGATCGACCCCCGTGACCCGCTGCTCGCCAGGATGATCGACGTCCAGGAGCAGCACGGCGGCAGCGTCGTCGCCCTCATGGAGGTCGACCCGGCGCAGATCCACCTCTACGGCTGCGCCGCCGTCCGGGCCACCTCCGAGGGCGACGTCGTCCAGGTCACCGACCTCGTCGAGAAGCCCGACCCGGCGGAGGCGCCCAGCAACTACGCCATCATCGGCCGGTACGTGCTCGACCCCGCCGTCTTCGAGGTGCTCCGCAAGACCGAGCCCGGCCGCGGCGGCGAGATCCAACTGACCGACGCCCTGCGCACCCTCGCCGAGACGCCGACCCTCGGCGGGCCCGTGCACGGCGTGGTCTTCCGGGGCCGCCGCTACGACACCGGCGACCGTGGCGACTATCTGCGTGCCATTGTCCGACTCGCGTGCGAACGTGAAGACCTGGGACCGGACTTCCGGACCTGGCTTCGCAGTTACGTCACGGAGGAGATGGAGCACGGTGAGCGACACCGCTGAACACGCCGCCGCGTCGGCCGGGCTCGGGGACACGTCCCCGGAGGAGTCCGGCGCGGCGGCACCGGTCCAGGACGACGACCGGGTCTGGACCGTCTCGGAGCACCTCGACGACATCGTGCGGCACGTCCGCCCGCTGGACCCCATCGAGCTGCAACTCCTGGACGCCCAGGGCTGCATTCTCGTCGAGGACGTCACGGTCCCCGCCGCCCTGCCGCCCTTCGACAACAGCTCGATGGACGGCTACGCGGTGCGGACCGCCGATGTCTCCGGTGCCTCGGAGGAGTACCCGGCCGTCCTCACCGTCATCGGTGACGTGGCGGCCGGCCGCGGCGAGCCGCTCACGGTCCGGGCGGGCCAGGCCGCCCGCATCATGACCGGCGCGCCCCTGCCGCCCGGCGCGGAGGCCGTCGTCCCCGTGGAGTGGACCGACGGCGGCACCGGCGCGGGCCCGGTCGCCGGGATGCGCGCCGCGGGTCGGGCCCCGGAGGGCGCCACCGGCGAGGTGGCCGTGTACCGCGCCGCCCAGGCCGGAGCGCACATCCGCGCCCGCGGCAGCGACGTCGCCGCCGGCGAGCTCGCCCTCGCGGCGGGCACCGTCCTCGGGCCGCCGCAGATCGGGCTGCTCGCCGCCATCGGCCGCGCCAGCGTCCGGGTCCGGCCGCGGCCCCGCGTCGTCGTGCTGTCGACCGGCAGCGAACTCGTCCAGCCCGGCGAGGAGTTGGGCCAGGGCCGGATCCACGACTCCAACAGCTTCGCGCTCACCGCGGCCGCCCGGGACGCCGGAGCCATCGCGTACCGGGTCGGCGCCGTCGCCGACGACCCCGACACGCTGCGCGCCACCATCGAGGACCAGCTCATCCGCGCGGACATCATCGTCACCAGCGGTGGCGTCAGCGTGGGCGCGTACGACGTGGTCAAGGAGGCGCTCTCGCAGTTCGAGGGCGAGGAGGGCCACGTCGACTTCCGCCGGCTCGCCATGCAGCCGGGCAAGCCCCAGGGCTTCGGCCGCATCGGCCCCGACCGCACCCCGCTGCTCGCCCTCCCCGGCAACCCGGTCAGCTCCTACGTGTCGTTCGAGATCTTCGCCCGCCCCGCCATCCGCGCCCTCATGGGCCTGGAGGCCCGCGGCCGGGAGACGGTGCGGGCGGTGTGCCGGGAGGAGATCGGCTCCTCACCGAAGGGGAAGCGTCAGTTCCTCCGCGGGTGGTACTCCGAAGGGGAGGTCACCCCTGTGGGCGGCGCCGGCTCCCACCTCGTGAAGGCCCTGGCCCATGCCAACGCGCTGATCGTGGTGCCCGAGGACGTCACCTCCGTGGCGTCGGAATCCCTGGTCGACGTGATCCTCCTCGGCTGAGACGCCGTTCCTGCCGGTACGGTGTCTGCCCACAGGACCGGACCGGGAGAACGATGAGCAGCGCCGAGCACCACCTCACCCACCTCGACGACACGGGCGCGGCCCGGATGGTCGACGTCTCCGGGAAGGACGTCACGGCGCGCACCGCGCGGGCGGCGGGCCGGGTGCTCGTCGCGCCGCGCGTCGTCGAGCTGTTGCGCGGGGCGGGGGTGCCCAAGGGCGACGCCCTCGCCACCGCGCGGATCGCCGGGATCATGGGCGCCAAGCGCACCCCCGACCTCATCCCGCTCTGCCACCCGCTCGCCGTCTCCGGGGTGAAGGTCGACCTCGCGGTGGCCGACGACGCCGTCGAGATCGAGGCCACGGTCCGCACGACCGACCGCACCGGCGTCGAGATGGAGGCCCTGACCGCGGTGACGGTCGCCGCCCTCACCGTGATCGACATGGTGAAGGCCGTCGACAAGGCCGCGGCCATCGCCGACGTCCGCGTCCTGGAGAAGACCGGCGGCAAGTCCGGCGACTGGCGGCGCCCCGCGGAGGCGGGGGACGAGGCATGAGCCCGGAGCACGCCGCCCACCACGCGCCGCGGACCCGGCCCGGCGGCCCGACCGGGGAGAGACCGGAGCGGGAGTACCGCGCCCTGGCCGTCACCGTGTCCAACCGCGCCGCCGCCGGTGTCTACGCCGACCGGGGCGGCCCGCTGCTGGTCGAGGGCCTGGCCGCGATGGGCTTCCGGACCGACGGCCCCCGCGTGGTGCCCGACGGCGAACCGGTCGAAGCCGTGCTGCGCGAGGCCGTCGCCGCCGGATACGACGTGGTGCTCACCACCGGGGGCACCGGTATCTCGCCCACCGACCGCACCCCGGAGATGGTCCGCCGGGTCCTCGACCACGAGATCCCCGGCATCCCCGAGGCGATCCGCGCCGAGGGCCTGGCGAAGGTGCCCACCGCCGCGCTCTCCCGGGGTCCCGCCGGCGTCGCGGGGACCACCCTGATCGTCAGCCTCCCCGGGTCCACCGGAGGCGTCCGCGACGGCCTCGCCGTGCTGGGCCGCCTGCTCGTCCACGCCGTCGACCAGATCCGCGGCGGCGACCACCCCAGATCCACGGGGAGTACGACCTGAACGCCCCCTGGCCGGTCGGACTGGCGGACGGTGACATCGCCCTTCGCCCCATAAAGCTGCGCGACCAGCGGGCGTGGCGGGAGGTCAACCGGCGCAACCGTGACTGGCTGCGCCCCTGGGAGGCGACCGTCCCGCCCCCCTCGCCCAGCGGCCCGGTCACCCACCGCCCCACCTTCCGGCAGATGGTGCGCCACCTGCGGGCCGAGGCGCACGCCGGCCGGATGCTGCCGTTCGTCATCGAGTACCGGGGAGAGCTGGTCGGCCAGCTCACGGTGGCCGGCATCACCTGGGGTTCGATGTGCTCGGGCCACATCGGGTACTGGGTCGACGAGGCGGTGGCGGGCCGCGGCGTGATGCCGACGGCGGTCGCGCTCGCCGTGGACCACTGCTTCCGCGCCGTGGGGCTGCACCGCATCGAGGTGTGCATCCGCCCCGAGAACGCCCCGAGCCGCCGGGTCGTCGAGAAACTCGGATTCCGCGAGGAGGGATTGCGGCCCCGCTATCTCCATATCGACGGGGCCTGGCGCGATCATCTGGTCTTCGCCCTGACGGCGGAGGAGGTGCCGGAAGGGATGCTGGCCCGCTGGCACCGCGTCCGACCTGGGTCGGCTCACAAATAAAATAAGTGTTCGAATTCCAGAGCGAGTTGACCGGTTATGCGGTCCAGCTCTCTCAACAATCACAAAAAAAGTTCGGGATATCAGCCAGATCGTGCGACACACCGCGCCAATTGGCAGATGGCCTCATGCGGACCCCTCTACCGTGTGAGATGTGAGCAGCAGTGGCCTCATTTACGCAGTCATCGTCGGGGCCTGGGCCGCCTACTTGGTGCCGATGTGGCTCCGTAGGCAGGACGAGCTGAACGAAGCCCGTCCGACGGAACGCTTCAGCACCGCCATCCGGCTGCTGTCCGGACGGGCGGGGATGGAGCGCCGTTACGCCAAGGGTCTGGAGGAGCGTTCCTCCGGTGACGCGGACGCCTCCGGGGACGGAGACGGTTCCGCGGGACCGGACCGGGGCGCGACCGCCCCGGACGTCGTGACCGACTCGGTCGACGTCCGGGCCTTCGCCGTGTCCGCGCCCGAGCCGGCGCCGGTGCGCGTCGACACCGGGACCGGGCGGGCGGACCGCGCCGCCACGGGCACCGGCCGCACCGAGCGCCCGGCGCGGCCCGCTGCCCACCCGACGCCGTCCGCCGCGCAACGCGCCCGCCGTTCGAAGGTCCTGGCCCGCCGGCGCCGCACCACGATGGCGCTCTTCCTCGCCTTCACCGGCGGATCCGTGGTCGCCGCGGTCGGCGGAATCGCCTTCCTCTGGGCCCCGGCCCTGCCCGCGATACTGCTCAGCCTCTACATCGCCCACCTGCGGGCCCAGGAGCGCCGCCGCTTCACCTTCACCATGGACCGGCGCCGCGCCGAGGCCGCCGCCCAGCGGCTGCGCGAGCACCGGTCGCGGATCGCCGCACGGCCCGAGCACGCCGAGGTGGAGCCGCCGGCGGAGGACGGTCCCGCGGAGCCGGTCGCCGCGCCGGAGAGCACCTCGCCGCACACCGCGGGCCGCCGGGCGCTGGTCGAGCAGACCGACCACGCGGAGTGGGTCGACCAGCAGCGGCGCAGTTCCGAGGGCGACAGCTGGGACCCGGTGCCGGTGCCGCTGCCGACGTACGTCACCGCGCCGGTCGCCCCGCGGGCCACCGGCGGGGTGGACCTCGACGCCCCGGACGCCTGGAGTTCCGCGCGGTCCAGCGTCGCCGAGCCGGTCGCGGAGGCCCCGCCCGCCGAGCCCGCCCCGGTTCCGGAGCCCGCTCCGGCCACCCGCCGGCCCGCCGGCCGCCGGGCCCGCGAGCGCGGCCGCACCCCGCTCTTCGACCAGTACGCCGACGAGGACCGGCCGCGCGCGGCCAACGAGTGACGGCAGGGGCCGCCCGGGCGCGCACCGGGCGGGCCCACCAGCACGGGAAGCGATTTCCGAGCACCCCGAGGAGGGTGCTAGAGTTTCACCCGTTGCAAGGGCCTGTGGCGCAGTCCGGTAGCGCACCTCGTTCGCATCGAGGGGGTCAGGGGTTCAATTCCCCTCAGGTCCACAGCAAGACTGTTCTTGAGTTCGCTCAGGAAGAGTTCACGAGATCCCGTCCGATCCGATCGGACGGGATCTCGGCGTTTCCAGGGGCTGTTCGCCGTGGTGTCCGCATGGTGCCCTGCGGAGCACACCGGGGCCGCGGGCGGGGACCGGCAGGGCGCCGGTACAGCGTCCCGGCGCCGGAGCGCTGGGCTCCGCCCGAGGTCCTACGCTTGACGTAAAGGCGGCACCGGTCGCGCAGGGTGTGCCGCGGAGACGGCACTCCTGAAAGTGCGTCATGGGGCGTCACTACCCGGGAGCGGCCGTCGTCCGAGCCGGCACGTTCCCTGACAGCCGGGCGCCGTGGGGCCGTTCTTCCCGGTCGGCTCGGCCGTGGTCCGGACCGTCGGCAGGGCCCGGGGACCGCCCGGCGGGCAGGGCCCGGTCGCCTTCCCCGGCGACACATCGCCTTCCCTCAGCGACGGTGAGGAGAGGAGAGAAAGGGCATGGTGGCCGCACAACCGCGGAGATCCGGTCGCGGCGGGCGCAGGGGCTCCCGCTCCGTGCTGAACGTGCACAGCGTCGTCGGCCAGATGTTTCTGTTGCAGTTGGCGGTCATCGTGCTGCTCTGCGTCGGCGCCGCCTTCGCCCTCGTCATCGACGCCCAGCACGCCGGCACACACGAGGCCGAGCAGCGTTCACTGAGCGTGGCCGAATCCGTCGCCCAGGCGCCGGGGATCGAGGCGGCCATGCGGTCCCGGGATCCCACGGCGGTGCTCCAGCCCCGGGCCGAGGCGATCAGGGTGGGGTCCGGGATCGATTTCGTCGTGGTCGTGAACCGGGACGGCATCCG
The DNA here is from genome assembly GCF_057709105.1 of Streptomyces sp. bgisy100. NCBI lineage: Bacteria > Bacillati > Actinomycetota > Actinomycetes > Kitasatosporales > Streptomycetaceae > Streptomyces > Streptomyces sp. bgisy100. The sequence continues at coordinate 80,229 of NZ_JBYITE010000027.1, forward strand.
CTACACGCACCCCAGGCCGGACCGGATCGGCAAACACTTCAGCGCCGACCTCTCGACGGTGATGGCCGGGCAGACGAAGACGGAGACGACCAGGGGCACACTCGGCCCCCAGGTCCGGGCCGCGGTGCCCGTCAGGGATGCGCAGGGCCAGGTGATCGGCGCGGTCGTCGCCGGGATCACCACCAAGAGCGTCAGCGCCACCCTCAACCGGAAGGTGCCGGTGGTCCTGGTCACCGCGGCCGCCGCGATGGCCGTCACCGCGGGCGGGGCGGCGGTGCTCAGCCGCCGGCTGCTGCGGCAGACGCACGGCCTGGGCCCGGCCGAGATCACCCGGCACTACGAGCACCATGACGCGGTGCTGCACTCCGTCCGGGAAGGCGTCCTGATCATCGACGAGGACCGTCGGCTGCTGCTCGCCAACGACGAGGCCCGGCGCCTGCTCGACCTCCCCGCCGATGCCGAGGGCCGGCCCGTCGACGCCCTCGGCCTCGCCCCGCGCACCGCCGCCCTGCTGGTCTCGGGCCGCCCGGCCAGCGACGAGCTGCACTCGGCGGGGGACCGGCTGCTCGCCGTCAACCAGCGCCCCACCGGAGGGCAGGGCGGCCCCCGGGGCAGCGTCGCCACCCTCCGCGACTCCACCGAACTGCACGCCCTGTCGGGGAGGACGGAGGCGGCCCGGACCCGGCTGAACGTCATGTACGAGGGCAGCGTCCGCATCGGCTCGACCCTGGACATGACCCGGACCGCCCAGGAGCTGGCGGAGGCGGCGGTGCCGCGGTTCGCCGACTTCGTCACCGTCGACCTGGCCGAGCCGGTGCTGCGCGGCGAGGAGCCGCACAGCACGCTGACGACGCTGCGGCGCACCGCCACCGTCGGCATCCGTGACGACCATCCGCTCTATCCCACCGGTGAACGGATCGACTTCCGGCCCTCGACGCCCCAGGCCAGAGGGATGACGGCGGGAGGTGCACGGCTCGAACCGGACCTGCGCACGGCTCCCGGATGGCAGGCCCAGGACCCCGAACGCGCCCGCCGGGTCCTCGACTACGGCATCCACTCCCTCATCGCCGCCCCGTTGTACGCCCGCGGCCTCGTCGCCGGTGTGGCCAACTTCTGGCGCTCGGAACCGACCGCACCGTTCGAGGACGACGACCTGGCCCTGGCCGAGGAACTCTGCGCCCGCGCGGCGGTCTGCATCGACAACGCCCGGCGCTACACGAGGGAACACCACATGGCGGTCGCCCTGCAGCGCAGCCTGCTGCCCCAGGGCCTGCCCGACCAGAGTGCCCTGGACGCGGCCTACCGTTACCTCCCCGCACAGGCCGGGGTGGGCGGCGACTGGTTCGACGTCATCCCGCTCTCCGGCGCCCGGGTCGCCCTGGTCGTCGGCGATGTCGTCGGCCACGGGGTCCAGGCGTCGGTCACCATGGGCCGGCTGCGGACGGCGGTCCGCACCCTGGCCGACATGGATCTGCCGCCGGACGAACTGCTCACCCACTTCGATGACATCGTGCTCCGGCTGGCCGCCGAACCCGCCACCGATTCCGGTGTCGAAGCCGACGGGTCCCGTCTCGCCGCTCCCGGTGACGTCGGCGCCACCTGCCTGTACGCCGTCTACGACCCGGTCGCCCGGCAGTGCTCACTGGCCCGCGCCGGCCATCCGACGCCTGCCGTGGTCACCCCGGACGGCCGTGCTCACGTGCTCGACATGCCGCCCGGGCCGCCCCTCGGGCTGGGCGGGCTGCCCTTCGAGGCCGTCGAGGTGGAGCTGCCCGAAGGCAGCCTGCTGGCCCTCTTCACCGACGGGCTCATCGAGACCCGCGGCCTTGATCCCGACGAGCAGCTCGAGCTGCTGTGCAGCACCCTCGCCCGGCCCGCCGCGTCCGTGGAGGCGGTCTGCGACAACGTCCTCGACGCATTGCTCCCGGCCCGGCCCGACGACGACATCGCGCTGCTGGTCGCCCGCACCCACACGCTGGGGGCCGACCAGGTCGCCAGCTGGGACGTGCCCTCCGATCCTGCCGTGGTCGCCCGGACCCGCCGCGACGTGACCGAGCAACTGACGGCCTGGGGGCTGCACGACGCCGTGTTCACCACCGAGCTGGTGGTCAGCGAACTGGTCACCAACGCCATCCGCTACGGGGAGCCGCCCATCCAGCTGCGTCTGATCCACAACCGCAGCCTCATCTGCGAGGTCTCCGACTCCCGCGACACCGCCCCGCATCTGCGCCGGGCCCGCGTCTTCGACGAGGGCGGGCGGGGGCTCCTCCTGGTCGCGCAGCTCACCCAGCGCTGGGGCACCCGGCACGCCCGGCAGGGCAAGACCATCTGGGCGGAGCAGGACCTGACAACCGGCTGAACGGCGGCTGCGTCGCAGGCCGCTCGCCGCGGCGGGGCCCATCTGCCCGGCGCCGGAGCCCGCTTCGTGGAGTGGGCGACCTCGATGCGGCGACGGAAGGCCACCGGGGCGACTGCGCAGGGTTGTTGAGGGGCCGGTCCCCGAGGCGTGTCCGCGGGGCGGCCGGGTGCCGGGCGGTGGCCGGTCCGGAGTGCGGCCGGGCGGGTGTGCCGAAGGCCCCGGCCGGGGCCGGGGCCTTCGATGGGGGGTGACCCGCGTCACCCGCCACGGGGGTCCGGGAGGACTGCCGCGGGGGTCAGGCCGAGGGCTCCTCGCTCGCCGCGGCGGTCGCGCCCTGCTGCTCGGCGGCGGCCTGCTGTTCGGCGACGGACTTGTGCACCTCCGCCATGTCCAGGTTGCGGGCCTGTCCGATGACGTCCTCCAGCGCGGCCTCGGGCAGGGCGCCCGGCTGTGCGAAGACCGCGACGTTCTCCCGCACGATCATCAGCGTGGGGATCGACTTGATGTCGAAGGCCGCGGCCAGTTCGGGCTGGGCCTCCGTGTCGATCTTGCCGAAGACCAGGTCCGAGTGGCGCTCGGCTGCCTCCTCGTAGACCGGCGCGAACTGCTTGCACGGGCCGCACCAGGTGGCCCAGAAGTCGATCAGCACGAAGTTGTTCGCGGAGACGATCTCGTCGAAGTTTTCCTTGGTCAGCTCGACCGTGCTCATGGTTTCCTTACCTGCTTCCGGATGACGTCGGCGGGTGTCCCCGTTGGGGGGAACGAGGGGGAGCCTGTCCGTATTCCGGTGGTTCATGTGGCCGACTTTGCGGCAGCGCGGAAGGATGGCCGCAGCACCCCACCGGCATCCCCGACCGAGAGGCGGCGCGCATGAGCCCCAGCGTGGAGGCACCCCGGAGTTACGAGCGGGAGGACGAGTACGACGTCGTGGTGCTGGGCGCCGGGCCGACGGGGGAGGTGCTCGCCGAGCGGGTGCGGGCCGCGGGGCTGTCCACCGCCGTCGTGGAGCGCGAGCTGATCGGCGGCGAGTGCTCGTACTGGGCCTGTATCCCCAGCAAGGCGCTGCTGCGCCCGGTCGCCGCGCTCGCCGGGGCGCGGGCCGTCGAGGGCGCCCGGCAGGCGGTGAACGGCGGCCCGGACGCGGCCGCGGTGCTGGCCCGCCGGAACGGGTTCACCTCCGACTGGAAGGACGACGGCCAGGTGGCCTGGCTGGGCTCCGAGGGCGCCGAGATCGTCCGGGGCAGCGGCCGGCTCGACGGCCCGCGCCGTGTCGTGGTGCGGACGCCCGACGGGGGCCTGCGGCTGCTGCGGGCGCGGCACGCGGTCGCCGTGTGCACCGGCAGCCGGGCCGTGGTCCCCGAGCTGCCGGGGGTGGCCGAGGCCCGTCCGTGGACCAGCCGGGAGGCCACCAGCGCGCAGAAGGTGCCGGGGCGGCTGGCGATCGTGGGCGGCGGCGTGGTCGGCGTGGAGATGGCCACCGCCTGGCAGGCGCTCGGATCGCAGGTCACGATGCTCGTCCGGGGCGGCGGACTGCTGGAGCGGATGGAGCCCTTCGCGGGCGGGATGGTCACCGAGGGGCTCGCCCGCGCCGGGGTGGAGATGCTCATCGGGGTGTCGGCGACCGGCGTGCGGCGCGAGGCGCCCGGCGGGCCGGTGACGGTGCTGATGGACAACGGCCGGGAGATCGCCGTCGACGAGGTGCTGTTCGCCACCGGACGGGCCCCGCGCACCGACGGCCTCGGGCTGGAGACGGTCGGTCTGTCGCCCGGGGGATGGATCGAGGTGGACGACTCGTGCCGGGTGACCGGGGTGCCGGGCGACTGGCTGTACGCGGCGGGTGACGTCAACCACCGCGCCCTCCTCACCCACCAGGGGAAGTACCAGGCGAGGGTGGCGGGCGCGGTCATCGCCACCCGGGCGCAGCGCGTGCCCGTCCTGGAGCGGGACCCGTGGGGTGCGCATGTGGCGACCACGGACCGGGCGGCCGTGCCGCAGGTGGTGTTCAGCACGCCGGAGGTGGCCGCGGTCGGGCTGACGGCGGCCGAGGCCGAGCGGCAGGGCCGCCGGGTGCGGGTCGTCGACTACGAGCTGGGGCAGGTCGCGGGCGCCTCGCTGTACGAGGACGGCTACCGGGGGCGGGCCAGGATGCTGGTCGACCTCGACCGGGGACATCTGGTCGGGGTGACCTTCGTGGGCCCCGGGGTGGGGGAGCTGCTGCACTCGGCGACGGTCGCGGTGGTCGGCGAGGTGCCGGTGGACCGGCTGTGGCACGCGGTCCCGGCCTTCCCCACGATGAGCGAGGTCTGGCTGCGGCTGCTGGAGGAGTACCGCGGTCAGCAGCTGTGGCCGGTGGGCACGCCGGCGCTGACCGAGCCGCAGGCGATGGCGCCGGGGCCGGGGGTGGGGCGCTGAGCCGGGGGTCGGGCAGGCCCTGTCGGGGGTTCGGGGAGGCGGCCGAGGGCGAGCAGGCCACCGGCGGGCGATCCGGCAGGCCGGTGCCGGTGCCGGTGCCGGTACCGGTGGCGTGAGGACGTGCCGGGCTCGTGGTGCCCGGCGGAGCTCACCGGTCCGGGGCGGTCCGGGCGGAGGGCTCCGGCGGAAGCGCCTGGCCGGAGGCGGCCGGGGTGCCGAGCGGCTTGGCGAAGCAGCGGCTCAGGGACTCGTGGCGGTAGATGCCGAACTTCGGTACCGCGGGGGCGTAGCCGCTGGACGTGTAGAGGGCGATGGCCTCGGGCTGCTTGGTGCCGGTCTCCAGGACCATGCGCCGCCGGCCCGCCTGCCGGGCGCTGTCCTCCAGCGCGGCCAGGACCCGGCGGGCCAGCCCCCGCCCGCGGGCGTCGCGCACCACGAACATCCGCTTGATCTCGGCATCGCCGTCCGCGTAGCCCTCGGCGCTCCCCTCCTGGGCCCGCCAGCCGCCGGACGCGACCGGCCGGCCCTCGTCGTCGTACACCACGAGGTACAGCCCCCGCGGCGGATCGAACTGTGACGGATCCATCGGGGTGAGGTCGCCGTCGCCGTAGCGCTCGGCGTACTCCAGCTGCACCTCGGCGTTGAGCCGCACGGCGTCGGGGTGGTCGTAGCGGACCGGGTGGATCTGCATGGGGGCAATCGTACGGTTGTGCGGGGCGTGTCCGGGGGTGCCGCGCGGTGGTCGGTATCGTGCCGGGATGCTCACTGTGACGACCGTGAATGTGAACGGGCTCCGCGCCGCCGCCCGGAAGGGATTCCAGGAGTGGCTGGCGGCGACCTCCGCCGATGTGGTCTGCCTCCAGGAGGTGCGGGCCGAGCCGGACCAGCTCTCCGCGCAGGTGCGGGAGCCCGACGGCTGGCACACGGTCCACGCTCCGGCGGCGGCCAAGGGCCGGGCCGGGGTGTCGCTCTACTCGCGGCGCGAGCCGGAGGGGGTGCGGATCGGCTTCGGCTCGACCGAGTTCGACGGCAGCGGCCGGTACGCGGAGATCGACCTGCCCGGCGTCACGGTCGCCAGCCTCTATCTGCCCTCGGGCGAGGTCGGCACGGAGCGGCAGGAGGAGAAGGAGCGCTTCATGGGCGAGTTCCTGCCGTATCTGAAGGGGCTCCGGGAGCGGGCGGCGGCCGACGGGCGCGAGGTGCTGGTCTGCGGCGACTGGAACATCGCGCACCAGGAGGCCGACCTGAAGAACTGGAAGGGCAACAGGAAGAACGCCGGCTTCCTGCCGGAGGAGCGCGAGTGGCTGACCCGGGTCCTCGAGGAGGGCGAGTACACGGATGTGGTGCGGCGGCTGCACCCGGACGTGGCGGGCCCGTACTCGTGGTGGTCGTACCGGGGGAAGGCGTTCGACAACGACAGCGGCTGGCGGATCGACTACCACATGGCGACGCGGGGCCTGGCGGACCGCGCGGTCAAGGCGGTCGTCGAGCGCGCCGCCAGCTATGACCTGCGCTGGTCGGACCACGCCCCGGTGACGGTGGCGTACGGGACCGGGCACTGAGCCCGGCCCCGGGGCGGAGGACAATCGAGCTGTGAGCGACGACGGCACCCGGGACACCGGTACAGCGGCGGAGGACGTCGGGCGGGCCTCCGCGGCGCGAGACCGTGACGAGGAGGGGCGCGCCCGTAACGCGCGCCCGCGCGACGGTCTGGGACGGCCGCTGCCCTACGGGGTGGAGGGCGTCGAACGGCAGCCGGAGGGTGTGGTGCGGGCTCCGGGGGAGTCGCTCGCCGAGGCCCAGCGGCTGCTCGACGCCGGTATGCCGTTCCATGCGCACGAGGTCCTCGAGGACGCCTGGAAGTCGGCGGCGGGGCCCGAACGGGCGATGTGGAAAGGGCTGGCGCAGCTCGCCGTCGGCATCACCCATGCCGCGCGCGGCAACCGGCGCGGCGCCGTGTCCCTGCTCCGGCGGGCCGCTGAGGCCGTCGCTCCCGCCAGGGAGCATCCGCCGTACGGGATCGACGTGGGCGGGCTGGCCGGCTGGGCGCGGCAGTACGCGGACGAGCTGGCCGCGGCGCCGGAGGGCGGCCCCGTTCCGCCGGCCGCGCCGCGGCTGCGGGGCTGACCGGGCCTGACGGGCCTGAGCGGGGCGAAGCCGGTCGGCAGAACCTGATGCACGGCCGGTGCGGTGGACGGGCGGGCCGACGGGTGCCCACGGGCGAGGCCTGAACGGTCGGCCCGGTCGCCGGCGCGCAGGGGACGGCCCGGCTGCCTCGCGCGGACGAGTGGGAGGAGCCGTGCGGCGCCGGGCCCAGGCTGCGCAAGCCGGCCGTTCCTGGCCGACGCGTCGGTTCGGTGCGGCGGGCCGTTCCTAGGCGGTTGCGTCCGTCCGGGTCGGCCGGCGGCCTCCGGAGCCGCGGATCTCCAGCTCGGCGAGGAGCTGCTCGGTGGCTCCGGCGACGGCGTCCACGGCCCGGTCGAAGACGGCCTGGTTGTGGGCGGCGGGGGCGCGGAACCCCGAGACCTTGCGGACGTACTGCAATGCGGCCGCCCTGATGTCCTCGTCGTCGACGTGCTCCATCGCGGGCGGGCGGAGCGTCTTGATACTGCGGCACATGTCACCAGTGTGCGCCCGCGCGGGGCGTAGCGCGGCGGAGGTGCCGGATCCCTTCGGCAGCGCTGCCCGGGGCGGGTGACGGCCGCCGCATGGCTTTTCCCACTCGGCACGGCCATCGTCGCTCGGCCGCTGTCGTGCTCGGCCCGGCCGCCGTGCCCGCCGCGGTCCCCGTACCGGCCCGGTTCGGCCGCCGTGCCCGCCGTGCCTGTCGTGTCCGCCACGGCCCCGTACCCGTCCGGTTCAGCCGCCGTGCTGTCCCGGGAGCTCCTTCAGCCAGGCGTCCAGCTCGGCCCGGATCCTGCGGTCCATGGCCATGGAGAGCTCCGCGTCGACGACGCCCTTCGCCAGGGGGCGCAGCCGTTCGACGGTTGCCGCGATCTCCGCCGTCTCCTCGGCGCCCGGCGGTTCGCCCGCCGCCGCCCGGGCGAGGACGTCCGTCAGCACATGGGTGCGGACGAGGGAGGTGAACAGCTCGGCCAGGGCGTCGGTGTGGGTCCGGACGGCGCGGGCCGCGGCGAGGACGGCTGCGAGGGGGATGCCCCGGTCGACCAGCATGCTGGAGGCGTCCAGCAGACGCCGGCTGACGTGGACGAGTTCGTCCCCGTCGACGGTCAGATAGCCGAGGTCGAGTGCCGCGGCGAGGTTCTCGGCGGTGACGTGGTCGGCGAAGTAGTCGGCGAGCGCCTCCGGGGTGAGGCGGACCGGTGTCTCGTCGGACCAGGTGGCGCCGATGGCGTTCTCCAGGCCGAGGAGTTCGCCGACGTCCCGGCCGTTCTCGAAGGCCGTGAGCAGTTCGGCGATACCGCCCAGGGTGTGGCCGCGGTCGAGGAGGGCGCCGATGGTCCGGAGCCGGGCGAGGTGATGCTCGTTGTACCAGGCGATCCTGCCCTCCCGGCGCGGCGCGGGCAGCAGCTTCCGCTCGCGGTAGAAGCGCAGGGTGCGGACGGTGATGCCGGCCTCCGCGGCCAGCTCCGCCGTCCGGTACTCGGTCGGCGGCCCCCCGGCGGGGGAGTGGGCCCCGGGGGCGTCGTGGCGGTCCGGCGGGCCGTTCCCGAGGGAGGGTTCCCGCGCCGGTGGTGGTCCGCCGGTGGTTCCGCCGGGGTGGCCGGACGGGCCCGTCGCGTCACGCCGACCGGGTGCCGTGGTCGGGGAGTGGCTCCCCGGCCGCCGGTCCTGCGGGCTCCGTGCTTCCTCTGTCTCGGCCACACCGGCAGCCTATGCCTCCCGGTGATGGGCCGGCGGCGCCGCGACCACCGCAGGTGCTCCGGAACAGCGCCGAGGGAGCAGTTGCTACGGCTTCGGGGCCACGCCTTCGTTCTGCTCGGCGGAGGGCGTGGGAAGCGGCGAGCGATGTCGCGCGGCAGAGCGGTGGCGTACGACTCTGATCAGCGTTACCGCCGCCGTCACCAGCGCAGCGGTTCCCGGGGCACCGAACAGCGCGTCGCGCAGCGGTTCCGGTGTCAGCAGCAAGGACCGGATCAATTTTCCGGGGACGGCGCCCTGCGGTACCGACATGCTGATCAGGGACGCGGTCAAGTACAGGTGACTGCCGAGCCGGCCGGCCGCGTAGGCGGTCCAGAACAGTACGAACAGGGTGGCCGGCCGTAGCGGTGCGGCGCGGAATGAGGGGTGCGCACGCAGGACGAAGAACGTGAGAGCAAAGGCACAGGTGAACCAGAAGTGCCCCATCGGTTCGAGGTGAACGACCGTCACGAGCGCCTGGACCGTGGTCGGCGATGAACTGGTATCCGGTCGCGGCAGCACGGTGGATGCCACGGCATCTCCGCAGCTCACCTGGCAGAGGGGGTCGAGGACGCGGGCTGCGGCCCCGGAAACGGCGGGCAGGGCGAGGAGACGTTCGCATGCGGTGGCTGTTGCGGTGGCCAGGACTGTTTCGCCGATCCGTGGCCAGAGTGTGCGCAGCGGGCCGCGCAGCCCCGACAGCAGGAGCAGCACCCGCCGCCTGGACGACCGGGGGAATCCTGCGGACCGCATCCGGGCGGGCAGAGCACACATCAGCCCGGTTGCGGCGGCAGCGGCACCGAGGAGGAGGGCATGCGGGGCGGTGACGTAGGTGTCTTCCAGGAGACGTGGAAGCTCCGGGTCGTAGTTCACGGCGCGCTGCCAGAGCCCCGCCGGCTCCTGGTCGAGCAGGAAGTCCGGGAGCCTGCTGATCAGCAGGGCCAGCATCGCGGCGACCGGAGCGACCAGCGGCAGTACAACGGCCTGCCGTGCCCCGGACCGTAGGGGCGGTCCCATCCGGGCGACGAGGGTACGTGTGACGGACAGCAGGACCGTCAGAAACAGTGCCAGCCAGAGTCCTTCCAGCAGCCAGCCCGCAACGCCGGTTTGTTCGTTGACCCGCCACACGGGCGATACCGTCGCCCTCCTCAGGGCCTCCCAGGACGATAAGGTCCCCGCCGCTTCCGCCCAGTGGATCTGCGCGGGAAGAGCGCCGACAAGGTGAACGACGGCGACGACCGCGGCCACAGCGGTCATCCGGAGCCGGTCGCTCACCGGGCACCGCCGGGGTCGGCCATCACGTGGAAGGGCCGGCCGCCGTTGTCCAGTTCGACCGACTCCGTCTTCTCGCCGTCCCACCAGGTCAAGGTGGCCTTCCATCTGACGTCGTAGCTTTCGGTTCGGCCCAGGAGGAAGAGGGAGTAGATCTCCCCGCTGTTCAGGGAGTGCGGCAGGGACACGGGTTTGCCCCAGTCCAGTGCCTCCTTGGCCGCGGGGCGCTGCCCCGGTTTCCCATGCAGCGCGCTGAGCGAGACGGGCCGCCCGACCGCGAGCCGATCGAGGTTGACGCCCGCCGCTCGAGGTTCCTCGCCGATCCCGCATCCCAGCGTCCTGACGTCGGGGCGCACCCCCTTGGGCAGCGGATCACGGCGAACGACGGTGACCGTGACGTCACGCAGCTGCGCCGCCTTGTCGGTGTTGCCGCGCAGACTGATGAGAACCCGCAGTGTCTGCCGCTGAACGATCCGCTGCTCGCGCTCCCAGCGCACGATTTCCCGCTTGTCGGCATCGGGCAGTCGGGGCAGCAGATCGTCGTTGCCGGGGAGAGTGGACCAGGTGCTCGTGCAGTACCCGTTCAGCTGTTCGGCCTCGACCAGCACCGGCTCTTGAGCGAAGACGCGGTGGTACGCGGAGCCGAGCGAGGGCGCCACGAAAGCCAGAGCGGCCAGGACCAGCCCTCCCAGCGCGATCTTGTTGGCCGGATCCAGGGCCCGGACACGGGCGGCCTGAGCGCGGAGACGGCTCGGCCGGGCCGGGGGAGACGGCGCGCCCGGGGGTGGCGTAGGTGTGGGTTCAGGGGCCGGTGCCGGTGTGGGTTCAGGCGGTGGGGCCGGTGCCGGTTCCGGGGGCTGGTCCGGCCGGTGGGTGGTGTCCGGTACAGGCTGGCGGGTCGACGCGGTGCCGGGTAACGGAGGTTCCGGCGTGCCGGGCGAGCGTCTGGCGGGATGGACCCCGTCGGCCATACACATCCTCCCATTCAGTGGGAACTGCGCAACATTCGCTCAGCGCACGGTAGTTGGCAAGCCATTGCAGCACTCGCCTGCTCGGAATCCCAGCTTCCCGGTGGCTCGGACGTAGAGCCAGTGGGCCGACGAAAGCGATGGCGAACACGGCCGGCAGGGGCGGGCCCCGTGCCCGTGGCATACGGTCCGCGTCAAAGTGGTCGGGTGGCCGGAGGCCGGCAATGGTCTCCGGCCACCCCGACCACACCGACGTGACCGTGACCGAGCGAGCGCGGTGGGGCCCCGGGCAACCGGCGGTAACTTCCCTCGCCGGACCCCTACCCCTCAGTACGTTCCTGCCTTACGCTCCCGATCACGCCAGTGATTGGTGGCGCGATCGTTTCCGGACGTCGGGAGGCGGCGGTCATGGCCGGACCGAAGGACGAGCACACACATGTCCGAGTCGCGGTGATCGGATCGGGCTTCGGCGGTCTGGGGGCCGCCGTCCGGCTGCGCAGAGCCGGGATCACCGACTTCACGGTCCTGGAGCGGGCCGGCGCGGTCGGTGGCACCTGGCGGGACAACACCTACCCGGGCTGCGCGTGCGACGTCCCCTCGCACCTCTACTCGTTCTCGTTCGCCCCGGATCCGCAGTGGCCGCGGAGCTTCTCCGGGCAGCCGCACATCCGGGCGTATCTGGAGCGGGTCGCCGACACCTTCGGACTGCGCCCGCACCTCCGCTTCGACTCCGAGGTCCTGGCCATGCGCTGGGACGGCGACGCGCTGCGCTGGGAGATCGACACCGCGTCCGGGCCGCTCACGGCCGATGTGGTCGTCTCCGCGACCGGCCCGCTCTCCGACCCCAAGGTCCCCGGCATCCCGGGCCTGGACTCCTTCCCCGGCGCGGTCTTCCACTCCGCGCGCTGGGACCACGGTTACGACCTGCGCGGCAAGCGCGTCGCCATGGTCGGCACCGGCGCCTCGGCGATCCAGATCGTGCCCGAGATCCAGCCGGTGGTCGGGGAGCTCACCCTGTTCCAGCGCACCCCGCCCTGGGTGGTGCCGCGCCTGGACCGGCGGATCACCGAGCTCGAACAGCGGCTGCATACCCGGCTGCCGGCCACCGGGGCCCTGCGCCGCGCCCTGTTGTGGGGCATCCGGGAGCTCCAGGTCGGCGCGTTCACCCGGCACCCCGGCCGGCTCGGCCTGCTGGAGGCCCTGGCCGCGGCGCACATGAAGAAGGCCGTCAAGGATCCGGCGATGCGGGCGGCCCTCACCCCGGACTACCGCATCGGCTGCAAGCGCATCCTGCTGTCCAACGACTACTATCCGGCACTCGCCCGGCCCAATGTCTCGCTGGTCGCCTCGGGGCTGCGGGAGGTCGACGGTCCGGCCCTGGTCGCCGCCGACGGCACGCGCACCGAGGCGGACGCCATCGTCTTCGGCACCGGATTCCACGTCACCGACCTGCCGATCGCCGAGCGGATCACCGGCGCCGACGGCCGGACGCTCGCCGAGGAGTGGAAGGACGGGATGCAGGCGCTGCGCGGCGCCAGCGTCCCCGGCTTCCCGAACTTCCTCACCGTCATCGGCCCCAACACCGGGCTCGGGAACAGCTCGATGATCCTCATGATCGAGGCGCAGCTGAACTATCTGACCGACTTCCTCGGCCGGCTCGGCACGCTCGGCGGGCGGGTGGCGCTGGACGCCCGGCCGTCCGCCGTCCACGCCTACAACCGGCGGCTCCAGGAGCGGATGCGGCGGACCGTGTGGAACACCGGTGGCTGCGACAGCTGGTACCTCGACAAGGCCGGCCGCAACACCACGGTGTGGCCCGGGACGACCGCCGAGTTCCGCAGGGTGACGCGGGAGGTGAACCTCGCCGAGTACGCGGTGCTGCGCCCGCCGCGCGACCCGGGCCGGGGCACCGCGCCGACCGCCGTGGCCGGTTCCGGAGGGGCTGGTTTCGATGGGGCTGGTTCCGGAGGGGCCGGTTCCGATGGGGCGGGGGAGGGCGTCCGGTGAGCCCCCGCACGACGTTCCCGGCCGCGGCCTTCCTGCCGCCCGCCCCGGTGCGCGAACTGACCGCCGACTCCGGCCACGGGACCCGGCTGCACATCGAGGTGCACGGCCCCGAGGACGCGCCCGCCGTCGTCCTCGCCCACGGCTGGACGTGTTCGACCGCCTTCTGGGCGCCGGTCGTCCGGGCGCTCGCCGCCGACCACCGGGTGATCCTCTACGACCAGCGCGGCCACGGCCGCACCCCGGCGACCGGCCCCGACGGGTACAGCACGGACGCGCTCGCCGACGACCTGGAGGCGGTGCTCGGCGCGGCGCTGGCGCCCGGCGAGCGCGCGGTGCTCGTGGGGCATTCCATGGGAGGCATGACCCTCCTGGCCGCCGCCGGCCGACCGGTGTTGCAGGAGCGGGCCGCAGCGGTGCTGCTGTGCAGTACCGGGAGTTCGCGGCTGCTGCGGGAGGCGCTCGTCCTGCCGCTGCCCTGGGCGGGCGTGCGGTACCGGGCGCACCGCGCGCTGCTCGGCTCCCGCGCCCCGCTCGGTCCGGTCACGCCGCTCGCCCGGCGGGTGCTCCGGTACGTGACGATGGGCCCCGGCGCGGACCCGGGCGCGGTGGACGCCTGCGCCCGGATCGTGCACGCCTGCCCGCGCACCGTCCGCGCCCGCTGGGCGCACGTCCTCGCCGAGCTGGACCTGGACGGGCAGGCGGCGCGGCTCGCCGTCCCGGCCGCGGTGATCGTGGGCACGGCCGACCGGCTCACCCCGCCCGTGCACGCCCGGCGGCTGGCGGCCGCGCTGCCGCACTGCACCGGCCTCACCGAGCTGCCCGGTATCGGCCATATGACGCCGGTGGAGGCACCGGAGACGGTCATCGGGGCGATCCGGGAGCTGGTCCGGGAACGGCTCACCGGGGCGGGTCCGGGCCCCGGAGCCGTCGGCACGACGGACGCCGCGAACGGGCCGGGGGGACGGGGGAGCGACGCCGGGCCCGTACTCCCGGGGAACGCCTCCGTCGCGGGGAGCACGTCCGTACCGACGGACGCATCCGTACCGACGAAGACGTCCGTATCGACGAAGACGTCCGTATCGGGGTCATCCGTACCGGGGACATCCGTACCGGGGACCGCCGGCGGAGCCATGGCCGAGGAGGAGACGGCGTGAACGCACAGGGAAGGCTGGAGGGCCGGGTCGCGGTGGTGACCGGTGCCGCCCGCGGTGTCGGCGAGCAACTGGCCCGTAAACTCGCCGCGCGCGGCGTGCGCGTCGCGCTGCTCGGCCTGGAACCCGAGGAGTTGCGGCAGGTCTCCGACCGGCTGCCCACCGAATCCGCGTACTGGCCGGTGGACGTCACCGATGCCGCGGCCATGGAGCGCGTCGCCTGGGAGGTGACGGAGCGCTTCGGCCGGGTCGACATCGTCGTGGCCAACGCGGGGGTGGCGCAGGGCGGTCCGTTCGCGGACTCCGACGCCCGGTCCTGGAACCGGGTTGTCGAGGTCAACCTGCTGGGCAGCGCCACCACGGCCCGCGCCTTCCTGCCGGCGCTGCTGGACAGCCGCGGGTACCTCCTCCAGATCGCCTCGCTGGCGGCGATCGTCCCGGCGCCGCTGGGGTCCGCGTACTGCGCCTCCAAGTCCGGGGTGGAGGCGTTCGCGCACTGTCTGCGCGCCGAGGTCGGCCACCGGGGCGTCACGGTCGGTGTCGGCTATCTCAGCTGGACCGACACGGACATGGTGCGCGGCGTCGACGAGGACGCGGTGATGCGGGAGCTGCGGCAGCGGCTGCCCTGGCCGTCCAACCGCACCTATCCCCTGGGTCCGGCGGTCGACCGGCTGGTCGCGGGCATCGAGCGGCGCTCCGCGCAGGTCTACGCACAGTGGTGGCTGCGCGGCATGCAGGGCGTCCGCGGGGTGCTGCCGGGACTCATCGCGACCGTCGGCGCCCGGGAGATGCGGCGCTTCGCACCCCGGCTCACGGCGACCCGCGGGGCGCGCGCCGGTCTGGTGGGCGCCGGGGGAGCGGCGGACGAGAAGGCGAACACGGACGGGTA
>NZ_JBYITE010000028.1:0-95143 GCF_057709105.1 Streptomyces sp. bgisy100
GGGGGGGGGGGACGGGGGGGGGGGGGCTCCCCCCCCCGCCGCGGACGTCCGTCGAGGAGCACCCCGGCCCGTCGAGAGGTATGCCCCATGCTGCCCGGGACTCCGATGAGACCGATGTCACGCCCTCGGTCTGTGACGTGGCACACGTGATCCGCTTCCCCTCGGGCGGGGGAGTCCTGAGGGTGGCGTGACGCGCCCGCCCGCAGCCCCCAACCCTCGCGCCGGAGCCGCCGCTCCGGCGCGAGGGTGCTCGCTCGCACACTCGGATGCGCGCGCCCCAGCAGTGCCCCTCCCCGCATTCCCATGTGGTCCGCATCACCTGGCATTCGCTACCCATCTGAACTCAACCGCCAAATCCGGCATAAGTGACAACGCATCGCAAGGGTGGATTTTCTACTGGTGGGGGCGGCTGTCCGGATTCGGAAACCGGACCGCCGGATGCCACGGTGGGACGCCAGGTCCCCCGACGGTATGCATCGACGGCAGAGCCCCGGTCCGGCGAACATCAGCCGAACTCTGCGCCGGAATCCACCCGTTGGAGGACCTTCGGTCCGATACTCGGGGACGCCCCACCGCGGCTCCCCGACGCCCCGCCCGTGCCGCGCCGTCGTTCCTCCGGAGGTGTTCCGTGTCCCGACCCACGCGTCGCGCTGTCGTCGCCACACTGGGCGCAGCCGCGGCCGGTGGCCTCGCAGGTGCCGTACCGGCCCGGGCCACGGCCTCCGTCCCCCGGCAGGCCGGCGCTCCGGCCGCGGCCCGGCCCGTGGCCGCGGAGGACTCCGGATCCTCCCGCGTCCCCCTGCGCCGCGCCCACGCCCACAACGACTACGAGCACGAGCACCCCCTCGCCGACGCCCTCCGGCACCGCTTCACCAGTGTCGAGGCCGATGTCTGGCTCGTCGGCGGCGAGCTGCTCGTGGGACACGAGCGGGACGACCTCCACCCCGACCGCACGCTGGAGTCGCTCTACCTCGAACCGCTCCTGCGGCGGGTCACCGCCCAGCACGGTTCCGTCTACGCCGGGCACACCGCGTCCCTCCAGCTCCTCGTCGACATCAAGAACTCCGGTGCCGCCGCCTACCGGGAACTCCACCGCCGGCTGCGCCGCTACCGCTCGATCCTCAGCTCCGCCTCCGGCGGCAAGGCCCGCATCGGAGCGGTCACCCCGGTCGTCTCCGGCGACCGCGCGGTGCGCGCGCCCATGGAGGCCCAGCGCCACCGCTACGCCTTCTACGACGGCCGGCTCGACGACCTCGGTACGCGGGCCCCCGCCGCGTTCCTCTCCCTCATCAGCGCCGACTGGGCGTCCACCTTCGACTGGACGGGCGAGGGTGCGATGCCCGCCGACGAGCGGGCGCAGCTCCGCGACATCGTGGACGAGGCCCACGCCCACGGCCGGCGCGTCCGCTTCTGGGGAACTCCCGACGCGCCGGGGCGCGAACGCGACGCCCTGTGGCACGAACTCGTCGCCGCCGGCGTCGACCACATCAACACCGATGACCTGGCAGGACTCGAGCGGTTCCTCAGCACCTTCGACCGCGCCTGGGAGTGACGGGCAGTCATCACCCGTTCGGGAGCGCCCGAATGGCCGGGACGCGGCGGACGATAGGCCACACTTTGGGCCGATCGCGGCTCCGTCCCCGCGGCCGAGGAGGTTCGCCATGGCCATTTCGATCTCAGTGGTCCTCTTGCTCCTGATCCTGATCGTGGTGTTTCTGCGCAGCGGATCACTGCGGTTCTCGCACGCCCTGGTGTGTGTGCTGCTGGGCTTCTACCTCGCCGGTTCCAGCATCGCGCCGACCCTGTCGGACGGCCTCGCGGCGACGGCGGACGTCGTCAGCAGCGTCCGCCCCTGACCCGTCCTTCGGTCTTCTTGTCCTGCCCCCTGGGCTTCGGGACGCCCCGTCCGCTCTCCCTGCCGACGGATGACGGATCAGGGGCGAACAGACGACAGATACGGCCGACGGACGAACGGCCCGTCGCCCGTCGCCCGTCGGAGAGAGCGCAGCGGGTCCCGCCCTGGCCTGGCCCCGTGTCCCCGGACCGCTCACCCGAGGGCGAACACCCCGATGCCCTCGGGGATGAGCCGTTCCACCCCGCCGGACGGATGGTTCCGCACGGTCACCCCCGACGCGCCCGGCTCCCGCAGTGCCAGGGTGGACGAACCGCCGCCGTCCAGGTTGATGGCGTTCTCGGACCCCAACACCCGCATCAGTCGCGCCAGTTCGGCGATGGTCAGTCCCGGCCGGTGCTCCACCGTGCCGTCCAGTGCCAGCAGCTGGACCAGCCGCCCGGCGGCGTCGGCCCCGGCGGCCGACCGGATGGCGGCGGTCCGGTCGTCCAGACCGTCCAGGGGGACCCCGTTCCGCAGGACGGGGAAGCCGCCGACCGCGAACCGGTACGGGACCGGCGCCCCGGTCGCCAGCCCGTACCGCACCCCGATCCGGTCCCCGATCCGCAGCGCGCGCAGGGCCTGCGCCCCGGCCTCCCGGCCGACCAGTACGACCGTGTCCCGGGCGACCGGTCCGCTGCCCGGCGCGCCCGCGGTACGCGCGACCCGCCCGCGAAGCACCGTCACCTCATGGGTGTCGGTGCTGCACGGCGCCGCCCGGTCGGTGTCGGTGCCGCAGACCGCCCGGACCCGGGAGACGCTGCCCCAGGCCGGGGTGAAGGCCCCCACTCCGCCGACGGGCAGCGCGTACTGGTTGAGGCCCCGCAGCCGCAGCCGGCCCAGCCGGGTGGTCACCGTGCCCCGCAGGGCCAGCCGGCCGAGCCGCACCCGCCGGTCGGCGCCCATGCCGAGGACGTCCTCGGTGGTCGTGCCGGGCGGCAGCGCGGGGCCGAAGCGCTGGCCGTCCGGCACGGCGGCCTTCCACACGCGCCCCGCGGCCACCGCGGGGCCGACCGCGGCGAACGTCGGCTCCACCCCGGGGTGCTGGGTCTCGGAGATGTTGAAGAAGTCGCCGTTGACACCCCCCACAGCGCCGCGCGCGTCCGCCAGGCGCGACAGGGGAGCGCGGGCCCCCACGGCGCCGGGGTGCAGAAGATCCAGGGACACCCGGCGGTCCCGCAGGTCGACGGTGAGCAGATGGCCGCGCGCCGTGCCCTGGGAGCCCGCGACGGAGAACTCCCGGTAGGTCACACCGGACGCCACCCGCATCACCGGGCCGTACCGGGGCGCGGCGGAGGTCCCCGCAGCGGCGGGCGAACCCGCCAGGCCGGGGGCGACCAGTGCGCCCCAGGCGATCAGTACCGTCAGTGCTGTGCGTAACCGGCTGCCGTGTCGCGTCACAGTGCCCCCTGAGGTCGCTTCAACTGTCCCACGAAGCAGGGGATATGACGCCTGTCGGACATGCGTCCGAAGGGGGACGGCCGGGAAGCGGCGACGGGGCCGCGCCGAGACTTTCGGCTAGGCGGGCGGCTCCTGGACCAGCCGGGACCGGATCAGGAACCGCACACCCTCCGGCGCTTCGAGGGAGAAGCCGCTGCCGCGCCCCGGCACCACGTCGACGATGAGCCGGGTGTGGCTCCAGCGCTCGTACTGGCTGGACGACATCCAGAACGACACCGGCTCGGCCACCCCGTCGACCGCCAGGTCGGCGAGCAGCACATCGGAGGCGCCGGTGCGGAACTCGCCGGCCGGATAGCACATGGGGGCACTGCCGTCACAGCAGCCGCCGGACTGGTGGAACATCAGCGGCCCGTGCGTCGCCCGCAACTGCCGCAACAGGACGGCGGCGGCTTCAGTGAGCTCCACGGCCGGGGCTCCGTGCGGACCGGCCGACGGTGGGATTCCGGGAGGCGCACATGCCGGTGGAGCGCCTACCGGTGGAGCGGCTACCGGTGGGGCGGACTCCCGTACGGCGGGTGCTGCCGCGGGGGAGGCGGGTGGCTGGTGAGGTGCTGGGGAGGATGGTTCCCGGCTCTCCGCCGATTCGCTCATCGTCACTCCTCCGACCTGCTGGGATGCCTGTCGACTCAGGGCCCGTGACCGCTTCGGGCGGGCCCGCCGCCCGGACTCGGCACGGCGCGGACACCGTCCGCCGGGAGCCTAGCCCACGGACTCGGACAACCCAGAGAACCACAGGACGCGTTGCGGACACGTTGCGGTCGGCCCGGTACAGCCGAACCTCACGGCCCGGACTGACGCCGTGGCACGCCACCGGCTCGGGCCGCGACCGACCCCCGGCTGACCGCGCCTCGGCGGTCCCGTTGCTCGACGATGTGGCGGAGACCGTCCGGCGCCGCCCTCACCCACCCGCGGCTGCCTGCGGGAGTGCTGGTCAGCATGTTGTTCGGCGGTGACACCGCCGAGGATGCGGCGCGTAGTCCGGCTCTCCTCATCGATGTCATGCGCTGGATGGCCGAATCCTGATGCGCCGGAACCCGGTTGACCGGAACGCGCTGCCCGCGGCTCCGGTCCCCCGCAGGCAGCGCCGAAACCGTCGGCAGCCGCCCCCTCAGCGCCCTCGTCAGCCCACAGCCTCGGTCATCCTGCGCAGGATCTCCCGCAGATTGGCCGCCGACGTCCCGAAGTTGAGGCGTACGAAGCCCTCGCCGGCCGGCCCGAAGGCGGACCCGTCGTTGAGCAGCACCCGGGCTTCCTCGAGGAAGAAGGAACCCGGGTCGCGGTCCAGGCCGAGGGCGCGGCAGTCCAGCCAGGCGAGAAAGGTGGCGTCCGGGGCGCGGAACTCGACGCCGGGCGGCAGCTCCTTGCGGAGCACCGCTATGTTCTCGGCCAGGGTCCGTCGGAGCCCGTCGAGCCAGGCGTCGCCCTGCTGCCAGGCGGCCAGCGTGGCCGCCACACCGAAGGTGTTCGGTTCGCCGTACAGACGCGACGGACGGGACAGCGCCTCCCGGACCCGGCGCGGGCCGAGGTGCGCCACCGCGCACCGCACGCCCGGCACGTTGAACGCCTTGGTGGCCGAGGTCAGCGTCACGGTGCGGGCGGCGGCTTCCGGACCGATCGAGCCGAAGGGGACGTGCCGGTGCGGCGCGTGCACCAGATCCGCGTGGATCTCGTCGGCGACGACCAGCAGATCGTGCCGTTCGGCCAGCTCCGCCAGCACCGTCAGCTCCTCCCGGCGCAGCGCCCGCCCGGTCGGGTTGTGCGGGTTGACCAGGATGAGGACCGGGCACGTGCTCCGCGCCAGCTCGGTGTCGAGCCGTTCCGGATCGAAGGTCCAGCTGTCGGCGTCCGCGGTGTACGGAACGGGCAGGACGCGACGGCCCATCTCGGCGAGGGTCTGCAGGAAGGGCGGATACGTCGGGGTGTGCACCGCCACGCTGTCACCGGGCCCGGTGGCCACCGACAGCACCGCCTGTACCGCCTGGTTGATGTCGGTGAACTCCTTGACGTGGGCGGGGGCGACCGCGAAGCCGTGGCGGCCGAGCATCCGCTCGGCGAAGGCGGTGCGCAGCGGCATGCCGTCCGGGCCGCTGTCCCAGGCCGGATAGCCGAGGTCCTCGTCCACGCACCGCAGCAGCGCCTCCCGTATCGGCGGGGCCGGCGGAAAGTCCATCTCCGCGATCCAGGCCGGCAGGACATCAGCCGCCGCCCGGCGCCACTTGACTCCGGGACGCTGGGACAGGGCTCGGATGTCGACATCATCGAACATGGAGGGGCCTCTCGTACGGCGGGCGGCGGGCGGCGGGCGGCGGGAATTGGGCGGTGGTCGTCGAGCGGCGGGCATCGGGCGCGGGCAGAGCGGAGCCCATCCTGCCCCCGGCTCCTTCGACGTGACCATGCCCCGGGCTCGGGCCTGGTACTTTCCGGCAAGGCTGGCCCTGGCCGTGGGCCCCGGACGCCTGTCCGGGGCCACCTGTGCGCCAACGATCTCGGCCTCCACTGATCGATGCGCGCCCTCGTGCTGTGTCGTGCCGTCCTGCTGCGTCAGACGGAAGGGCCGTAATGGCCGTACGAAGCGGAGCCGTTGGGGTCGATCATGGCGTCATGAGAGACCCCGCCCCACCCCGTGAACTGAAAGTCATCGACACCGCCTCCCTGCTGGCCCTGGAGGAGGAGGCACAGGCCTTCGCGCTGAGTCAGCGACTGAAGCCGGAGTGGGTGGCGGCCCATGCCGCGCCTGCCGGTGTGCACCATCTGTGTCCGGCGATCTGGCACAGCCTGCGGCACCGGCCCGGGCTCCCGCGGCACCTGCGCTGTGAGCTGTTGATCGAACTGAGGTCAGGGGAGCGGGTGATGAGCCTGCTGGATGTCCTGCCGGACACCTTCGCGCCGCTGCCTCGTGCCCGGTCGCGCGAGGAGGCCGAGCGCTTCGTACGGCTGTGGGGGAGTGTGCCGTCGGTCGGCGAATGGGAGGAGCGCTCGGCGGACGGGTCGGCGCAGCGTCACCCCTCCGCCTGAACCCGCACGGTGCGCAGGCCGGGATCCGCCGCGTCGGGGAGGTTCATTCCGGCGTCCACCCCGGTGCTCAGATACCGCAGAACGGGATCCGTGAGGCGCTCGCCCGGCAGCGCTGCCGGGATACCCGGCGGGTACGGGGTCAGCATCTCCGCGGCGACCCGCCCGGCGGCCTCCTCGACCAGGACGTCCTCGACCGGACCGAAGAAGGTGTCACGCGGCAGACAGACCTGTGCCAGTTGCAGTTCGTGCGGTTCGGGAACGGCGACTCGCGGGGCGGGACGCAGCTCCTCCGCATGCTGGGACAGCTTCCGGAGCGCGGTGGTCAGCAGTTCGGCGGTGGAGTCGTCGTCGGCATGGGTCAGCTGGGCGCTGATCCGGCGGTGGTCGACCAGGTGGGCGTCGATGCGATGGTGTTCGCGCAGCCAGTCGGCCGCGCGGTAGCCGGTGATGTTCAGGTCGGCGAGGTCGATCACGACGGGGAGGGGGTCGAAGTCGCTCGCCGGCCCGCAGAAGTCGGCTCGGTCGTTGACGTGCAGCCCGTCGATCTCCTCGATGGCGGCCCGGACGCCCGCCGCCAGGGCGAGGGCCCGGCTCAGCAGCCGTCGGCCGTCCAGAGCCATCTGCCGCCGCCAGCCGTCCATCCCGGCATACAACAGGGTGGAGGGGCTGGTGGTGCCGAGCAGGTCGGCGCGTGACTTCAGCACGGCCGGGTCGATCAGCTCGCCGCGCAAGTGGAAGACGGAGCCCTGCTCCAGACCGCTGCCCATCTTGTGGATGCTCGTGACGCAGACGTCCGCCCCGGCGTCCATGGCCCAGGTCGGCAGATCCGGGTGGAACGGCAGGTGGGCGCCCCAGGCCTCGTCGACGATGAGCGGGCGCGACCGGCGGTGACAGACGTCCGCGACGGCCCGCAGATCGGCGGCGCTCCCGTACGGCGTCGGACTGGTCACCAGGGCTCCCCGGGCGTCGGGATGCTCGGTGAAGGCCCGTTCGAAGGCCGCGGGGGACGGTGGATGGGCCAGATGGCGCTCGCCGTCCCACTGCGGCTCCACCCAGACGGGGTACACACCCGAGAGGATCAGCCCCGACACCACCGATTTGTGGGCGTCCCGCCCCACCAGCAGCTTCTCGTGCGGTCCGGCGACCGACAGCATGGCCGCCTTCACCGAGAGGGAACTGCCGCAGGTGGAGAAGAAGGTGTGCTCGGCGCGGACCGCGTCCGCCATCAGGGCCTCGGCGCGTTCGAGGACCCGGCCGCCCGTCCGGCGGTCGTCGAGTCCGCCGGAGGCCAGCAGATCGCCGAAGAACACGGCGTCGCCGAGCACCTCCCGTACTCATGGGTCGGCGCCGCGTGCCTGTTTGTGACCGGGCGGGGTGAAGGCTAGCTCACCGGATGCGTGGTAGCGGGCCAGTGCTTCGAGCACCGGCGCCACGGTGTGATCGACGGCCATGGCACGACGGGTTCCCGTGCCGCCGT
Organism: Streptomyces sp. bgisy100; assembly: GCF_057709105.1. Classification (NCBI taxonomy): domain Bacteria; kingdom Bacillati; phylum Actinomycetota; class Actinomycetes; order Kitasatosporales; family Streptomycetaceae; genus Streptomyces; species Streptomyces sp. bgisy100. The sequence goes on from NZ_JBYITE010000028.1 coordinate 7,845, forward strand.
GGCGTCAATCGCACCCTTTCGGCGTATACGCAGCGGGCGCGGTGTGATTCCGTGCACCAATGGCGCTCCCGCCCTCACCGGGAGGAAGCGCGCGCGGCCTCGGCGAGGGAACCATCGGCGTCGGCCGACGGCACAGCCGGACGGGTCGGAGAGCCCCGCGCCGTGGTGTCGCGCCGCGAGCGGGCCGGCGCGCGATGTCCCCGACTCCGGTGGCGCGTCGCGATGGTCGAGGTCCGGGGCAGTTCCGTCGTCAGGACGCCAGGACCGCGGCCGCCACGTGGTCGCGGAACCAGCGGTGCCCCGGATCGGACGCGTTGCGGGGATGCCAGGCCATGCCGAGTTGAAGGGGTGCCAGGTCGAGGGGGATGGGGAAGGTGCGCAGTCCCAGGGCGGAGATGGTGTCCGGGAGCCAGTCGGCCAGGGTGAGCGCCACGAGGTCGGTGTTCCGGGCGAGCATCATCGCGCTCGTATGGCTGGGGACGACGACCGGGAGCCGGCGCCGCAGCCCGAGTTCCGTGAGTGCGCCGTCGATGGGCCCGAGGCGTTTGCCGAGCCGGGAGACGCCGATGTGGTCGGCCGCGGCGAAGCGGCGGGCGTCGATCCGCCCGCGGAAGAGAGGATGACCGCTGCGGGCCACGCCGACCAGGGGCATCTCGACCAGAGCCCGGGTCCGGATCTCCGGGTCCAGGTGGCCGAGAACGCCCAGCTCGACGTCGATCCACCCCTGCCGCAGCGCGGGACCGCCCTCCAGGGCTTCCGGCAGGAAGACCACGTCCACGTGCGGTGCCTCCTCGTGGATCCGCTCGGTCAGGGTCCCGGCCAGCCCCGCCAGGAGCAGGTCGTTGGCCTGCACCGTGAACGTGCGCCGGAGGTGCACGGCCTCGAAACCGGCCCCGGGCCGCAGCACGTTGTCGCAGCCGCGCAGCAACGCACCGACCTCCTCCCGGAGTTCCAGGGCCCGGGGGGTCGGGACCATGCCCTGCCCTGCTCGGACCAGCAGCGGGTCACCGACGGCGCGACGGAGCCGGGCCAGCGCACGGCTGACCGCGGCGGGTGACGTGCCGAGCCGCTCCGCGGCGCGGGTCACGCTGTGCTCCTGGAGCAGGGCGTCCAGGGTTCGCAGCAGGTTGAGATCCATGGACGCTCCTGAACTGCAGATTTCCACCTGAGTCAATGATGGGTTGCCCATCTTTGCATTGCTACGCAATCCGCTCGGACCGAGAGTGGGCACGTCCGCGACAACGCGCGACAAAACCCCTGTGTGTTCAAGGAGTTCGCTGTGCAGCAATCCCCCCGCGTCGGCCGAGAGGGCGACGTCCTGGCCGTGGTCAGCCAGAGCGGGCCGACGGTCTCGTTCTTCGACGCCGCCTCCGACCGGCACCTCGGCTCTGTGGACGTCCCCGCCGAGCCGCACGAGTTGTGCTTCGACCCGACACAGCGCCTGCTGTGGTGCACGACGGCGTACCACTCGGGCTACTACCACGCGAACAGCGGCCGACGGACCGAACTGACCGCCATCGACCCCGATACGCGCCGCATCGTCGAGGTCGTCGACCTCGCCCCGGAACACGGGCCGCACGGGCTGGCGCTGGACACGGCACGCCGCCGTCTCTACGTCAGCGTGGAGGGCTCGGCGGACCGGTCCGGCGGCGTCGTGGTGCTCGACACGGAGACGCGCCGGCCCCTGGGCAGGATCGACACCGACGCGCCCGGCCCGCACTGGTTCGCCATCGATCCGGCGGGCAGGACGGGTTACGCCACCAACAAGGAGGCGCCGTTCGTATCCGTCGTCGACCTCGAACGGGGAACCCTCACCGCGAAGGTCGAGGTGCCGGGCAGCGAAGGGCTCGCCGTCTCCGCCGACGGCACCCACGCCTTCGTCGCCGCGCCCTATGCCGGATCCTTCTCCGCCACCCCCGGCGAGGGGCCTGCCACGGGAATCCGGGTCATCGAGGCCCGGACGGCTTCCGTCGTCGGCACCCTGCCCACGGAGGGCCTCGTCATGCCGGTGCACCTGACCTCCACGGGGAAGGTGCTCGCGGGCGAGACGCGCATGGTGTCCGACTCGGCGTCCCCGCTCGGACACCACGCGCCGGGACGCCTCACGGTGTTCTCCGCCGACACCCGCGAACGACTGGGTTCGCTCGAGGTGGGGCACCTCCCGCTGACCATCACGTCGTCGCCCGACGGCCGGCTCGCCTACGTGTCCTGCGTCGTCTCGTCCACCGTCCACATCGTCGACCTGGAGACCCTGCGCGATGCGGCGCGCCTGGACATCGCCCGGCGCGGTGAGCCCGGCGCCCACGGCCTCGCCTACATCCCCCGTCCGGCATGACATCGCGAGGATGCCGGTGGCGTGCCGCCGGTGGGTGAGCCGGCGGCACGGCTCCGGGTGGCCGACTACTTGGCCACCCAGAGACCCAGCTGATTCGTGCCGCCGTCCGCCGCCCGTTGCAGCGCATCCGGCGAACCGAGCAGGTCGTGCGGCAGATAGCCGGAGCGGACCCCCAGCTCCCACCCGTGGACCTGGACGGCGAGGGCGGCCAGGGCCAGGGCGCCGACCGGCAGCAGGGTCCTGGGGTCCGGATCGGCTCCCACGCCCTCCCCGTGCTGGACGAGCCGGGTCACGAGCGCCTGCTCGAAGGCGTGCTGATCGTCGTCGAGGAGCTCACGCAGCAGTCGCTGGTCCGCTGTCAGGGGCCCGCCGCGTCCAGCCCGCGGACCGCCGCGGCGCGCTCGTCCGCGTCCGGCATGCGCAGGGTCACGGTGGGCCAGTCGCGGGGCAGGTGCCCGGCCGCCTCGGTCACGTACCCGCACAGGGCGTCCATCGCCGCGAGGTCCGCCGGCGCGGACACCGAGGTCAGCTTCGAGTACGGGACCCCGTCATGGATCGCCGGCGCGTAGTCGCCCCGCAGCAGCAGACCGATCACCCGCTGCCAGTCCCACACCAGGCCGCTGACCAGGCACAGTTCGAATGCGTCGAGCCAGGTCCTGGCCGTGGGAGCCTGCTCGACGACGTGCCCGAAGGCGATGTCCTCGCTGCTGAGCGTCTCGCCGATGAGCGGAAGGGCGATCTCTTGATCGCCGTCGGGGAAGCAGCCGACGCTCAGCACGCCGAGGGAACACTCCGCAGCCGTCCGCAACGCCGAGCGTGACGCCGCGTCGAGCGGGGAATTCGCGGCGGAGCGGGCGGCGACGTGGTCGAGGAGCTCATCACGCATCTCCTCGAACTTCCGGAGCGACAGGGTGTCGTAGCGCATCCGGTGCCACCGCCCCCACGCCCGTCCGTCGATGTCGTCGAGCGCCCGGGCCATGCGCTCCCCACTGACCTCATGGCACGTCACTTCCTGCATAACTGCTGTCCCCTCGTGGTCCTTCAGCGCGGAAGCGGCACGCTATCAGCGGACTCGGACACCGCCCTGGGCCATGCCGGGGGAGCCGATCGGCCCAGTGGGGCAGTCGCATGCGAGGCGCCGGTACTGGAGACACGTCCGGCGTCGTCTCGGCCTGACGCAGCGTGAACTGGGCCCGGGTTCGGCTTTCCAGGAGTCGGGCTACTGTGCGGCGCTGCTCGCGAGGGCGACGGTGGAGGGTTCCCGGCCCGAGTCGGCGAATTCCCAAGCAGCGATCTTTGCGCTCTTCGGAACTCGGTAGGCCAGCATCATCGCCCTCTTGGCGCCCGGCCGCAGACGCTCGTCGCACTGCGGGTTTCCCGGAATCCCGTCCAAGCCGTCGATCACGTCGTAACGTCGGCCCTGATCGTCGACCAGGCTGTCGGCGATGTGCGGCGGGCACGTCAGCTCCAGGCCGGCTTTCGTGCCGTTGTGGACGACGATCTCCAGGGCCACGTACCGGGCTCCGGCACCCGGGCTCTTCGTGCCTCCGACGACAGCGATCGCGTCGACCTCATGCACACGGCGGACCTTGACGACCAGGCTGCCATTGCGCGCGTTCTCGCCGACCTCGAACCTGCCGGCCGAACCGGAAGCGGAGTTCGCGCTTGCTCCTCCGGAAGTGCCGGCGCCCTCGGGAGTGGCCTTGGCGTCGGGTGCGGCGGTCCGGGAGAGGCCCGTACAGGCGGTGAGCAGGAGGGCGGCGGCGACGAGACTTGCGGTCGCAGTGGTCGTGCGGGTGTTCATGGGTCCCCCGGGGCGCTGTAGGTTGCATCCTCCTGTCGTGCATGTGGTCGGGCCGCTCGGCTTCCCATGACAGTCGGTGCTGCGGGCTCAAACTAGAACAACAGCACCCGCAGGGGACACAGCTTTCCCGTCACACACGGCAGGCAGGAATCCAGCCAGGAGCGCTGTCACCCAGCTCCGGGCGCTGTGGTGGGAGCTGCCACGGTGCGTCGGCGACGTTTCGCGACCGAGCCACAGCCGAGCCGGCCTCCAGCGCACTGGACCGGCCCCCCCGCAGGGCCCGCTCCGGCCCTGCGGAGTGCGAAGCCCGTCAGTCCTTCCGCGGTACGACGTTCACCAGACCGGGCGCGCGGACGATCACCCGGCCCACCTCCCTGCCGCCCAAGGCCTCCGCCACCTTCTGCGAGGCCAGGGCCAGCGAGCGGAGCGCGTCCTCTTCGATGGCGGGAGTGACCTCCAGGCGGTCGCGGACCTTGCCCGCGACCTGCACCACGCAGGTCACCGTCTGCTGCGCGACCAGGCCGGGGTCGGCCTCCGGCCAGCCGTACTCGATGACCGAGGCCTCGCGGCCCAGGCGCTTCCAGGCCTCCTCCGCGGTGAACGGAGCGACGCAGGACAGCATGCGGGCGAGGCCCTCGGCGCCCTCGCGTACGGCGGGGTCGGCCGCCCCGGGCCCGGTGTCGATGGCCTTGCGCAGCGCGCTCGTCAGCTCCATCAGGCGGGCGATGGCCACGTTGAAGCGGTTGCGCTCCATCAGGCGCGTGGTCTCGTCCACCAGCCGGTGCACCCGAGTGCGGACCTCCGGATCACCCGGCCCGGCCGTCTGCCGGTCCGCGGGCACGACATCGCCGCAGAGCCGCCACACCCGGGCCAGCCACTTCACCGAGCCGGTCGGGGAGACGTCCGCCCAGTCGATGTCGTCCTCGGGCGGGCCGGCGAACAGCATGGTGACCCGCACGGCGTCCGGCCCGTAGCGGGCGATCTGGTCCTGGAGGTCGACCAGGTTGCCCAGGCTCTTGCTCATCGCCTTGCCATCCATGATCACTTGACCCTGGTTGGCCAGCCGGGTGAACGGTTCGACGAAGGGCACCAGGCCGAGGTCGTGGAGAACCTTGGTGATGAACCGGGCATACATCAGGTGCCCGGTGGCGTGCTCCTTGCCGCCGATGTACTCGTCGACGGGCAGCCACCGCCGCACACCCTCCGGGTCGAACGGCCCGTCGGTGTAGTCCGGGTTCGGGTACCGCAGGAAGTACCAGGACGAGTCGACGAACGTGTCCATCGTGTCGGTGTCCCGTTCCGCGTCCCCGCCGCAGGCCGGACACGGCACGCGCTTCCACTCGGTGGCGCTGCCCAGCGGGGACACTCCGCTGTCCGGGCGGAGCTCGTATCCGGTCTCCGGCAGCCGTACCGGCAACTGATCGTCGGGCACCGGTACTTCACCGCAGGCCGAACAGTGGATGACCGGGATCGGCGTGCCCCAGTAGCGCTGCCGGGACAGCAGCCAGTCGCGCAGCCGATAGTTCACCGCCCCCTCGCCCGCACCGCGCCCGGCCAGCTCTGCGGTGACGGAGGCGATGGCGTTCTGCTTGCCCAGGCCGTCGAAGGCACCGGAATCGACCAGCGTGCCGTCCCCAGTGGTGGCAACGCCGGTCTCGACGGGGTGCGGCTCGCCGGTTTCCACGACCACGGTCACCGGGAGACCCATCGCCGTGGCGAAATCCAGGTCCCGCTGGTCGTGCGCCGGCACTGCCATGACCGCACCGGTGCCGTAATCGGGGAGCACGTACTCGGCGGCGTAGACCGGGATCTTCGCGCCGTTGACCGGGTTCACCGCGTAGCGGTTCAGGGCGACGCCGGTCTTGGGGCGGTCCGTGGCCAGCCGCTCGACGTCGCTCCGCGTGCGGACCTCCCGCAGGTACTCCTCGAACGCGGCACGCTGCTCGGGCGCGCACAGCTCGGCCGCCAGCGGGGAGTCGGCGGCCACCACGAAGAAGGTGGCGCCGTACAGGGTGTCCGGCCGGGTGGTGAAGACCCGTACGGGTTCATCGCGGCCCTCGACCGTGAAGTCCACGTATGCCCCTTCGGAGCGGCCGATCCAGTTGCGCTGCATGGCCAGGATCTCGTCCGGCCACTTGCCCTCGAGCTCGGCCATGTCATCCAGCAGCCGTTGCGCGTACTGCGTGGTGCGGAAGAACCACTGGGTCAGCTCACGGGGGACGACATCGGTTGCGCACCGCTCGCACTTCCCCTGGAGCACCTGCTCGTTGGCGAGCACGGTCTTGTCGACCGGGCACCAGTTGACCCCCGCGGACTTGCGGTAGGCGAGCCCCTTCTCCAGCAGGCGCAGGAACAGCCACTGGTTCCAGCGGTAGTACTCGGGGTCCGATGTGTGCAGCCGAGTGCGCCAGTCGAAGGAGACCCCCAGCCGACGGAACGATTCCGCCTGCACATCGATATTGCCGTAGGTCCAGTCCCGTGGGTCCAGATCGCGCTTGAGGGCGGCATTCTCCGCCGGCAGCCCGAAGGAATCCCAGCCGATCGGGTTCAGAACGTTGTCGCCGCGCAGCCGGGCGAACCGGGCGGCGGCATCGCTCATCGAGTACACCTCGGCGTGCCCCATGTGCAGATCACCGGAGGGATACGGGTACATGCTGACCAGTAAGGAGCGCCGCGGCCCGTCCTCCTCGCCGGCGGTGAGGCCCCGCGCCTCGAACACCCGCCGTTCCTCCCAGACCCGGATCCATGTGTCGATCATCGAGTGCGGGTCGTACCCGTCCTGACTGAAGGCCTCTTGCGCAGGCATTTCCACCTCATCGGGGAATAGCGGATGAGCAGGGTACTGGCACGTGGGCACGACGCGGAATGCGCGCCGGACCGAGCCCGACAGCACAGGAAATAACGCCATCGCGTACCACGCCACTGGCATCCCTGGCGATTCCGTCGACCCTATCGCTTTCGAAGTGCCTGACACAGGAATTATGTTGACGTCCCATTATGTGCCCGAGGCCCGATGTGCAGGATTCCTCGGACCCGATACCGACTGTGGTCGTTCAGTGGGCAACCACAGAAGGGCGTCCATATCCTCGACGCACGGGATTGCGCAGGGCGCCGGCAGGGCCCGGACATCGTTGCGGCCATGGAATGCGGACCGGGCGATGCGGGCGACCGGAGGGCCCTGACGGAGCAGGCTTCGACCGCGTTCGATCGGCGGTGCGGTGGTGGGCGTACCGTCGAAAGCCCAGCAACCGCCCGCTTGCAGCTTCAGGCAGGGGCAGCGCTCGCCTGGTCACTGGGGCGCCTCCGGGCCGGAGCGCCCGGGGCCTGCCCCATCAGGGTGATGCCGTACACCACGAGCCGGACCACCCACATCAGCCAGCCGGCGAGGCCGAGGAGCCCGACGAGGGCTTCGCCTCTGCCGCGGCGTGCGGCTCGGGACACGGAACAGGTACCGAACAGGTAGTGATCCACGTAGTTCTCCCCTGCCCGGGAACCGCACGGTGCCGCGAGAGTGAGGGAACTGCTGCCTCCGGTCCCTGAGCAGGCGACTGCCGGGAGCCGAGCGGAGGGGCCGTCGCGTGGACGGCTCATGCGAGGTGGCAGACGCCGTCAGTGCCCAGGGAGGTGCGGGGAGTTGGTTGTGTCACGCCGGAACGGTGCCAGCGTCCGTGTCCCGCAGTGCCGGGGCGTGCGTTGAGCGTGACATCAGGTCCGTCCGTCGGTCGGCCCCTGGCCGCCGTCGAGACGGTCATGCTCCTTGTCCGCACACGGGGGACCGGCGGCGGCCTGTACGAGGTTGCGTTCCAGGTGTTCCAGGGTGTGCAGGGCCGCGGTGCGCTCGTCGGCGGAGAGGTCCGCGGCCACCAGGTCCTCGAGCCGGCCCCAGCTCTGCTCGACCTCACGGCGCAGGGCATGGCTGGCGGCGGTGGGTTCGATGAGTGACGCGCGCTTGTCGGCGAGTGAGGGGCGGCGTCGGACGAAGCCGGCCTGCTCCAGGCGCCGGACGGTACGCGTCATGGTGGCGGCGTCGGAGTCCATCAGGCGCACCAGGTCCGTCTGGCGCTGTGCGCCGAGTTCCCACAGGTGCATCATGACCAGCTCCTGGCCCGGGTGGAGACCGGTGCGGCGCAGGAGCTGTCCCGCGAACATGCGGTGCAGCCGGGCCAGGCGGAAGATCGCGTGGCTGATCGGACCGCTGCCGGCCGCGCCCGGTACCGGGACGGTGGCCTCGTGTCCCGGTCCCGTGGAACCCCACCCGGCCTCCGGTGTGGACTGCGTCATCTCTTCCTCACTTACCTGCCTGAACAGTCTGAGTCTACGTCCCCGTCATTCCTCCTCGTGGAGTCCACTGGAACCCCGCTGGGGCATGGCCGAATGGCGGATGTGGCGTGCTTCACGGTGGGCCTCGGGAATGACTGCAGGGGAGTTGCCTGTTCGGACAGGTGATTTACTTGTCCGGGCAGGTATCTGTCGCTGCGAGCGGCGGAGCGCCTGAGCCGCAGAGCGTCACTTATCCAGAGGAAGAGATCATGACCACTGCTTTTGATCCCATCGACCTGGGCGGCAAGCGCCTGACCAGCCGCGTCGTCATGGCGCCGATGACCCGCAGCCGTGCTTTCGGGCCCGGCGCCGAGCCGACCGAGCTGATGGCGACGTACTACGCGCAGCGCGCCAGCGCAGGGCTGCTGGTCACGGAGGGCATCCAGCCGTCGCCGGTCGGCCAGGGCTACCCCGACACCCCCGGCCTGCACACCCCCGGCCAGGTCCAGGCGTGGCGGACGGTGACCGACGCCGTGCACCGTGAAGGCGGTGCGATCTTCGCCCAGCTGATGCACACCGGCCGGATCGGCCACCCCGTTCTGCTGCCCGACGGCCTGGTGCCGGTCGCGCCGTCAGCGGTGGCCGCCAAGGGGCAGGTCTACACCCATCAGGGCCCGAAGGAGTTCGTGACGCCCGAGGAGCTGACCGAGGCGGAGATCCGGCAGACCATCGCCGACTTCGCCGACGCGGCCCGCAACGCGATCGAGGCCGGTTTCGACGGCGTGGAACTCCACGGTGCCAACGGCTACCTGATCCACCAGTTCCTGGCGCCCAACACCAACCTGCGCACCGACGCCTGGGGCGCCGGCACCGAGGGCCGGATCCGGTTCGCGGTGGAGGTCGTCACCGCCGTGGCCGAGGCGATCGGCGGCCACCGGGTGGGCCTGCGGATCTCGCCCGGGAACCTCTACAACGACATCGCCGAGGACGACCCGACCGAGGTCTACGCGGCGCTGCTGGACCGGCTCGCCGCCCTGGACCTCGCCTATCTGCACCTGATGGAGGGCCCGGACCGCTCCCTGACCGCGCGGCTGCGCAAGGCCTGGCCCGGCACGTTCGTCCTCAACCCGTTCACCTACCCGGACGCCACCGGTCCGGACGCGCTGAAGCTGGTCGAGGACGGCAGCGCGGACATGGTGGCCTACGGGGCGCTGTTCCTGGCCAACCCCGACCTCCCGGCCCGCCTGGCCGCCGGTGGTCCGTTCAACACCCCGGACAAGGCCACCTTCTACGGCGGCGACCACCGCGGCTACACCGACTACCCCACCCTTACCGCCTGACCGGGGTTTCCCCACCGCTTCGGGAGTTCTGATGTCCACAGCGATCACCTTTTCCGCATACGGCGCCCCCGACGTGCTGCAGCTGTCAGCACTCGCCACACCGGAGCCGGGCCCGGGCCAGGTCCGGATCCGGGTGAGGGCGGCCTCCGTGAACCCTCTCGACATGAAGATCCGGTCCGGCCTGATGGCCGGCAAGGTCCCCGCGCACTTCCCCGTGATTCCCGGCCTGGACGCGGCCGGTGTCGTCGACGCGGTCGGCGAGGGGGCCGAGGCGGCCGTCGGGGACGAGGTCCTCGGTGCCACGGCCGGCGGCAGCTACCGCGAATACGCCCTGCTCGACCGGGCGGTGGCCAAGCCCGCGGCCCTGTCCTGGGAGGTCGCCGCCTCACTGGTCACCGTCGGCCGGACCGCGTTCCGTGTCCTCGGCGAGGTGGGTGTGCCGGCGGGCGGGACCCTGCTGATCCACGGCGCCGCCGGCAGCGTGGGCGTCATCGCCGTGCAGCTGGCCGTGGCCCGCGGCATCACCGTCATCGGAACGGTCGGCGAGCACGACGACGAACGCCTCACCGCGCTCGGAGCCACCGCTGTCCGCTACGGCGACGGCTGGCCGGAGCGCGTGCGGGCCGCAGCTCCCCAGGGAGTCGACTCCGTCCTCGACGCCTCCGGCGCCGGGGTGCTCGCCGACTCCGTCGCCCTGACCGGGGACGCCGCGCGCGTCGTCACCATCGCCGACCTGTCCGCCGCGCAGCACGGCGTCCGCTTCAGCGCGGGCGCTGCCGACCGGGCCGGGGACCCCCTGCCGGAGCTGGTGCGGATGGTCGCCGACGGCAAGCTCACGGTGCCGGTCTGGCGCACCTACCCGCTGGCGGAAGCGGCGCGGGCCCACACCGACCTGGAAGCCCACCGCAACCGGGGCAAGGCCGTCCTGCTGCCCTGATGCCCGATGCGGCCGCCTCGCGTTGCGAGGCGGCCCCCTGGGGCCGCAGCCGGCGCCCCCCGGCGGCTGCGGCCCACCCACCGCATACCGCACCACCCCTGAGAACAAGGACCGAGAACCGATGGCAGCCCGCACCACCCTTGCGCCGCTGACAGCCGACGCGGACCTCACCGCCGCGTTCGAGGTCCTCGGCCAGAAGTGGAACGGCATCATCCTCCACACCCTGGCCACCCGCCCCGCCCGCTTCGGCGAACTGTGCACCGCCATCGACCGCATCAGCGTGAAGATGCTCGCCGACCGGCTGCGCGAACTCCTCGACGCCGGCCTCGTCACCCACGACCGGCTCCCGCCCGGGCCCGCCACCTACACACTCACCCCCGACGGCCGGGCCCTGCTGCCCGCCCTGGAGCGGATCCGCTCCTGGTCGCGGCGCAGAAGAACCACGTGACCCCACTCCGAAGAACGGAACGCACCATGTCAGCACGGACTCTGCCCGAAGCCGCCTTCTCCCGCACCGTCCTGGGCTCCGGTCCCGGCCTCGCCCTTGCCCACGGCGCCGGCAGCAGCGTGGTCGGCACCTACGGCCCCATACTGGACGGGCTGGCCGCCCACCACACCGTCGTCGGGATCGACTACCCCGGCAGCGGCGACACCCCCCGCTCCACCGCACCGCTGCAGCTGGACGACCTGGCCGACCAGCTCGTCGCCGCCGCCGTCGCCGAGGGCCTGGAGACCTTCGCCCTGTCCGGCTACTCCCTCGGCGGCCCCGTCGCCGTCCGCGCCGCCGCCCGCCACCCCGAACGCGTCACCGCCCTGGTGCTGACCGCCACCTTCCCCCACCGGGACAACCGCCTCGCTCTCGCCGCGTCCGTCTGGCGCCAGCTGGCCGAGTCGGGCGACCGCGAACTGCTGGCCGAGTACCTGACGATGATGGCCCTGGGTGCCGACGCGCTGCAGGTGATGCCGGACGAGCAGCTCCAGCAGGCGATCGGATTCACCGCCGCCAGCGTCGCGGACGGCACCCCCGAGCACGCGGAGCTGGCCCCCCGGGTCGACGTCCGCGACGACCTGCCGCACATCAAGGCGCCCACCCTGGTCATCTCCACCACCCAGGACTGGTTCACCTCCACCCGCCAGCACCACCAGCTCGCCGACACCATCCCCGGCGCCCGGCTCGTGGAGATCCACACCGGCCACCTGCCCATGGTGGAACGCCCCGAGGAGTGGCAGAAGCTCATCGCCGACTTCCTCGACGAGCACCGCGCCTGAGGCTCACCGCCGGTGGGGGCCACGTCGATGAGATGTGACCCCACCGGCGGTGACAGGCTTGCCCGAAAGATCGTCCAGACCGTGGCGAAGAAGGCCGACCGAGGCCCGGGCCCCGGTCGGCCGGGACGGACAAGCAATCCGGCACGGGGTACTGACCGCGGCTCCCGGGGGTGCTTCAGCAGGGTGCCTTCGCGCGGGCCTCTGCCTCGCTCTCGGCGCCGGCATCCCCGCAGTCTCGGCTCAAACTCGGTATCCGAAACTACTTTCGAGTAGATTTCTATCCCGTTCAGGGGTCGATTAATCTCCGGAAGTATGACTTCCGTGGCTCGGCCCAGCGTCCTGGAGGGGATCGAGACCCTTCCGGCTGACGTCACCAGTTTCGTCGGCCGGCGCCAGCAGGTGACCGATGCGAAACGACTGCTGGAATCCTCACGGCTATTGACGCTCACCGGCCCCGGAGGGGTGGGCAAGACTCGCCTCGCCCTGCATGTGGCCGCCGCCGTGCGGCGGAGTTTCCGGGACGGCGTGCGCTTCATCGAACTGGCTGAATTGCGTGATTCCTCGCTGTTCGCGCACACGGTGGCGGCGCAACTCGGCCTGCACGACCAACCCTCGCGCACCACGATCGACATGACGGTCGAGTACCTCGCCTCCCGCGAGGTGCTCCTCACGCTGGATAACTGTGAGCATCTGATCGACGACTGTGCGCTGTTCATCGATGCCGTCATTCGAGCGTGTCCCCGAGTGCGGATCCTGGCGACGAGTCGGCAGTCGCTCGGCGTGTACGGCGAGACGACCTCGGTGGTTCCTCCGCTGCCGGTGCCCAGCCCGGAAGCGGTGCCGTCGCCGGACGCGCTGACGCAGTACGACTCGGTGAAGCTGTTCGTCGACCGTGCCGGATCCGTGCTGCCCGGGTTCAACCTGCAGAGCCAGGACTGCGCGGCAATCGCCCGCCTGTGCCGCGCACTCGACGGGATACCGCTGGCGATCGAGCTGGCCACGGTGTGGCTGCGTGCACTGTCGCTCGGTCAGATCGAGGAGCGCCTGTCCGAACGCTATCGCCTGCTCACCGTCAGCCCCCGGAACGCACCCACACGGCAACGCACGCTGCAGGCGCTGATCGACTGGAGCTACGACCTGTGCTCGCGGCCCGAGCAACAGCTGTGGGCCCGGGCATCAGCATTCTCCGGCAGCTTCGACCTGGACGGCATCGAATTTGTCGGCGCCGGTGACGGGATGGCGGCGGAGGAGATACGGACCATCGTCCTCTCCCTCGTCGACAAATCCATCCTGATCCGCGACGAGCGTGACGGCCGCGTGCGCTATCGGATGCTGGAGACCATACGGGAGTACGGCGAGGCCCGGCTTGTGGCGGCCGGCGAGTACGCTGCCGTCCACCGTCGTCATCGTGACTGGTATGCCCGCATGGTGGAGCAATTCCAGGCCGACTGGATGGGACCGGATCAGGATTCCTGGATTCTGCGGCTGCGACGCGAGCACGCCAACCTGCGGGAGGCCCTCAACTTCTGCCTCACCCAGCCCGGTGACGCCGTCCTCGCGCTCCGCCTGGCCGACAAGCTGGGGACCTACTTGGGCGCCCAGGGCTTCAACAGCGTGACGCGCCACTGGCTCGACCAAGCACTGGCGGCAAGCTCCGAGCCTTCGCCGGAGCGCACCTCGGCGCTGCGCCGGAACGGTTGGGTTGCACTGCTGCAAGGTGACGTCGGCGCCGCACAGGCGCAGCTCGCCGAGGCTGCCGAGTCGGCCGGAAGGCTCGGCCTCACGAAGGAAAGCGCGTATGTGACGCTCGTGGAGGGGGTGAAAGCCGCATCCTCGGGAGACATCGATAAGGCAGCACTGCTCACCGCCGACGCCGTGTCCGGGTTCAGCTCGGTGGACGAACTCAGCGGCAGGCTCCTCGCGATGTCCCTCCATGGCTTCGTCCTCGGGGCCACGGGGCAGCGCGAGCGGGGCCTGGCCCTCCTCGAGGAAGCAGTTGCCGTCAGCGTGCGGCGCGGAGAGGTGGTCTGGCGCGCCTGGGCACTCCTGGCCCTCTCCTTCGTCGAGCTCGACCACGACCTGGCGCACGCGGAAGCGGCGGCGCGCGAGGCCCTGAACCTGCGCCGCCGGGTGAGCGCCAAGGTCTTGATGGCCTTCGCCTTCGAAATCCTCGCCTGGGTGAGCGGACGTCAGGCGCGCCACGTCCGGGCAGCGACCCTGAGCGGTGCCGCCGCCACCATGTGGCGGACGGTCGGCACCTCGCCGGACTATTTCCACCCGGTGGGAGTGGCGCACCATCAGCACATCGGCAGGGTCCGCGCGGCCCTGGGCGACGACCGCTACGACGCCGCGTTCCAGCGCGGCTGCGACCTGTCCGAACGGGCAGCGGTCGACTACGCGCTCGAGACGGTGCCCTCGGCCGGCGAGCAACGGCAGGCCGACGGTGACGAGGCGGACCTGACGCCGAGAGAACGGCAGATCGCCAAGCTGGTGTCCGAGGGCCTGACCAACCGGGAGATAGCAACGCACCTGGTCATCGCCTCCCGCACGGCCGAAGGACACGTGCAACGCATCCTCACCAAGCTCGGGTTCAGCTCACGTGCGCAAATTGCCGCCTGGTATGTCAGCGGGCGGAATGTTCGGGAACCGTCGATCCCCTCGGACTGACCGGTCCGGTACGCGGCACGGGATACGGGCGTACCTCCTGCCCGCGCCCGGAGGAGCGAAGGTCCCAGCGGTCTGTTCGGCGTCGTACCGCACCACGCGGGGCGTCCGGGTCAGTCCACGATGATGCCCGGATAGCAGCGGGTCGCCGCCAGGCGCCAGAAGATCCCGACCGCCGTTTCGTCGACGGCGACTACACCGGCGGACAGCTGACGGGTGTGCAGACCCTGGATGGCTGCACCGAGCACTACGGCTACGAGAGCCCCCTGCTCAACACGGTCACCGACGCCCTAGGGACGGTCATCACCGTCAACGAGTACGACGAGCAGGGCCGAGTGAAGTACCAGAGCGACGCCCTCGAGCACACGACATACTTCAAGTACTCCAAGAACGGGCCGTTCGACCAGGTCGACGTCACCGCGCCAGACGGCGGAGTATGGAGCGACATCTATTACACGTCGGCGCTAGCCGAGATTCAGGACCTCATCGTCTGCGTGCGTGCCGAACTCGGCGACGCGCACCTCCGCGATGCGCTCGTACCGGCTGATCCGATCGGTCCACTCCGCGTCGACGCCGAACGCCACCTGCGCGAAACCCACCCGCCCGACGGCCTCTGCCAGACCTGGATCGCCTGGGGCCAGCAACCGCAGCGGCGCGTCAAGCGCCACGGTTTGCGGCGGCACGAAGAACTCGTCCGGCAAAACGGCGCGCGCATGGACGAGCGCGCCGACAGCGACAACCGAGCCGGCCCCCAATCGTGCGCCCTGCAGGACCGTCGCCGCGGTCGCCACATAGACGCACCTGCCCACCTCGCAGCCCAGCAGCGTGGCATGCGGCCCCACGAAGACGTGGTCGTCGACAAGGACCGGCTGGTCGCCGGCGACCGCAGACCCGCGCAACACCGCGTTCTCGCAGATCACCGCCGCTTCCCCGACCTCGATCCGAGACCCCTCGGCATCGAGCACCGCACCGTACATCACCCGCGCCCTCGGCCCCACGCGGACATCACCAACGAGCGTGGCCGTCGGGGCGACGTAGGCGGTGGGATGGACCTGCGGTTCATGCCCGCGATGCCGGATGCGGATTCCCTGCGCTTCAACGGTCATGAGCGGATTCTCGCCCGACGGGCCACGAGCACACTGGCGGATTTCAGACGTTGCGTTCGCCGAGACCTGTGCCATCCGCGATCTGAGGCACTACGGGGCGAATGTTGGCTGATGCGGCACTAGTGGGATCTGCGAGGTGCAACCCATACCGGCCTTGCTCCATGCGGGCCGAACGAAAGGCGCCTGACGGGTAAGAGAACCAGTTCAGGCGCCTTTCTTCAGGCCCTTAGAAGAACCCCAGCTTCTTCGCCGAGTACGACACCAGCAGGTTCTTCGTCTGCTGGTAGTGCTCCAGCATCATCTTGTGGGTCTCGCGCCCGATGCCCGACTGCTTGTAGCCGCCGAACGCCGCATGGGCCGGGTAGGCGTGGTAGCAGTTCGTCCAGACCCGGCCCGCCTGGATCGTCCGGCCCGCCCGGTAGGCGGTGTTGATGTCGCGGGTCCACACCCCGGCGCCCAGGCCGTAGAGCGTGTCGTTGGCGATCTTCATGGCGTCGGAGAAGTCGGTGAACGAGGTGACCGACACGACCGGGCCGAAGATCTCCTCCTGGAAGATCCGCATGTGGTTGCCGCCCTCGAAGATCGTCGGCTGGACGTAGAAGCCGTCCGCCAGCTCACCGCCGAGTTCGGCGACTCCGCCGCCGGTCAGTACCTTGGCGCCTTCCTGCCGGCCGATGTCGAGGTACGAGAGGATCTTCTGGAGCTGGTCGTTGGAGGCCTGGGCCCCGATCATCGTGTCCGTGTCCAGCGGATGGCCGGGCACGATCTTCTCGGTGCGGGCCACCGCCGCCTCCAGGAACTCCTGGTAGTGGCCCTGCTGGATGAGCGCCCGCGACGGACAGGTGCACACCTCGCCCTGGTTGAGGGCGAACATGGTGAAACCCTCCAGCGCCTTGTCGAGGAAGTCGTCGTCGGAGGCCGAGACATCGTCGAAGAAGATGTTCGGGCTCTTGCCGCCCAGTTCGAGGGTGACCGGCTTGATGTTCTCGCTGGCGTACTGCATGATCAGCCGGCCCGTCGTGGTCTCGCCGGTGAAGGCGATCTTCGCGACCCGGGGGCTGGAGGCGAGCGGCTTGCCGGCCTCCACGCCGAAGCCGTTGACGATGTTCACCACGCCGGGCGGCAGCAGGTCGGCGACCAGGTTCAGCCAGACGTGGACGGACGCCGGGGTCTGCTCGGCCGGCTTGAGGACGACCGCGTTCCCGGCGGCCAGTGCCGGAGCCAGCTTCCACACGGCCATCAGGATCGGGAAGTTCCACGGGATGATCTGGGCCACCACGCCCAGCGGCTCGTGGAAGTGGTAGGCGACGGTGTCGTCGTCGACCTCGCTGAGACCGCCCTCCTGAGCGCGCAGCGCGCCGGCGAAGTAGCGGAAGTGGTCGACGGCGAGCGGGATGTCGGCGGCCAGCGTCTCCCGGATCGGCTTGCCGTTCTCCCAGCTCTCGGCGACCGCCAGCTCCTCCAGATGCTCCTCCATCCGGTCGGCGATGCGCAGCAGGATGCCCGCGCGCTCGGCCGGCGCCGTGCGGCCCCAGGCGGGTGCCGCGGCGTGCGCCGCGTCGAGGGCCGCCTCGACGTCCTCCGCCGTGCCGCGGGCCACCTCGGTGAAGGCCCGGCCGTTGACCGGAGACGGGTTCTCGAAGTACTGGCCCCGTGCGGGCGGGACGTACGCGCCGCCGATCCAGTGGTCGTAACGGGACTGGAAGGAGACTTTCGCGCCGTCCGTGCCGGGTGCGGAGTACAAGGTCATCTCGGTGGCCTCCCGGGAGTCGTGCCGTCCGTCGTCGGACGGCGTCCGCGCCCAGGCTACTGACAGCGAGGTTGCAACCACGTTGCGCTGTCGGCGTGTTCGTCACCCGGTGCCCGTAGCCCGGCGTCCAGCTCCCGCAGGCGCGCCGTCACCACCGCGGTACGGGCAGTCCCCGGCGGGAGAGCCGCGGCGAGAGCGGTCCAGGCCTCCAGATCGTCGGCGCCCCAGGGGCTGCCCGTCCAGGCCCCCAGCAGCTCCGGGTCGCGCCCGGCGAGCAGCGCGGCCCGCAACTGCCCCTGGATCCGGGCGCGCAGCCGGGCCACCGCCGGGGCGGCGGACCCCGGCAGCAGCGGCCCGTCGTAGCAGCCCATGGCCGAGGCCGGGGCGCCGGAGCCCAGCCGCCGCAGAACCGTCTCGAAATCGGCCTCCACGGGCACGGTCCACCGGTAGGGACGGGAGCCCAGCACGTCCTCGCCCACGGTGCGCCGCAGCCGGGACATCTCGGCGCGCAGCGTCACGGGCGTCACCGCCTCGTCCTCGTACAGGGCGAGCAGCAGTTCGTCCCCGGTCAGCCCCTGCGGATGACAGCTGAGCAGCACCGCGATCTCGCTGTGCCGGCGGCTCAGCCGCAGCTTCCGGCCACCGTGCACCAGCAGCGCCTCGTCCCGGCCGAGCGCGCTCAGCTCCAGGGCCGGCGGCTCGCCCGGCTCCGGCGCGAGCAGGGCCAGCTGGGATTCGGCGGCCCGCGCCACGGCCTGCACGAAGGCCAGGCTGTGCGGGTGGGCGAGCCGGTCGCCGCCGGTGATGTCCACCGCGCCGAGCAGCCGCCCCGTCCGCGGATCGTGCACCGGGGCCGCCGCACAGGTCCACGTCTGCACGCCACGGCTGAAGTGCTCCGCGGCGAAGACCTGTACCGGACGGTCCACCGCGACCGCCGTGCCCGGAGCGTTGGTCCCCACCGCCGACTCGGCCCAGCGCGCGCCGGGGACGAAGTTCATCCGGTCCGCACGGCGCCGGGCGGAGGCATGGCCCTCCACCCACAACAGCCTGCCCTCCGCGTCGCAGACCGCCAGCAGATGCTCACCGTCCACCGCGAACGTCCCCATCAGCTCCCGGAACAGCGGCATCACCCGGGCGAGCGGATGCGCCTCCCGGTGCAGGCCCAGGTCGCCGTCGCAGAGTTCGACCGCGGCGGTGACATCGGGGCTGACCCGGGCCCGGGCCGAGCGCCGCCAGGACTCGGCGACGACGGACCGCACGGGACGGCCCACGGCGCCGGCCGAGGTGAAGACATCATGGGCCCGGCGCACGGCGGCGGCCCGTTCGGTGCAGTCGGCGCCCGCTTCCAGGGCGACCCACGGATTGGCCAAGGCGTACTTCCCGGAGTGGTTCGCCGTCCCGGCCGGTTTCGCCCTGCCGGACCGGACGGTCTGCGGATGTCGGAGCGGCTGGATCCATCGTGGCCTGCGAGGCTGGGTTCGGCAACGGATCCGTACGAAGCCGGGTTCGGCAACGGATCCGTACGAAACCGTCCGTTCGCACCTGGAGGCGCCGATGACCGAGCAGCTCGAGCCGTTGCCCACCGACTGGGAACGCGCCCTGGCGATCGTCGCTCACCCCGACGATCTGGAGTACGGCGCCGCCGCCGCGGTCGCCACCTGGACCGACCGCGGCGCCGAGGTGTCCTACCTGCTGGCCACCCGGGGCGAAGCCGGCATCGACGGCCTGGAGCCCGACCGGTGCGCGCCGCTGCGGGAGCGGGAACAGCGGGACAGCGCGGCCGTCGTGGGCGTGGGCTCGGTCGAGTTCCTCGGCCACCCGGACGGGGTCGTCGAGTACGGCACCGCGCTGCGGCGCGACTTCGCCGCGGCCATCCGCCGGCACCGCCCGCACCTGGTCCTGACCCTCAATCACCACGACACCTGGGGCGGCACCTACTGGAACACCCCCGACCACCGCGCGGTGGGCCGTGCCGTGCTCGACGCCGCCGCCGACGCGGGGAACCGGTGGATCTTCCCCGAGCTGATCGAGCAGGGGCTGGTGCCGTGGAACGGGGTGCGCTGGGTGGCCGTCACCGGCTCCCCGCACCCCACCCACGCCGTCGACGTCACCGCCGGGATCGACCGCGGGGTGCGGTCCCTCCTCGCGCACCGCACCTACATCGAGGCGCTGACGGACGAGGACCCGGAGACGTACTGCCGCACCTTCCTGAGGGGCGCCACGGACGCGGCGGCGGCCCGGTTCGGCGGCCGGCCTGCGGTGGCCTTCGAGGTCTTCCCGCGCTGAGCCCGCGGAGCCGGCCCGCAGCCCCACCGGCCCCGGGAGCGCTCCTGCTGTCCGCCATGCCCCCGTGCCGGGAAGCCCTCCCGGCGCCGGGGCGGTCCGGCGGGCGTTGACAGGCTCCCGGACCGGACGGAAACTCGCTGCGCGAGCAGGAGGAACAACCGCATCAGCCGTTCACCGCGGACTCACCGCCCCGTGCGCCCCCGAGGCCGCCGGAAGGAGCACTGGATGACCGACCGTCTGCGTGACGTCTGGATCGTGGACGCCGTCCGCACCCCGATCGGCAAGTACGGCGGTGCGCTCTCCGGGGTGCGCCCCGACGACCTCGCCGCCCATGTGGTGCGCTCCCTCGTGGACCGGACGCCCGGACTCGAACCGGACCGCATCGACGACGTGTACTTCGGCGACGCCAACGGCGCCGGGGAGGACAACCGCGACGTCGCCCGCATGGCCGTGCTGCTCGCCGGCCTGCCCGTCACCGTCCCGGGCACCACCGTCAACCGGCTGTGCGGATCCGGCCTGGAGGCCGTCCTCCAGGCCGCCCGCGCCATCGCGGTCGGTGACGCCTCGGTCGTCCTCGCCGGGGGAGTGGAGTCCATGAGCAGGGCGCCCTGGGTCCTGCAGAAGCCGGAGCGCGCCTTCCCCGCGGGCCATCAGGAGCTGTACTCCAGCACGCTCGGCTGGCGGATGACCAATCCCCGCATGCCGCAGGAGTGGACCGTGCCGCTGGGCGAGGGGGCCGAACTCGTCGCCGACCGGCACCGGATCAGCCGCGAGGCGCAGGACGCGTTCGCGCTCGCCAGCCACGAGAAGGCGGCGCGTGCCTGGAAGGACGGCGCGTACGACGCGGAGACCGTGCCGTACGAGGGCGTCGACCTGACCCGGGACGAGTGCATCCGGGACAGCACCTCGCCGGCGGCCCTGGCGAAGCTGAAGCCCGCCTTCCGCCGCGACGGCACCGTCACCGCGGGCAACTCCTCACCGCTCAACGACGGGGCCGCGGCGCTCCTGCTGGTCGACGACGCGGGGCTGCGGGCCACCGGCCGGGAGCCTCTCGCCCGGGTCCGGGCCTCGGCCGTCACCGGCATCGAGCCGCAGTACTTCGGCCTGGGCCCGGTCGAAGCGGTGCGACGGGCCCTCGGCAGGGCGGACCGGGACTTCTCCGGCCTGCGCACCGTCGAGCTCAACGAGGCGTTCGCGGCCCAGGCGCTCGGCTGCCTCGCCGAGTGGCCCGACCTCGACCCGGAGATCGTCAACCCGCGCGGCGGCGCCATCGCCATCGGCCACCCGCTCGGGGCGTCCGGCGCCCGGCTGGCCGGTTCGGTCGCCCACCAGCTCGCCGCCGCCGGATCGGGAACGGGACTGGCGGCCCTGTGCATCGGGGTCGGCCAGGGCATCGCGCTCGTCCTGGAGCGCTGAGGCGCGGGCGCTCGGCGGGGGAGCGGGCCGGCCGGTGCTCGTGCGCGCCGGGACGGCCCCGCGGGCCGGTCCCGGGGCTCCGTCCCGTTGGTCCCGGTCCCCGCGCCGGGACTGCCAGTGGTGCCCCGGCCCGCCCGCGCACCGGGACGCTCCCTACGCACAGGCACGCCCCTACGCGCCGGGACCGGCCGCCCTGCACCGGACCGGCCGCCCCGCACTGGGAAACGGCCCGCACGCCGGGACGGGGCCGCCCCGGGCGGAGGAGGCGTGGCAAAGGGGCGGCGCCCCGGCGCGTACCGAGGGACACTGGTGACAGGCGGCCGCGGGGCGGTGGAACTGTGGCGTGCAGGTGCCCGTTCTCACCAGTGACTGCGGCTCTCAGGTGACCGCGGCGGTCGCCGGTGAAGGAGGCGTCGGAGATGTCGAGGAATGCGAAGGTGGCCATCGGGGGCGTGGCCCTGGGGGTCGTGCTGATCTGGCTGCTGCCGTTCTGGGCCGCGGTGCTGGTCATGGTGGGTGTACCCGTGGGCGCGTACCTGCTGCTCGACTCCTCGCAGCGCCGCCGGCTGCGCCGGGTGAGCCGCAAGGAACTGAACCGCTGACCACGGCGGACGGTCGCCCCCGCACGGATCCGGGCCACCGGCCGGGAGAGTGCGGGGCAGGGCCGCGGACGGTCAGGACGGCCGTACGGCCAGGTCGTCGAGGGCCTTGAGCAGCCCCGGCAGCTCGGGGCCCCGGCCCACCGGCAGGATCTCGCCCGGCTCGTCGCCCAGCAGCACGAACGCGATGTCGTCGGTGCGGGCGACCATGCTCCAGCCAGGACCTTCGACGCGCAGCGTGCGCGCGCCGCCCGCGGCGAACGCCGACCGGATCCGCCCGGGCGGCGGGGGCGATTCCAGATAGGCGTGGGCCTGTTCCAGGACCGCGCGCACCCCGCTGTGCTGCTGCCCCTCCGCGGACTCGCCCGGCTGCACGAACTCGACGTCCTCGTCCACCTGCTCCCGCCAGACGGCCCACTGCAGAGCGATCTCGTCCGCCCCGAGCCGCCGCTGGGCGGGCCCCCACTGCCCGGCGTCCGGCGGGCTGAGCGGCGGCCGGTCCAGGCCCAGCTCCGGGTCGGGAGCCGGATCGTGCGGGGCGGGCACGCCCGGCGCGGCGACCGCCACGGCCAGCGGCCAGCCCGGCAGGGCGGCCACCACGGTCCGCTCGTCGGGCGACAGGTCGTACTCCATGCCGCAGTCCCAGGCCGCGATGGCGCAGGCGACGAGGGACACGTCGTCGACGACCACGGTCCAGCGCGCCCCGTCGCCGTCCTGTCCGAGCACCAGGCCGTAGCCGTCCTCGAACGGCTCCAGACCGAGTACGGCACACGCCTCCGGATAGTCGTCGCCGAGCACGCTCGGGAACTGTGCGGGGGTGAGCAGTACCGCGGTCAGTACGAACAACGCGTCGTCGGTGTCCCGGGCGTCCTCGGTCACGGACACGGCCACCCTCCCCTTGGTCTGCGATTCTCCGGCTCGTGGTGCGCGCACCCTAGCCAGTGGCACGCCCCGCCGTCGAGAGCCCGTCCACGCCGGGGCGGGCCGTTCCGGCCTGCCGCGTCAGCCGACGGGGAGGCCCAGCAGGTCCCGCGCCACGGTCTGCGGTGAGGTGCGCCGCTCTCGCGCGAGAGCCAGTACGGCCCGCTGGGCGAGCTCGTTCACCCCGAACGACAGCGCTTCCGGCGAGACCCAGCCGGCCGCCTCGGTGAGCCGGTTCTCGTCGTCCTCGATGCCCGCCGCCACATAGACGGCGGCGGCCTCGAACAGGTTGTGCCCACGGGGAGCGGGCCGCACCGGCCGCTCCCCGTGTCGCGCCGGTGCGATCAGCTTGCGAAGTCTGCGCAGCACGCGGACCACCTCTCCCCGGTCGGTCGGCATTTCCGATCTTCCAAGTGTGCCCCGGATTCGTACAGTTGGAGCGTCTTCGAACGGAGAGGATCCCGGCCCGCGCCGGCCCTCAGCCGGGGCGGCGCACCGCGAGCGCCAGGAAGCGGGCGTCCTCGTCGGTGTACGCGGTCAGCTCCCAGCCCGCGCCGGCCAGCAGCGGCCGGAGGCGGGGTTCGGCCCGGGGATCGTCCGTGGACGGTGTCCGGCCGTGCCGGGCGGCGAGCGCCGCCCGTCCGAGCGGGTGGAAGAGCGCGAGCCGGCCCCCGGGGCGCACCACCCGGGCCAGCTCCCGCAGTCCGGATCCGGCGTCGGGCAGATGGGAGATCAGCCCGGCGGCGAACACCGCGTCGAGAGCGTCGCCGCGCAGCGGCAGCCGGGCCACGTCCGCGACCGCCGGCAGCCCGTAACGGTCCCGTCCGGCCCGGACGGCGGCGTGGAGCATCTCCGGGGTGAGGTCGGCGCCCAGCACGGTTCCGGTGGGGCCCACGGCGTTCCGCAGCGCGGGCAGCGCCCGCCCCGTCCCGCAGCCCGCGTCGAGCACGGCGTCCCCCTCGCGCAGTCCGAGCTCGGCCACCGCGGCGGCGTAGGCCGGGCCGTCGTCCGGGAAGCGGTCGTCCCAGCCCTCGGCCCGGGTGGCGAAGAACTCCCGGATGTGCGCGTGTGCGTCGTCGTCCATGCCGCCATGATCCCGCGCGGGGGACCAGCGTTCACCCCTGGCGGGGACGGATCGCGGGAGGATGTGGTGCGCATGTTCGAGCACGGACTGATCGTTCGGCGGCGTGTCCCTGTCATATTGCGTGCGTTTCCGAAACGTTCCCCCGGTGGCCGCCCCGCTCGGGACTAGCGTCCCGGGCCATGGGACACCTGGACCATGCCGCCTCCGGGCGGCCCGCCCCCACGCCCCCGCCGGCCCGCGCCGCCCTCCCCGCCCCGGCGGCCCGGTCATGCGCCCTGCCCCTCGCCGCCCGCCGGCCCGTCCGGGGAGCCGGATGATCCGCCGAGCACGGCGCCGGACCGGCCTCCCGGCGACCGGACGCCCCGGAGCAGGGACGCGCGACGAGCCCACCCGCAGCGAGCACACCCGGGAGGCGGCAGCCCGGGACGCCGCGCCCCGGGACGGGAGCGGCGAGCGCACCGGGAACGAGGAAGCCACGCCGGAGCCGGTCGACGGGCCGGACGGTCCGCTTCCGGCCGGGGAGCCGAGCGCCGCCCCCACCTGCCCGCCGGCCGCCGCGGACCGGCCCCCGACGGGACGCGCCCGGCGCCGGTTCGCCGGCGGCCCCCGGATACCGCGTCCCCGGACCGTACGGGCACGGATCGCCTGGACGGTCACCGTGCCCGTCGCCGCGCTGCTGGCGCTGTGGGTCCTCGTCACCGCAGGCGTGGTCCGGGACGCCGTACGGCTCCACGAAGCCAGGGAGGCGGACACCCGGGTCCGGGCGCCGATCGCCGCCGCCGTCGCCGCGCTCCAGGGCGAGCGGAGCGCCGCCCTGCGACGGCTCGCCGGCGGGGCACGGGGCACGGCCGGCCCGGTCGAGGACCACGCCCGGCGCACGGACGGGGCGGTCGGCCGCCTCCGCCTCGCCGGTGGCCGCACGGTGGCGGACGGTCTGCCCCCGAGGGCGGCCCGCCGCGTCGTCACCTTCGTCACCCTGGCCGGCAGTCTGGCCGAAACCCGCGCCGCCGGTCCCGGGAGGGAGAGCCGCGACGCGGTCTACGCCGCGTACACCGAGGTCATCGACGCCGCGCTCACCGCTGAGCAGACACTCGCCGGCGCCCGCCCGACCGCGCGGGAACGCGCCGCGACGGCGCTCTCCCGCTCCCGGGAACAGCTCGCCCGCGAGGACGCCCTGCTCGCCGCGGCCGGCCCGGCCCGCTCGCTGAACGGCGCCGCCTACCGGCAGTTCACCGGCGCCGTCGCCACCCGCCGCGCCCACGAGGCGACAGCCGTGGCCGATTTGGGCGCCATCGAGTCCCGGCAGTGGGCCGTGGTCGCCCGCAGCGGCGCCCACGCCGAGGTGCGTGCGGTGGAGGACCAGGTGCTCGGCGCCGACCCCGGACGCGCGGCGGCGGCCGCCGCACCGGCCGCCGCCTGGGAGGCGCCGCGGCGGGAACTGGACGGCACTCTGGCGGCGTTGGAGCGCGCCGTCAGGTCCTCGGCGGCCGGACAGGGCGATCCGGTCGTCCGGGCGTTCACCGGCCCGGCCGGAATCGCGGCATCCGCCGGACTGTGCGCCCTGCTCGTCTCCCTCGCCGTCTCCCTGCGGTTGGGCCGAGGCCTGGTCACGGAGCTCGGCGCGCTCCGGGACAGCGCACGCGAACTCGCCCACGGCACCCTGCCCGAGGCGATCCGGCGCATCCGGGCCGGCGAGTCGATCGACTTCCCCACCGAGATCCCCCCGGCCCCGGCGGACGCCGCAGCCGTGGCCACCACCTGTGGTGGCGCCGCCTGCAACGCCACCGACGACGAGATCGCCCAGGTCCGTGCCGCCCTGGAGAGCGTCCACCGGGAGGCGCTCCGCGCCGCCGCCGAACGGGCCGAGCTCGCCGGGGCGGTGTCCGGCGTCCTCGTCGGCCTCGCCCGGCGCAGCCAGGTCCTGGTCCACCGCCAACTCGCCCTGCTGGACTGCATGGAGCGGTGCGCGGAGGACCCCGACACCCGCGGTGAGCTGATCCGTCTCGACCAGCTCACCACCCGGATGCGGCGGCACGCGGAGAGCCTCATCGTCCTGGCGGGCGCCGCCCCGGGGCGGACCGGACGGCTGCCCGTACCGCTGTCCGCGGTCGTGCGTGCCGCCGTGTCCGAGACCGAGGACGGCGCCCGGGTGGAGCCGGGGCCGCTGCCCGAGGTGTCCGTCTCCGGCGTCGCGGCCTCCGGCCTGCGCCACCTGCTCGCCGAACTCATCGAGAACGCCGCCCAGTTCTCACCCCCGAACACCCGGGTCCGGGTCAGCGGTGAACCGGTCGGCGCCGGCTGCGCGCTCGAGATCGAGGACCGGGGGCTCGGCATGGGCAACGAAGCCCTGGCGGCGGCCAACCGGCGCCTCGGCACGCCGGATGCCGCGGACCTCTTCGACAGCGACCGGCTGGGACTGTTCGTGGTGAGCCGGCTGGCCGCACGGCACGGAGTGAAGGTCTCGCTGCGCCCCTCCGCGTACGGCGGCACCACGGCCGTGGTCCTGGTGCCCCGAGTGCTCCTGCAACCGGAAGAGGAACCGGAACCGGAAGAGGAACTGGAACCGGAAGAGGGCGAGGAATCGCCGACCGGGCCCGAGCAGCGACGGAAGCCGGATCCGAGGCCGCTGGAGCCGAATCCCGGACCGGGACCCGTCGCACAGCCGGCCCTCCCCACCGACCGCCCCGCCGGACCGGAGCACGCGCGGGCCGCCGGCGAAGCCGACGACGCGCTGCCCCGCCGGATCCGCCAGGCCGGCCTGGCACCCCGGTTGCGCGCCACCCCGGAACCGGAAACGGAACCCGACACCGGAGCCGGCGAACGCACCCCGGACGTGGCCCGCGCCCGCATGACGGCCTTCGCCGAGGGCTGGGCACGCGGCCGGCGCAGCCACGCGACCCGCGAAGGAGACCGCCCATGACCGAGCCCCACCGGATCGGCGCCCGGCTCGAAGCCGCCTACCGCACCCGTGAACTCGACTGGCTGCTGGACGACATGGCCACCCGGATCCGCGAGATCCGGCACGCAGTGGTGCTCTCCGACGACGGGCTGACCGTGGGTACCACGGACGGCCTCACCCGCCACGACGCCGAGCACCTGGCCGCCGTGGCTGCCGGGTTCCACAGCCTCGCCGCCGGGACCGGCCGGCGCTTCCGGGCCGGCGACGTCCACCGCACCATGGTGGAGATGGACGGCGGCCTCCTGTTCGTCGCGGCCGCGGGGGACGGTTCCTGCCTGGCCGTCCTCACCACCGTCGGCGCCGATGTGGGCATGGTCGCCTACGAGATGGCCCGGCTCATCAAACGGGTGGGCGAACACCTGGCCACCCCGGCCCGTCGCGCCGACCCCGCCCACCGCGCCGCGCCGCACCCGCCGGCCGCGGGCTGAGCCGGACGGGAGGCGACGCGATGACCCCGCACCCACACCCCGACGGACCGTCACCCGCCACCCCGGGCACCGCGGTGCTGACGGCGTCGGCCGGCCCGGCGCACCGCACCCCACCGCGGCACGGCGGGCAATGGTTCGACTCCGCGGCGGGCCCACTCGTCCGCCCCTACGCCATGACCGACGGACGGACGCGCCCCGAGCCCGGATCCCCGGCCCTCGGCCTGGACCTGCTCAGCCAGGTCACCGTCGATGGCCGGACCCTCGACGACGCAGGCCCGGCACACCTCGGCCCGGAGCACCGGACGCTGCTCGGCCTCTGCCGTTCCCGGCACCGCTCCGTCGCCGAACTGGCCGCCGCATCCGGGCTCCCGCTGGGCGTGGTGCGGGTACTCCTCGGCGATCTGCTGGCCCTCGACTGCCTGCGCGTCAGCTGCCCCTCGCCCCCGGGCCACCTTCCCGACCAGGACATTCTGAGAGAAGTGATCGATGGACTCCGTGCGCTCTGACGTCACCGACCGGTCCGCGGCAGCCGCCGCCGAGCCCCCCGAACCGGATCTCGCACTGAAGATCCTGGTGGCGGGCGGCTTCGGGGTGGGCAAGACCACCCTGGTCGGCTCGGTGAGCGAGATACGCCCGCTGCGCACCGAGGAACGGCTCAGTGCCACCGGGCAGCACATCGACGACACCTGCGGCGTCGACCGCAAGACCACCACCACCGTGGCCCTGGACTTCGGTCGCATCACCATCCGTTCCGGCCTGTCCCTCTACCTCTTCGGCACCCCCGGGCAGGACCGCTTCTGGTTCCTGTGGGACGAGCTGTCCACCGGCGCGCTCGGCGCCGTCGTGCTCGCCGACACCCGCAGGCTGGAGGAGTGCTTCCCGGCCGTCGACTTCTTCGAGCACCGCTCCATCCCGTTCGTGGTGGCGGTCAACTGCTTCGCGGGGGCCCGGACGTACGGCGCCCACGAGGTGTCGCGCGCCCTCGACCTGGAACGGGGCACCCCGGTGGTGCTGTGCGACGCGCGGGACCGGGACTCCGGCAAGGAGGTGCTGGTCCGGCTGGTCGAGTACGCGGGCCGGGTGCACTCCGCCCGGCTGCTCGCCTCGGTGGGCTGACGCCGCCCGCGCCGTGCACCGACGTCGGTTCACCGAGGTGACGTGCCATACCGGTTCGTACCGCTGCCGCGCCGCGACGGCCGCCGCGGGGGAGCGGGGCCCGGCACGCGTGGCGTGGCGGGTGCGGGCCGGGTGTCCCGCACGGAGCCGGACCGGAGCGCCGGGCTGCATCCGGGGTGCGGTATGAGAAGAATGTCGCGCATGAGTCGTGCGTGGACCCGCCCCGGACCGGCTGCGGACCGCCGTCGCCGGACGATCCGGAGCGGCCTGACGTGACGCCGTTGGACACCCTGCGCCGCAAGGACCCGGGCCTCGTCGTCATCCGGCAGGCCGCCCGGGTGACGCTCGTGGCCTGCACCGGCTTCTACCTCACCCGCTATGTGTTCGACGACGCCGTGATGGCGGTGTACGCGCTGTTCGGAGCGGTGGCACTGGGGGCGCTGTCCCGGCTGCCACCACCGCCCCGGCGCCAGTCCCGCATCTGCCTGGGCGCCCTTCCGGCGGCCTGGGCGCTCGTCACCGCCGGAACCGTGCTGGCCGGCAACACCTGGGCCGCGGCCGCCGGCATGGCCGTGGTGGGCTTCGTCGTCAGCTTCGCCGGAGTCGCCGGGCCCGCGCTCCGCGGAACCGCCAACGGCCTCCAGCTCTTCTACATCCTGCCGTGCTTTCCGCCCTACGCACTGGACACGCTCGGCTCCCGGCTGACCGGTGTCACCATCGGCGTCCTGGGCCTCGCGGTGGCCCAGCGGTTCCTCTGGCCCGACCCGGTGCCCACCCGGTACGAGGAGCGGCTGGCCCGGGCGGCCACCGCGCTCGCCGCCTGGCTCGGCCGGCTGCCGGCACCGGACCGGAACCCGGCCCCGGACAGCAACCACCACCCGGCCGCCGCGCCGGACCGGCACGGTCACGCCACCGGGCAGGCGCCGGCCGACCCGGAGCCGGGTGCGGCGCCGAAGACCCCGGCGGACCGGGACGCGGAGGCCGCCGCCGAGGCGCTGGCGGCCCTGAACGCGCTCCGGCCCATCCACCTGCCCCATCTGGAGCGGCCCGCCTCACCCTCCGCCCACGACCGCGCCCTCAGCCAGGCCGCCATGGCCCTGCGCCGGCTCGGCACCCACCTGGAGGACCTCTCGGGCGCCCGCCCGGTGGCGCCCGCCGCGGCCGGCCAGGCGCTGCTCGCCGAAGTGGCGCGGACCCTGGACCGCACCGCGGACGCGCTGACCGCCGGCGTCGTACCGGCGGACGCCCCCCTGCTGGCCCACGGCCTCAAGGCGCTGGCCGAGGAACGGGCGGGCGCGTTGCGGACCGACCCCGGCGACTGGGCGCGCCGGGCCCCCTGGGACGTCCTGGCCCGGCAGGCCGCCCTCAACGGCCAGATCTTCGTGACCGCGAGCCGCGTCGCCGCCGAGGGGCGGGCCGCCGTGAGCCGGGTGGCACCACCGTTCCGCTACGCCCGCCAGTCGGCCGCCGCCCTGTGGATGCGGCGCTTCCACGCCCATCTGACCCGCCGTTCGGTGTACTGGCAGGGGGCGGTGCGCACCGCTCTCGCCCTGGCCGCGGCCCGGCTGGTGGTGGCACCGCTGGCGCTCACCCACGGCTTCTGGGTCCTGCTCGCCACCTTGACGCTGATGCGCGGCACCGCCGCCGACACCCGGACGTCACTGCGGCAGGCGCTGATCGGCACGCTCTGCGGCGCGGCCTCCGCGGCCGTCGTCCTGACCGCCGTGGCCGACCACCAGGTGGTCTACCGGCTGCTGCTGCCGCCGCTGATGTTCTTCGCCTTCTGCGCCTCGCTGATCGGGCCGGCAGCGGTCCAGGGCCTCTTCACCCTGGTGGTGTCCATGGCGTTCGCCCAGCTGTCCCCGGTCAACTGGACGCTCGCCGAGGTGCGGTTCGTCGACGTGCTGGTGGGCGGCGTGGTCGGGGCCCTGATCGGGACGGTCGCCTGGCCGCGGGGGAGCTCCGGTGAACTGTGCCGACTCGCCGCGGAGTTCATGGACCGCGCCGGAGCGGCCGTCCGCGCCGCCGTCGACATGGTGTCCGGCCCGCCGGGCGATCCGGTGTCCGTCACCGCGGCCCGAACCGCCAACGCGGCGGCCCGGCAGACGATGGGGCTGGCCCAGGCCGCGTACGAGATGTACGCCTCCGAGCGCACCGACCCCGCGCTGCCGCACGTCGACTGGCAGGCGCTGTTCGGCACCGGCTGGGAGATGGTGCTCGGCGCCGAGAGCCTGACGGTGCACTACCCGCCCGGGGCGCTGGACGCGGGGCCCGGGGTGCGCGGACACCTCACCGGGGTGGCGCGCCGTGTCGAGCAGGAGGGCGAAGCGCTGGCCGCCCGGCTGGGCAGCGGCCGGCCGGTGCGGTGGTGCGGGGCGGACGCCGACGGGGCCGTGCCCGAGGTCCCGGCGGTGAACCCGGGGATGGACAGCCGTGCCGTCCTCGGGGCGACGAACACCGCGGTCTGGCTGCATCTGGTCACCAAGGACCTCGCCGGGCTGGGCCCCGGGCGGCCGGATGCAGTGCCGACACCCGGCCGCAGCGGGGCCCCCTGAGAGGGCCGGAGCGCCGCGCCCGGCCGGTCGGCGGCCGCGTCGACAAGGCGGCCCGGCAGAGCGCGTCGGCCTCGGCCGATCTTCCGGCCTCCCCGCAGATCGGCCGACGCCCGAGGCCTTCACTCCGGGGTGACGTGCCGATGGGGGCGGGTGTGAAACCCCGCCCCGGTCACTGGCCCACCCTTCCGTCGACGCACTCGCGCAACAGGTCGGCGTGCCCGCAGTGACGGGCATACTCCTCGACCCGGTGCACCAGCAGTTCCCGGACCGAGCTCCCGTCCTTCCCCACGCGCTCGCCCAGGTCCGGGTACTCGGCCAGCGCGGCGTCGGTCGCGGCCTGCTCACGCTCCAGATCGGAGAACGCGGCGTCGACCACGGTCTGCTCGGCGACTGCTCCGCCGAAGTCCGCGTCACGCTCGCCGTACAGCTTCGGCAGCGGGTCACCGTCACTGATCCAGTTGCGCCACTCCCGTTCCACCTCGGCAAGGTGCCGGACCAGGCCGAGCAGCGACATGGTCGACGGCGGAACCGACCGACGGGCCAGCTTGCCCGCATCCAGGCCCTCGCACTTCATCCGCAGGGTCATGCGGTAGTTCGTCAGGAAGTCCTGCAGCGTCGCCGGCTCGCCGTCCGGACCGGGGCCCTCGTTGTTGCGGGGATCGTTGTCCGGGTCGGCCCACATGTCGGGGTGGACGGTTGCCTGGGTCCATCGCGCGGGTTGGTCGGTCATACAGGGCATGTTCGCCTGTGACGGCCGGGGCTCGCCACAGAGTTCTCGCTTCGGGGTGTGACGTCATAGGGCATCAGGAGGACGCGCCACCCGGGCCCTTCGGATCGCGACGAGGAGGCCCGGCCGACAGGTCGGGCCCGTACGGCGAGCGCCGGCGGCCGGGCCGGTAGTACCACCGCAGCGGTGGTCGTCCGTCGGATCGGCCGACGCCTTCGCTAGTCGGCCAGGCCGGCCATGGCGACGACCCGGTCGATGTGCACCCGCACCAGCACCTCGCCCGGCACGGCGTTCCGGGCGCCGAACTCCTCGGCGTGATCCGCCCCCATGTAGCGGGCGGCGATCCGCGTCGCCCACTTCCGGAGATCCGACAGGTCCTCGCTCAGCTCGGCCCGCCCGGTGAGGGTGACGAACGCGAACGGCGGCCGGTCGTCGTCCACGCAGATGGCCACCCGCTGGTCGCGGGTCAGATTGCGCCCCTTGACGGTCTCCTTGCCGGTGGTGAAGACCAGATCGTCGCCGTCCAGCAGAAACCACACCGGGGCGACGTGCGGGGCCCGGTCGGCCCGCACGGTGGACACCTTCGCGGTGCGGGTACCCTGCGTGACGAACGCGCGCCACTCGTCATGACTCATCGTGTGTGCCATGCGGTCCATCCTGTGCCATGGGTGAGGGCACCGCGCGCTGCGACGCCCGGTCCGTGGTCAGCGGGTTGCCCGGATGGCCGAGGTGGGACAGGCTGGCACGGAAGTCGCACCGAACCGCCGACGGGGAGGCACCGCATGGCCCTCGACAAAGAACTCGACTGGCTGCTGGACGATCTGACAAAACGGGTTCCGCACATACGGCACGCCCTGGTGCTGTCGAATGACGGTCTGGTCACCGCGGCGAGCGAAGCGCTCGCGCGGGAGGACGCGGAACACCTCGCCGCCGTCTCCTCCGGGCTGCACAGTCTCGCCAAGGGCTCGGGGCACCACTTCGGCGTCGGCCGGGTGCGGCAGACCATGGTCGAATTCGACGACGGTGTGCTGTTCGTGACGGCCGCCGGCGACGGCAGCTGCCTGTGCGTGCTCGGCACCGCCGATGCCGACATCGGTCAGGTGGCCTACGAGATGACGCTGCTGGTCAACCGGGTCGGCGAGCACCTGGCGGTTGCCGCCCGGCAGCACGGCGGGACGATCAGCGGCCTCTGACGCGGTGGGCGGAACGGAATTCCCCGCGATTCCGTTCCGTTCCGCATGGCTGTGGGCTGTGGGCTGTGGGCTGTGGGCTGTGGGCTGTGGGCTGTGGGCTTGTGGGCTCTCGGCTTTCGGTTCTTCGGCTGCTCGCTGCGCTCGATGGGCTGGTGCTCGGGGCGGGGCCCCGGGCCGGCGGTGGGCCGCATGGCCCGGCACGCGTCCGGAGGGGGCGGCTCCCCGTACAGCGGTCCCTGACGGTTTTTCCGACGGCGGTCTCTCCCCCGTCCTTGCTCCGGCGGATATCCGCCTGCGGAGGGAGCGGTCTCCGGGGCCGTCCTCTCCGGCGGCTGCTCCCGATGGGCGTCGGCGGCTGCTCCCGACGTGCCCGTCCCACAGGGAGGTCTCCGCGGCGCGACGGGGCGACCGTCACCTGCACTCGCGAAGAGTTATCCACAGGCCCGGCGCTGTGAGCGCAACCCGGCTACGGTCGTCACTGAGAGTGAACGGATCGTGGAGCGTGGTCGGGGGAGGACCGTCATGGCAGTACGGCATGGAGTACCAGGAGTACCAGGAGTACCAGGAGTACCGGGTACCGAGGAGACGCTTGCGCTCCCAAGGGCCGCGGCGGAGTTGGGCCTGAAGCCGAGGGAGTTGGACCTCGCGGTCCAACTGGACGAAGTGCGGACGGTCGCCGAGCCCGGCTCGGGCCGTCAACGGGTGCCCCGAGCCGAAGTGACCCGGCTGACTCGAGGCGAGGGCTACCCGCGGGGGCTGCGGGAGCGCGTCCGGCTCCTGGGGACGGCAGCGGCGGCGGAGCTGATGGGGATCGCGCCGGAGCGCTTCACCCGTCTCGCGAAGGTGGGCTGCTTCAGCCCGGTGACCTTTCGCATCAACCGCTATCGGGCCGTGGTGTGGCTCTATGCCGCCGCGGAGCTGCGGACGTTCGCGGCACGCCACCCGGGCCTGCTGACCGGCAGTACACCCAAGAACCTCCGGGCGATGCTGGACGCCGGAGAGGACTGGCGGGCCCGGAACTGGCGCAGTCGCCGGATCGGGCAACTGGCGCGGCAGGCGGAGGACCCATGGGAGCGCGCGGCGGTGTCAGCCGCGGTGCTCGGCCCCGAGGAGCTCGCGGCCGTCGTCGAGGATCCCGCCGAGCGCGACTACCTGCGGGGGCTGCGGCCCGCCCTGGTGCCCGTGCCTCGTGCCGAGACTCCGACCTGGAGCGTGGTGCGGCGGCTGATCATCGCGGATGACCCGGACGAGATCCTTTGGCACCGGATCGGTCTGGTGCTCTCCTTGGAGGAAGCGAGAGCGGCACGCTCGGCGCCGGATGCCCGGTCCGGCAGGAGACCGCGGCCGGAACCGCCCGACGGGGCCGGTCCGTTGGGTGAGGCGGCGCCAAGGGAGGCGCCGCCACGGCGCGACGAGTGCGGTCCGGGGCGCGCGTCCGCTGCCCCAGCTGTGCCTGCTCCGACGGCTCCGACCGCTTCGACCGGTCCGTCTGTTTCGACGGCTCCGACCGCTCCGACGGCTCCGACCGCCCCGGCGGCCGTGCCACGCGCCGGCCGGGCCCTCGTGGGTGGGGCCCGTCGGCCCCCGGGGCGGAAGTCGGAGTCCGGCAGCCGTCGGACGCCTGCACCGGGCCCGGGGCGGAAGCCCGGGACGAAAGGCGGGAGGAAGCCGGACCGCGCACATCAGGTGGCGGCAGGACCCGGCGCCGCTGTGCAGCAGCCGGAGTCGGTTCGGCGCGAGGAGCCTGGGGCCGGGGAGCCGGTTCCCCGGGGTGCGTGACAGCAATGGGTAGGGACCCCGTGGTTGTCGAACACCGGTCCTCGGAGCCAGGAGCCCCCGTGCGCCCTTGCCTTCGTGCCCCATGCCCCGGGCCGGCGCCGCTGGAGGGTCGGGGTACGAGAATTCCCGGGGCGAGGTCCCGGCATCAGTCGTCGATCCTGCGGAACAGGCCCTCCTGCATCACGGACACCAGAAGTCGGCCCTGGCGGTCGAAGATCTGGCCCCGTGCCAGCCCGCGCGCTCCGGTCGCGATGGGGGACTCCTGCTCGTACAGGAACCACTCGTCCGCCCGGAACGGCCGGTGGAACCACATGGCGTGGTCCAGGGAAGCGATGTCGAACCCGCGCGAGCCCCAGAGCGGTTCCACCGGTACGCGGACGGCGTCCAGAAGCATCATGTCGCTTGCGTAGGTGAGCGCGCAGGTGTGCGTCAGTTCGTCGTCACCCAGCGGTCCGACGGCCCGCATCCACACGGCGCTGCGCGGCTCGACGCCCTTGAGTTCCTCCTCGGACCAGCGCAGCCGATCGACATAGCGAATATCAAAGGGTTGCCGCCGGGCCATGCGCTCGAGCCTCTCGGGCAGCGCTCCGAGGTGTTCCCGGATCTCGTCCGCAAGGTTCGGCAGGTCCTCCGGTCCGGGGACCTGGGGCATGGGCAGCTGTTGTTCGATGCCGGACTCCGGCAGATGGAAGGAGGCGGTGAGGTTGAAGATGGTGCGGCCCTGCTGCACGGCCACCACACGGCGGGTCGTGAAGGAGCGGCCGTCCCGGACCCGCTCCACCTGGTACACGATCGGCACGCCGGGCCGCCCGGGCCGCAGGAAGTAGGCGTGCAGGGAGTGCACCGGCCGTTCTCCGTCCGTGGTCCGCCCCG
This sequence comes from Streptomyces sp. bgisy100, assembly GCF_057709105.1. Classification (NCBI taxonomy): domain Bacteria; kingdom Bacillati; phylum Actinomycetota; class Actinomycetes; order Kitasatosporales; family Streptomycetaceae; genus Streptomyces; species Streptomyces sp. bgisy100. The sequence continues at coordinate 43,246 of NZ_JBYITE010000028.1, forward strand.
CGGCCACCAGGGCCTGCCCGGCCACCTGGCCGCCGAACACACGCTGCAGGGACTCCTCTGGGCTGCGCCCGCGGAAGATGTTCAGCTCGATCTGTTCCAGATCGAGCAGGTCGACGAGCCGCTCGGCGGGATTGGTCATCACTGCTCCTCGTCTAGTGTCCGGCGCTTGGTGCCGGATGCGCCGGACCGGTCTGCCGTACCGATCGTGCCGTGTCCACGCGCCCGGGGCCGCACCTCACGGCGGTGTTCCCGGCCGGTGATGCTCCGGATCCGGGAGCGCGTCGCCGCCGGGTGGCGCTCCCCGGGCTTCGTGGGGAGTGTGGCCCTCACCGGGCCTCGCTCCTCTGCCGAGCCCGGTTCGGAAGACAGACCTTAGAGCGTGATCCGGCCATTCCCGTACTCCGGGCCGTGGCGCGGTGGTGAATCCCGTGGAGGAGCTCCGTGCTGCCCGCGGCACGGCGCGCAGACGCACCGAGGTCGGACCGTGGGTCCACGGAACGGGAAATGGGTTAGGGGAGGGGAGGGGGAGGGCCCCACCCGGATGGGAGTCCGGCAGACCGCCCCGCCGGGCCGGGGCGGCCCCACCGAGCCGACCCCCGCTTGTCCGTCCGCCCAAGCCCCCTCAAGCCAAGCACCGTCCCACCCCGACCCCGACCACCGTCTGCCGCGGGCCCCTAACCCCGACCTACCGTCACCGGCCCCCCGCCTCACCCCGACGTACCGTCACCGGCGCCCCTTACCTCGACGTACTCTCACCGGGAGTCGGCAGCCCCGGCCCCGTGCAGTGGACGTCCTGCCGTGGCACGGTGCCCCGCACCAGGTAATCGGCGGCGGTGGTGTCCACGCAGGCGTTGCCGCGGCTGGCGAAGACGCCGTGCGAGTAGTCCTGGTGGAGCGTCACCAGCCGCGATCCGGGCAGGCGGCGGTGCATGGCCCGTGCCCCCGGGAGCGGGGTCACCGGGTCGTGCGCCGAGTTCACCAGCAGGGCCGGGGGAGCGGCCGCTGAGCCGAGCGCGGTCCGGTGGTCCGGCCGGTGGGACCAGTAGGCGCAGGTCCAGGCCTCCATGCCGGTGAGCACCGGCAGCGGGTCACGGGAGCGCAGCCGGTCCAGGTCGTGCCGGATCCGCGACGGAGTGGGCCCGGGGCCGTCGGCGCATTTGACGGCGCGGTTGGCGGCTTCGTAGGTCCGGGACTCGGGGCCCGCGAACGGCTCGGCGGGTCGCAGCCCGTCCACCGTGCCGTGGTCGAGGTAGGTACGGATCCCCGCGGCCAGGCCGGTCCAGCGCTCGGTGCGGCCGAGCGCCCGGTAGACCGCCCGGTCGAACCCGGCGGGTCCGAAGCCGTCGAGCGGACGCCCGGCGAGGCCGAGGCGGGCGCGCGTGTAGTGGGCGCGGACCTCCGCGCGCGTCGCGCCGAGCCGGAACCGGGCGGGGTGCGCGGAGGCCCAGTCGAAGAACGTATTACGCGCCCGGAGCAGCGCCTCGGCCTGGCGGAGGTCGAAGTCGTGCCAGTCCTCGGGGGCGACGACGCTGTCCAGCACCATGCGGTCGACCCGCCGGGGGTGCAGCGCGGCGTAGGCGGCGCCCAGATAGGTGCCGTAGCTGACGCCGAGGAAGCTGAGCCGGCGTTCGCCGAGGGCGGCCCGGATGGCGTCCATGTCCCGTGCCGCGTCGGTGGTGCCGAGGTGGGGGAGGGCGGTGCCCGTTCCGGAGGCGCAGTCCTCCGCGGTGCGCCGCAGGCTGTCGAGCAGAGCGCGTTCGGAGGGCGCGTCGTGCGGCAGGGGGTCGCGTCCGGGCGCGTCGAACAGCCCGCCCATGCGGCCGCAGTCCGCCGGGCCGCTGCGCCCGGTGCCGCGCGGATCGAAGCCGATCACGTCGAACGAGCGGCGCACCGGTTCGGGGAGTTTGGCCCGCTTGGTGGTGGCGTAGTCGAGTCCGGTGCCGCCCGGCCCGCCGGGGTTGACCAACAGGATGCCGCGCCGCTCGGACGGCTTCCCGGAGGCGGGGATGCGGGATATCGCGAGGTCGGTGCGGCGGCCCTCGGGGTGCCGCCGGTCGAGCGGTACCCGCAGCGTGGCGCATTCGATGCGGTCGGGTGCGGGCGGGGCGGGGACGTCTTCGGGGCACGGCGCGAAGCGCGGCCGCTCGGCGGGTGCCACCGCGCCTCCCGCCGATGCGGTCCCGGCGCGGGCCGGAAGATTCGGCGTGACCGAGGTCACGAGGGCGACTGCGGTGCAGATCAGGGCGGGTGAATGCCAACGGCGGCGTGGTGCGGGGGAGTTCATGGATCTCGTTTCTTGCGTGCGGATCGGCACGGGCGTCGATGCGCGGAGGGCTCCGGGATGACAATGAAAATGATTATCGATATCGTCTTGCTCGGTCAACGCCGCTGCCCTCGACGACGGGCCGCACCACTGGAAGGGACACCGTGGGACATCTGCTGATGATCGAGAGCTGGGTGGGAGCCATGAGCAGGCTGCTGCCGCGTGCCATCGGCGAAGCCGGGCACCGATTCACGTTCCTCACCAGGGACCTGCACCACTACCTGCGGTCCGCCCCGCCCGGCGCGCCACATCCGCTGCTCGCCGCGCACAACGTCGTCACCGCGGACACCAACGACCTCTCCGCACTGCTGGCCCACGCGGCCCGGCTGCACGAGGTGCTCGAGTTCGACGGCGTGCTGTCGTCCTGCGACTACTACCTCCCGGCCGTCGCACGCGTCGCCGAACACCTCGGGCTTCCCGGGCCGGACCCGCACGCCGTGGAGGCAGCCTGCCGCAAGGACGCGACCCGGCGGGCCCTGGAGGCCGCGGGCGTGCCCGGCCCGCGCTACGCCGTGTGCGAGGACTGGACCGAGGTCGTCGCGGCCGTCGGGCGGATCGGCTTCCCCCTGGTCGTCAAGCCGGTCGACCTGTGCGCCGGAATGTATGTCCGGGAGGTCGCCGACGAGGCCCAACTCGCCGACTGCTACCAGGCGCTGCGCGGCCTCCCCGTCAATGCCAGGGGGCAGCGCCGCGCCCCCGCCGTTCTGCTGGAGGAGCTGCTCACCGGGCCGGAGGTGAGCGTCGAGACCGTGTCCCACGACGGCACGTGCCACGTGGTCGGGGTGACCGACAAGAGCGTGGGCGGCGCCCCGTCGTTCATCGAGACCGGGCACATGTTCCCGGCCGGACTGGACGCGGACCGGGAACGCGCCGCGACCGGCACGGCGGTGGCGGCGCTCGGCGCTCTCGGCCTGGACCAGGTGGTCGCCCACACCGAGATCAAACTGACGGACCGGGGCCCGCGCGTCGTCGAGGTCAACCCGCGCCCGGCGGGCAACCGCATCACCGAACTGGTGCGGCACGTCAACGGAGTCGACCTCGCCGCCGCGGCCGTCGACGTGGCGCTCGGCCGCCGGCCCGATCTGAACCCTCGCCCCACGGGGGTGCGCAGCGCGGCCATCGGCTTCCTGCTGCCCGACCGGGACGGCGAACTCACCGGCTTCGACGGGGCGGGCGCCGCCGGACGCGCGGCCGGGGTCCGGGAACTGCAGCTGGCCGAACCCGGCCGGACGGTACGCACGGCCACCAGCAACAACGAGTACCTGGGGCACGTCCTGGCCGTCGACACCACGGGGGCCGGAGCCCGAGCCCGGGTGGAGGAGATCCTCGCCGGACTGCGCCCCCGGTACGCCGATGACGGAACCCTACGTTTCGAGGACGCAGGTACGGCCGGCCCACGAGGTGCGAACGGCCCACGAGGTGCGAACGCACCACGAGGTACGAATGCACCACGAGACGCGGACGTCCCACGAGGTACGGATGCCCCACGAGGTATGGACACCCCACGAGGTACGGAAACCACCGTGCCGGGGGAGCCCGCGGAGCCGACCGGACCGTACCCCGCCGAGCATCGGCCGGTGACGTCTGCCGGTCACCCCTCGCCGGCCCGACAAGAGCGTGAGCATGCGTCTGCGTCTGCCGATGCTGTGGAGGGTGTCCGGTGACGGCCGCATCAACCACCTCGACGCCGGTGCCCCTCGCCACCGCCTCCACGGTGCCCACCACCCCGGTTCCCGCCCCGGCCCGTACCTGGGCCGAGCTCGTGCGCCGGGTCCGGGACGGGGAGTTCGGTCCCGACCCGGCCCGGCTGCACATCGCCCTCGCCTTCACCACCTGCCAGGCGGTGCGCCACGACGGGCGCGCTGGCGGCTATCGCAACGAGGTACTCAGCCTGCGGCTCGCCGAGGCTGTCGGCTCGTGCGCCGTGGAGCCCGGCGCGCTCTCTCCGTCGACCCTCGACGACTGCGTCGGCGCCGATGTCGCCGGGCTGCTCGACCACCCGCTGCGGGCCGTGCGGGTCGCCGCGCTGGACGCCTATCTGATGCACCGGCTCCCGCACACGCCGCAGCAGGGGGCGCAGCCGTATCCGCTGCCCGCCGGGAGCAGCCTGGACAAGTCGCGGGCCCGCGCCCGGGCCGTCGTCGAGCTGCTGCCGCCTGCTCCCGCGGTGCGGCGGGTGCTGGTCGTCGGTGTCGTCAACTCCCTGCTGGAGCAGTTGCGGGAGCGCGGCACGGCGTACGTGCCCTGCGACCTCAAGGGCGGCACCACGGAGTGGGGCGACCGGATCCGCACCGACGCCATGGCGGAACTCCCGCACTGCGACGCGATCCTGGCCTCGGGGATGACGCTCGGCAACGGCACGTTCGAGCCGCTGCTGGAGCACGCCCGCGCCACGGCCAAGCCGTTCGTGCTGTTCGCTCAGACCGGCAGCGCCGTGCTGCCGCGGTTCCTGGGCGCCGGGGTCACCGCGGTCAGCGCCGAGCCCTACCCCTTCTTCTGGCTCGACGGTGGCCCCGGCACCGTCCACCGCTACGGCGGCGCGCCCCACGGCGCGGGAGGTGCGGGATGACCACGACCGTCACCGAACAGCCCGCCGCGCCGGAGCTGCTGGCCCTGCTGGGCCGCACTCCCATGGCCCGGATCACCGCGCCCCTGCCACTGCCCCACCCCGGCTTCTGGGCGAAGCTGGAGGCCCAGGGCGCGGGCGGGATGAAGGCGCGGGCCGCCGTCGCCATGCTGCACGGTGCCCGATCGCGCGGCGAACTGCGGCCCGGCGCACCTGTGGTGGAGTCCACCTCCGGCACGCTCGGACTCGGACTGGTCTTCGCCGGACAGGCCCTCGGCCACCCGATCGTGCTCGTCGGCGACACCGAACTCGAAGCGTCCATGCGCCGGCTGCTGCGGGCCCACGGAGCGCGGCTCGAACTCGTCGACCGGCCGGCGCCCGTCGGCGGCTGGCAGGCCGCCCGCATCGCCCGGCTGCGTGAACTGCTCGCCGAACTCCCCGACGCCTACTGGCCCGACCAGTACAACAACCCCGACAACACCACCGGGTACGCCGCCATGGCCGCCGAGATCGGCGACACGCTCGACCACCTCGACGTGCTGGTGTGCAGCGTCGGCACCGGAGGGCACAGCGCCGGGATCACCGGGCCGCTGCGCCGCCGCTGGCCCGGACTGCACGTCATCGGGGTGGACTCCATCGGCTCCACGATCTTCGGACAGCCCGGCCGGCCCCGGCTGATGCGGGGCCTCGGCAGCAGCATCCACCCGCGCAACGTGCGGCACGAGCTGTTCGACGAGGTGCACTGGGTCGGCCCCGTCGAGGCCGTGGACGCCTGTCGCCGGCTGGCCCGGGGCTGCTTCGTCAGCGGGGGCTGGAGCACCGGGGCCGTCGCCCTGGTCTCCGCCTGGGCGGCCCGCACCCGTCCGGGAGCGGCGGTCGCCACCGTCTTCCCCGACGGCCCGCACCGCTACCTCCACACCGTCTTCGACGACGACTACTGCCTGGCCCACGGCCTCGGCACCGGAGGGCCGCCCGCCGACCGGCCCGTCGAGATCCCCCATCCGTGCGCCGTCGAGGCCACCGGCTGGACCCGCTGCCGCACGGTCGTCGACCCCGGGACACAGGGAACACCGCGAGCGCCCGGAGCACCCGGAATGCCCGGCGGGCCCGGCCTGCTCGGAACACACCGTCCCCGCCAGGAGGACCGGCCATGAGACTCACCGTGCGCATCACCTCCCTCGACCTGCGGGAACCCCTGCGGATCTCCCGTTCCGTCATGTTCTCGCGCGACGCGGTGTGGGTGCGTGTCGAGCACCGGGGGGTGTCCGGCCACGGCGAAGCCGTCGGCTCCGCCTATCTCGGGCTCGCCGCGGCCGACGCCGCCCGCACCCTGCACGGCCTCGCGCACGCCCTCGCCCGCTTCCCCGACCCGGAAGCCGCACTGGACACGCTCCACCACGGTGACCTGCTGCCGCTCGGCACACCCGCCGGTGTGGAGGCGGCCCTGGAGAGCGCGCTGCTCGATCTCGTGGGCAAGCGAGCCGGCCGGCCGCTGCACGCGCTGCTCGGCGCACCGGCCGCACCGGCCGCCGCCACCGCCCGCACCATCGGCATCACCGCCCCGGACCGGGCCGCGGCACAGGCCCGCGCCCTGGTCGGCCAGGGCTTCACCGTCCTCAAGATCAAGGCCGGATCCCCCGACCCGGCGGAGGACCTGGACCGGGTGGCCGCGGTGCGGGATGCCGCGGGTCCCGTCCGGCTGCTGCTCGACCCCAACGGCGCCTGGAGCCCCCGCCGTGCCGAGAAGCTGCTGCCGCGCTTCGCGGCGGCCGGGGTCGAGGCCGTGGAACAGCCCATCGCCCCCGGCGACCCGGACACCCTCGCCCTGCTCGCCGAGCACTCCCCGCTGCCCGTCATCGCCGACGAGGACGCGACGGCGTACGAGGACACCCTGCGTCTCGCGGGCCGCGTCCAGGGCGTGAACATCAAGCTCGCCAAGTGCGGCGGTGTCCACCGGGCCCTGCGGATCTGCGCGGCACTGGAGGGCAGCGGCACCGACGTCATGCTGGGCTGTCTCACCGCCAGTTCCCTCGGCATCGCCCCCGCCGTGCACCTCGTGGACCGGGCCACCTGGGTCGACCTCGACGGCCATCTCCTCCTCGCCCACGACCCCTGGCAGGGCATCGGCGGCACCGACGGCACGGTCCGCCCCGCACCGGCGCCCGGCCTCGGCGTCTCGGCCGTTGAGCAGCGCGTCACCGCTGGGGACCATCACGGCTCAGCCGTGGACGACTACGTCACCGCCGCCCACCGCACCCCGCCGGGCCTCGGCTCCGCAGCCCGTCACGAGGGCCGCACCCCACTCGACGTCCGCTCCGGCCCCGAATCACGCACCTCTCCCCAAGAACCACGCACCTCTCCCCAAGAACCACGCACCTCTCCCCAAGAACCACGCACCTCTCCCCAAGAACCACGCACCGTCCCCGAAGAACCCGAAGAACCCGAAGAACCCGAAGAAGAGGCCGCCCCGTGAAGACCCTCCGCACCATCCGGGACTTCCCCCTCGCCGTGCAGTTGCTCCTGGTCAACCAGCTCGGCGTCAACACCGGCTTCTACCTGCTCATCCCCTATCTCGCCACCCACCTGGGTGAGGACCTGGGGATGAGCGCCGCAGTCGTCGGCATCGTGCTCGGCTTGCGGAACCTCAGCCAGCAGGGCCTGTTCATCGTCGGCGGCTCGGCCGCCGACCGGCTCGGCGCCCGCGGCGTGATCATCGCGGGCTGTGCCCTGCGCACGGTCGGATTCGGCCTGTTCGCCCTGGGCGACGGTCTCCCGGTACTGCTCGCCGCCTCCGTGCTGAGCGGGCTTGCGGGCGCGCTGTTCAACCCGGCCGTCCGCGCCTACCTCTCCGTCGAGTCCGGGGAGCGCAAGGCCGAGGCGTTCGCGCTGTTCAACATGTTCGCCACCACCGGCGCACTGATCGGTCCGCTGCTCGGCAGCGCCCTGCTGCTGGTCGACTTCCGGGCCTCCGCGCTCACCGCGGCCGGGATCTTCGCCGTCCTCACCGTCGCCCAGGCCCTCGTGCTGCCCGCCCGCGAGGTGCCGGCGAACCGGGGCGGCGTGCTGGGGGACTGGCGCGAAGTCCTGTCCAACCGCCGCTTCCTGGCCTTCTCCACCGCCATGGTCGGCATGTTCACCCTGGAGAACCAGCTCTATCTGCTCCTCCCGGACGGTGCCCGCGCCGCGACCGGACTCCCCGGGGCGGCGAGCGCGGTGTTCCTGGTCGGCACCGTCGCCAACCTCGCCCTGCAACTGCGCGTCACCACCCGGCTGAAGCACCGCGGCAGCCGCGGACACTGGATCACGGCCGGGCTGGTCCTCATGGGACTCGCGTTCCTGCCGCCGGCGGCCGCCCTCGGCGGACCGCCCGCCGACGGGGCGGGGGAGGCGGCGCTGCGGCTGCTGCCCGTCCTCGCCGGAGCGTTCCTGCTCTACCTCGGCATCATGGTGGCCCAGCCGTTCGTCATGGAGCTCATACCCGAGTTCGGCCGGGAAGGGCTCACCGGCACCTACTTCGGCATCTTCTACGTCGTCTCCGGCATCGCCGCCGCCGTCGGCAACACCGCGGTCGGCTGGGCCATGGACACCGGCCGGGGCACGGGCCGGGACTGGCTGCCCTGGCTGTGCTGCGTCGCCTTCGGACTGCTCTCGGCCGCCGGGGTCGACCGGCTGCGGCGGCTCCGCGCCCTGCCCGAGCCCCGGCCCCGGCCCGCCGCTGCCACCGCCACCTCCCGGGAGAAGGTGTCATGAGCGGGAACCTGCTGACCGACCACCCGGAGCTGTACGAGGCCCAGTTCCCCGACGACGACCGCATCGCCGCCCGCTGGGCCGAGCACGTGCTGCTCCGGCACGGCGCCGGGCATCGGGTACTCGACGCGGGATGCGGCACCGGCCGCGACGCGCACTGGCTCCACCGGCGGGGCCGCGACGTGCTCGGCATCGACCTCGCCGGGACCATGCTCCACCACGCCCGCACCCGCCACCCCGGCCCCGACTACCGCCGCGCCGACCTGCGCGCCTTCGACCTGGGGCGCACCGTAGACGCCGTGCTGTGCCTGGACAGCGCCCTGCTCTACTGCCACACCAACGACGAGCTGACCGGTTTCCTGGACAGCTGCCGACGGCATCTCGCCCCCGGCGGCCTGCTCGTCGCCGAGATGCGCAACGGCGCGTACTTCCTCGGCCGCACCGACCTCCTCGACCGGCCGCGCACCCGCGACCTGACCTGGCAGGGCACCACCCACACCTCGACCACCACCCTCCGGGTCGACCGCGCCGCCCAACTGCTCCGCCGACGGCGGGTGTGGACCTCCGACGCCGGAACACCGCCGGTGGAACAGCACTCCGCCTGGCGGCTGATCTTCCCGCAGGAGCTGCGCCAGGTGCTGGCCTCGGCCGGGTTCGAGGTGCTGGAACTCCACGACGGCCCCGGCCCGCGCACGGAGCCGGCCTGGCGCCCCGGGGGACCCGAGCCCGCCGGCACCGCCGACGGGGACCGCCTGCACCTGGTCGCCCGGCTGCCCCCCCTGACCTCCCCTTGACCACCTGACCTCCACCTGACCACGCGGCCCCGAGACCGCCGATCCACGGCGTGTCCCGTGCCGACGTCGCCGGCTCGCCGCGCGACTTGCGCTGCCGATGCACGAGGCGCCGCGCCGATGTCGCCAACGCATCGCGCGCTTGCGCCGCCTCCGCCCGGCGCCCCCGCGCCGCCGACGCGCGAAGCCGACCCGCCCCCGAGCCGGGCCCGATACCGCCCCGAGCCCGATACCCGACCCGCTCCCTCTAACCACCCCGAGCCCCGTGGCTCCCCTCCCGACCCAGGACGGACGACAGTGACCGAACCCCGCCCCGGCTGCTTCCCCTCCGCTGCCCCCTCCTCGACCGCCCCCTCCTCCACTGAGCCCTCTTCCGCCGGCTCCTCCTCCGGCGATTCCGCCATGACCCGGCGCCGAGCGCTCGCCGCCGGCTCCGGTGCCGCCGCGGCCCTCGCCCTCGCCGGCTGCGCCACCGGCCCCGGTGCCGATTCCGGTTCCGCCGACGGCGGCAGGCCGCGGCGCGGCGGGCGGCTCCGTGCCGCGTTCGCCGGCGGCGGCGCAGCCGAATCGCTCGACCCCCACCTGGGCAGCCTGTTCGTCGACGCGGCCCGGGCCAAGGCCCTGTTCGACAAGCTCGCCGACTTCGGGGCCGACATGACGGCCCGGCCGCGGCTGGCCGAACACTGGGAGCCGCACGGCGGGCTCGACCGCTGGCGGGTCACGCTCCGCACGGCTCACTGGCACGACGGCAAGCCGGTCACCGCGCGGGACGTGCTCCACAGCTACCGCCGGATCGCCGACCCCGACCGGGCGTTCCGCGCGAAGGCCTCCCTGGAGCCCATCGACCTCGACGCCAGCCGCGCCGTGGACGACCGGACCGTGGAGTTCCGGCTCAAGCGGTCGTTCGCCGAATTCCCCAACGTGCTGGCCGCGTTCGGCGCGTACATCGTGCCGGAGGGAGCCGACCGCTTCGAGGAGCCGGTGGGCTCCGGACCGTTCCGCTTCGTCTCCTTCCGGCCCGGCCGCTCCCTCGTTGTCAAGCGCTTCGACGACTACTGGGAGGGCGCCCCCCACCTGGCCGAGCTGGAGTTCGTCATCGCCGGCGAGGAGTCGGCCCGCGTCAACGCCCTCCTCGGCTGCCAGGTCGAGTACGCGCACGAGCTGAACCCCACCACGGCCCGCGCCCACGAGAACGGCGGACAGATCCGGATCGTCCGGATGCGGAACAGCGCCATGCAGGCGTTCGCCATGAAGACCGACCGGGCCCCCTTCGACGACCGGCGGGTCCGCGAGGCGTTCTTCCTCATCGCCGACCGCGAGGAACTGGTGCGGGGGGCGCTCTCCGGCGCCGGGGAGGTCGGCAACGACCTGTTCGGCAAGGGCTACCGCTACTACGCCACGGGCCTGCCGCAGCGCGAACAGGACCTGAAGCGCGCCCGCAAGCTGCTGCGCGAGGCGGGGCACGGCCGGCTCACCGTCACCCTCGACACCTCCCCGGTCGCCACCGGCTTCCCGGAGGCCGCCGAGATCTTCAAGGACCAGGCCGCCCGGGCCGGCGTCACGGTGCGGATCGCCGTCGGCGACAAGGACACCTACTGGAACGACATCCTCGAATCCGGCACCTTCTGCTGCTACCGCTCGGGCGCCATGCCCATCGAGTCCCATGTCTCCCAGCGGCTGCTCAGCGACTCCACCACCAACGCGACGCACTGGAAGCACCGGGACTTCGACGCTCTCTACCAGCAGATCCAGTCGACCCGGGACGAAGGGGAGCGGACCGCGCTCTACGCCCGGATGCAGCGCCGGCTGCACGCCGAAGGCGGCTTTCTCGTCTGGGGATTCGCCGACTGGATCGTCGGGACGGCCCGCACCGTGCGCGGGGTACGGGCCGACGCCCCCGCCAACACCCTCGACTGGGCACGCTTCGACACGGTGTGGCTCGCGTGAGCACCGGCCGCACCTGGCTGCCGCGGCGGCTGGTGCTGGGCGGCATCCAGATCGCTGGCGTCGTCCTGCTCGTCTTCCTGCTCACCGAGGCGCTGCCCGGGGACGCGGCCGTCACGCTCGCCGGGGACCACCCCGACCCCGAGCGCATCGCGCGGATCCGGGAGACCCTGGAGCTCGACCGCCCCGCCGTCGAACGCTTCCTCGACTGGGCGGGCGGGCTGCTCCAGGGCGACCTGGGACGCTCACTGGTCTCCGGCCGGCCGGTGGCCGACGCCCTCGCGGCGGGCACCGGCCCCACCCTGCTGCTGGCCTTCTGCGCGCTGCTGCTGATCGTCCCCGTGGCCACCGGACTCGGGGTGCTGGCCGCGCGGCACGAAGGCGGCCGGGTGGACCGGGCGATCAGCGCCGGCACGCTGGGCGTCCACGCCGTCCCCGAATTCGCCCTCGGCGTGCTGCTCGTCGCCGTGTTCGCCCTCGGACTCGGCTGGCTGCCCCCGACCGCACTCGGCGCCGGATCGCTGCTCGGCCGGCCCGCCGTCCTCGTCCTGCCCGTGCTGGTGCTGCTCGCCCGCCCGGTGTGCTCGATCAGCCGGCTGGTGCGGGCCGGGATGATCGAGGCGATGGCCTCGCCGTACGTCGCGCAGGCCCGGCGGTACGGGCTCACCGGGGCCCGGGTCCGGTACGCGCACGCGCTGCCCAACGCGGTGGCGCCCGCGGTGCAGCAACTCGCCCGCACCTGCGACTGGCTGCTGTCCGGAGTGATCGTCGTGGAGGCGCTGTTCGTGATACCGGGGCTGGGCACGGTGCTGGTGGACGCCGTCGCCGCCCGGGACCTCCCGGTGATGCAGGGACTCGCCGTGGTGTTCGGCGTCGTCACCGTCACGCTGAACCTGGCGGCGGACGTGGTCGTGCACCGGCTCGCACCCCGATCGGAGGCCGCCGCATGACCCCCGGCACCAACGTCTCGTCCGCCGGACGGGCCGGCGAGGATCCCGGCCGGTCCGGCACCCGACGTGCCCGGCTCGTCCGTCGCCCCGCCGCGCTGCCCGCCCGCGCCGGACTCGGCCTCGTGCTGCTCGCGGTACCACTGCTGCTCGCCCTCGCAGGCCCCTGGTTCGCCGGTGAACCGGGCCCCCGCGCCGCGTCGTTCACCCTGGGCGGCGGACACTGGCTCGGCACCGACGTCACCGGGGACGACGTGTGGCGGCAGGTGCTCCTCGGCGGACGGTCGGTGGTGCTGATCGCCCTCGCGGCCACCGCACTCACCTATCTGGTCGCGGTGCCCACCGGGCTCACCGCCGCGCTCACCCGCCGGTCCTGGCTGGAGGAGCTGCTGATGCGCCCGCTGGACATCGTCCTCGCCGTGCCGTCCCTGCTGCTTCTGCTGCTGGTCGCCGCGCTGTTCGCGCCCGGCGCGGCCGGACTCGCACTGATCGTGGCCGGTATCGCCGTGCCCGACACCACCCGGATGGTGCGCGCCGCCGCCACCTCGGTGGCCGCCCGCCCGGCCGTGGAGGCGCTGCGCATGCAGGGCGAGAGCCGGCTGCGGATCGCCCTCGGCCACGTGGGGCGGGCCATCGGCCGCACCCTGGCCGCGGACGCCGGGGTACGGCTCACCGGCGCGCTGTACCTGGTCGCCACCGCTGCCTTCCTGGGGGTGGGCGTCACCCCCGGGGCGCCCGACTGGGCGGTGATGGTCGACCGCAACCGCACCGGACTCGCCGTCCAGCCCTGGGCGGTGACCGTTCCCGCCCTGCTCGTCGTCGCGCTGTCCATGGGCGCCAACCTGCTCTTCGACGCCGTACTCGCCCACCGGAGGAAACCCCATGACCGAGCCCGTCGCAGCCGTGCTTGCCCACCGGAGGGAACCCCATGACCGAGCCCGTCGCACGGATTGAGGACCTCCGGGTCGGGGCCGGCGGCCGGACGCTGGTCGACGGGGTGAGCCTCACCGTGCTCCCCGGCCGCTGCACCGCCCTCGTCGGGCCCTCCGGCAGCGGCAAGACCACCACGGGGCTCGCGCTCCTCGGCGAGTACCCGGCGGGTGCGCACGTCACCGGGCGGGTGGACGTCCCCGACGGCCGCGCCGGATACGTCCCACAGCACCCGGCCGCCGCGCTCAACCCCGCCCGCCGGGCCGGCGCGCTGCTGGGCGACATCGCCCGGCGTACCCCCGGCACCCGCGCCGAGCGCACGGCGCGGGTCGCCGAAGCGCTGCGGCTCGCCCAGCTCCCCGACCCGGACACCGTGCTGCGGCGCTTCCCGCACCAGCTCTCGGGCGGCCAGCAGCAGCGGGTCGTCCTCGCCCAGGCGCTGCTCTCCGGCGCCCGGGTGGTCGTCGCCGACGAGCCCACGACCGGCCAGGACGCGCTGACCAAACGGCGGATGGCGGCCGAACTGCGGGAGCTGCGGGCCCGGGGCATCGGGCTGCTGCTTCTCAGCCACGACCTCGACCTGGTCCGTGAACTGGCCGACGACGTCGTGGTGCTGCGGAACGGCCGCGCGGTCGAGTCGGGCACCGCGGAACAGGTCCTCACCTCCCCCCGGCACCCGGCCGCCCGCGCGCTGCTCGCCCGGGACGCGGCACCGGTCCCCGAGCCCGCGCGGTCACCCGGGGCGGGGGACCGTGCAGGGGAAGGCGGCGCGCCGTGTCTGGAAGCCGTCGCGGTGCGGGCCTGGCACGGCGGGCGCCGTACCGGCGCCGTCGTGCTGCGGGACGCCTCGGTCGCCGTCGCCGCGGGCGCGTGCCTGGCCGTGGTGGGGCGTTCCGGCTCCGGCAAGACCACCCTCGCCCGCTGCCTCGCCGGACTGCACCGCGGCTGGTCGGGCCGCGTCCTCCTGGACGGCCGCCCGCTGCCGCGCAGCCTGCGCGGCCGGAGCCGGGAGCAACTGGCCGCCGTGCAGTACGTCTTCCAGGATGCGCACGCCGCCTTCGACCCGTACCGGACCGTGCTGGACCAGGTCTCCCGCACCGCGGTGCGGCTGCGCGGCGCCACCGCCGACGCCGCGCGGGCCGAGGCGCTGGCGCTCCTCGCCGGGCTGGGGCTCCCGGCGGAGACCGCCCGGCGCAGGCCGGCGGGCCTCTCCGGCGGTGAGCTCCAACGGGCCGCGCTGGCCCGTGCCCTGCTGGCCCGTCCCCGGGTCCTCGTCTGCGACGAGATCACCTCCGGCCTGGACACCGTCACCCGGCACTCCATCGGTGAACTGCTGCGACGGCAACGGGACGAGGCGGGCACCGCCCTGGTGCTCGTCACCCACGACCTGGCGGTGGCCAACGCTCTCGCCGACACGGTCGCCGTCGTGGAGGCGGGCCGGGTGGTGGAACAGGGGCGGGCGGATCAGCTGTGGTCCGCCCCCGCCCACCCCTTCACCCGGGAACTGCTGGCCGCGGCGCACGGCCCCGGAGGGACCGTCAGAGCTGCCCCACGGAGGTGACCCGGACGACCGCGCGGCCCTCCTCGTCGGAGGCCGCGAGGTCCACCTCCGCGCTGATGCCCCAGTCGTGGTCGCCGTTCGGGTCGGCGAAGGTCTGCCGCACCTTCCACAGCCCGTGCTCCGGCTGCTCCTCGATCAGCAGCAGCTTGGGGCCGCGCGCGTCCGGTCCGGTCCCCAGGTCCTCGTACTCGTCCCAGTACGCGTCCATGGCCTCGCCCCAGCGGTCCTCGTCCCAGCCGGAGTCGGCGTCCATGTCGCCCAGTTCGCCGACCTTGTCCAGCGCGGCCAGCTCCACCCGGCGGAACATCGCGTTGCGCACCAGCACCCGGAAGGCGCGGGCGTTGGCGGTGACCGGGCGGACCTGGTCGGCGCGCTCCTGCGCCTCCTCCGCGCTCTCCTCCTCCGGGTTGGCCAGCTGCTCCCACTCGTCGAGGAGGCTGGAGTCGACCTGCCGGACCATCTCCGCCAGCCAGGCCACCAGGTCCTGGAAGTCGTCCGACTTCAGGTCGTCGGGGACGGTGTGCTCCAGGGCCTTGTACGAGCTCGCGAGGTAGCGCAGCACGATGCCCTCGGTCCGGGCGAGCTCGTAGAACGCGGTGAACTCGGTGAAGGTCATGGCCCGCTCGTACATGTCGCGGATCACGGACTTCGGGGACAGCGGGTGGTCGCCGACCCACGGGTGGCTCTTGCGGTAGATCCCGTAGGCGTGGAGGAGCAGCTCCTCCAGCGGCTTGGGGTACATGACCTCCTGCAGCCGCTCCATCCGGTCCTCGTACTCGACGCCGTCCGCCTTCATCTGCTGGACGGCCTCGCCGCGCGCCTTGTTCTGCTGCGCCGCCAGGATCTGCCGCGGGTCGTCGAGCGTGGACTCCACGACCGACACCATGTCCAGGGCGTACGACGGCGACTCCGGGTCGAGCAGCTCGAAGGCGGCGAGCGCGAACGTCGACAGCGGCTGGTTGAGCGCGAAGTCCGACTGCAGGTCCACCGTCAGCCGGACGATCCGGCCCTGGGCGTCCGGCTCGGCCAGCCGCTCCACGACCCCGCCGTCCAGCAGCGACCGGTAGATCGCGATGGCCCGCCGGATGTGCCGCAGCTGGGAGCGGCGGTCCTCGTGGTTGTCCTCCAGCAGCCGCCGCATCGCCTCGAAGGCGTTGCCGGGCCGGGCGATCACCGACAGCAGCATCGCGTGGGTGACCCGGAAGCGGGAGGTCAGCGGCTCCGGATCGGACCCGATCAGCTTCTCGAAGGTGTTCTGACCCCAGTTGACGAAGCCCTCCGGGGCCTTCTTCCGCACGACCTTGCGGCGCTTCTTGGGGTCGTCGCCCGCCTTGGCGAGCGCCTTCTCGTTCTCGATCACGTGCTCCGGGGCCTGCGCGACGACGAAGCCCGCCGTGTCGAAGCCCGCCCGGCCGGCCCGGCCCGCGATCTGGTGGAACTCCCGGGCCCGCAGGGTGCGCACCCGGGTGCCGTCGTACTTCGTCAGCGCGGTGAACAGCACCGTACGGATGGGGACGTTCACCCCCACGCCCAGGGTGTCCGTACCGCAGATCACCTTCAGCAGCCCGGCCTGCGCCAGCCGTTCCACCAGCCTGCGGTACTTCGGCAGCATTCCGGCGTGGTGCACACCGATCCCGTGCCGCACATAGCGCGAGAGGTTGCGGCCGAACTTGGTGGTGAACCGGAAGTTTCCGATCAGCGCGGCGATCTCGTCCTTCTCCTGGCGCGAGCACATGTTGATGCTCATCAGCGCCTGGGCCCGCTCCACCGCGGCGGCCTGGGTGAAGTGCACGATGTAGACGGGCGCCTGCTGGGTCTGGAGCAGCTCCGTCAACGTCTCGGTGAGCGGCGTCGTGCGGTACTCGTACGACAGCGGCACCGGCCGGGTCGCGGACCGGACGACCGACGTGGGACGGCCGGTCCGCCGGGTGATGTCCTCCTCGAACCGGGACATGTCGCCGAGCGTGGCCGACATCAGGACGAACTGCGCCTGCGGCAGCTCCAGCAGCGGGATCTGCCACGCCCAGCCGCGGTCCGGCTCGGCGTAGAAGTGGAACTCGTCCATCACGACCTGGCCGATGTCGGCGTCCTTGCCGTCCCGCAGCGCGATCGACGCCAGCACCTCGGCCGTGCAGCAGATCACCGGGGCGTCCGCGTTGACCGACGCGTCACCGGTCAGCATGCCCACGTTCTCGGTGCCGAACAGCTTGCAGAGCTCGAAGAACTTCTCCGACACCAGCGCCTTGATCGGCGCTGTGTAGAAGGTCACCTGATCGTTGGCGAGCGCGGTGAAATGCGCCCCGGCCGCAACCAGACTCTTACCGGAACCCGTCGGTGTGGACAGGATCACGTTCGCCCCGGAGACCACCTCGATCAGCGCCTCCTCCTGGGCGGGGTAGAGGGAGATACCCCGCTCCTCGGCCCACGTCGAGAACGCTTCGAAGAGGGCATCGGGGTCGGCGTCGTTCGGCAGATGATCGATAAGGGTGGTCACGCCCTCCATACTGCCTGCCCCCGGCCCGGATCGGGGAACCGGCCGCGTGGACGAAGATCGCGGAGGATACGCTGAGCCGCCGACGAGGCGTCAGCGCAACAACACCAAAGGGGTGGGGAACGACCATGATGGGACCGGCGCATTCGCTGTCGGGAGCCGCAGCCTGGCTGGGGGTGGGAGCGGCAGCCGCGGCGGCCGGATATCCGATGCCCTGGCCCGTACTGGTCGTCGGCGCCTTCGTCTGCGCGGGCGCGGCCCTCGCCCCCGACCTCGACCACAAGGCGGCGACGATATCCCGGGCCTTCGGGCCCGTCTCGCGCGTCCTGTGCGAAGTGATCGACAAGATCTCCTACTCCGTCTACAAGGCGACCCGCACCTCGGTGGACCCCCGCCGCTCCGGCGGCCACCGCACGCTCACCCACACCTGGGTCTGGGCCGTGCTCATCGGCGCCGGTGCCTCCGTGCTCGCCATGACCGGTGGCCGCTGGGCCGTCCTGGGCCTGCTCTTCGTCCACATGGTGCTCGCCGTCGAGGGCCTGCTGTGGCGGGCCGCCCGGGTCTCCAGCGACATCCTGGTCTGGCTGCTCGGCGCGACCAGCGCCTGGATCCTCGCGGACATTCTGCACAAACCCGGCAACGGCGCCGACTGGCTGTTCACCGCCCCGGGCCTGGAGTACCTCTGGCTCGGCCTGCCGATCATCCTCGGGGCGCTGGTCCACGACATCGGCGACGCCCTGACCGTCTCCGGCTGCCCGATCCTCTGGCCGATCCCCATCGCGGGGAAGCGCTGGTACGCGCTCGGGCCCCCGAAGGCGATGCGCTTCCGGGCCGGCAGCTGGGTCGAGCTGAAGGTCCTGATGCCCGTGTTCATGGTGCTCGGCGGCATCGGGGGCCTCGGGGCACTGAACTTCATCTGACGGGCCCCAGGTGCGGACCGGCCTCCGGAGTGCCCCGAGGCGCCCCGCCGCGGCCCGGGACGGAAACGCTTCCGTCCCGGGCCGCGGGCGTGTCCGGGGCGCCGACCGCGCGGAGGGCAGGGCTGCACCCCGGCCCGCGACGGCGCCCGGCATCAGCCGTGCCAGGACCGCCACAGCGCCGCGTACGCCCCGTCCGCCGCCACCAGCGCGTCATGCCGGCCCAGCTCACTGATCCGCCCGTCCTCCACGACGGCGATCACGTCCGCGTCGTGCGCGGTGTGCAGCCGGTGCGCGATGGCCACCACCGTACGGCCGTCCAGCACACGTGCGAGCGACCGCTCCAGATGCCGGGCGGCCCGCGGGTCCAGCAGCGAGGTCGCCTCGTCCAGCACCAGCGTGTGCGGATCGGCCAGCACCAGCCGGGCCAGCGCGATCTGCTGCGCCTGTGCCGGGGTCAGTGCCACCCCGCCCGAACCGACCTCGGTGTCCAGACCCCGCTCCAGCGCCGTCGCCCAGCCCGTGGCGTCCACCGCGCCGAGCGCCGCCCACAGCTCCGCGTCCCCCGCGTCCGTCCGGGCCAGCCGCAGGTTGTCCCGGAGCGAGCCGACGAAGACATGGTGTTCCTGGTTGACCAGGGCCACCTGTTCACGCACCCGCTCCGCCGGCATCCGGGCCAGCTCCGCGCCGCCCAGCGTGACCTCCCCGGCCCGGGCGGCGTAGATGCCCGCCAGCAGCCGGCCCAGAGTGGACTTCCCCGCTCCGGACGGGCCGACCAGAGCCAGCCGGGTCCCCGGGGGAACCTCCAGCGACACCCCGTGCAGCACGTCGTCGCCCTCCCGGTAGCCGAAACGCACCGCGTCCGCCCGCACGGCCCGACCCGCGGGCACCACCCGCGGGTCGCCCGCCCCGGGTTCGATCTCCCGGACCCCGACCAGCCGGGCCAGCGACACCTGGGCGATCTGGAGCTCGTCGTACCAGCGCAGGATCATGCCGACCGGCTCGGCCAGCATCTGGGCGAGCAGCGCGCCGGTCGTCAGCTCGCCGACGCTCATCCACCCCTGGAGGACGAAGCTGCCGCCGATCATCAGGACTCCGCCGAGGATCAGCACGTAGAAGGCGTTGACCACCGGGAACAGGACGGAGCGCAGCCAGAGCGTATACCGCTCCCATGCGGTCCACTGTCGGATCCGCAGCTCCGACAGGCCCACCCGGCGGGCGCCGAGCCGGTGCGCCTCGATGGTCCGCCCGGCGTCCACGGTCTCGGTGAGCACCGCCGCGACAGCCGCGTACCCGGCGGTCTCGGAACGGTAGGCGGCCGGTGCCCGCCGGAAGTACCAGCGGCACCCGACCACCAGCACCGGCAACGCCGCCAGCACCGCGAGCGCCAGCGGCGGCGCCGTCACCGTCAGGGCGCCGAGCAGCAGCCCCGCCCACACCACGGCGACGGCGAGTTGGGGTACGGCCTCCCGCATCGCGTTCGCCAGCCGGTCGATGTCGGTGGTGATCCGGGAGAGCAGATCGCCGGTCCCGGCCCGCTCCAGCACGCTCGGCGGCAGCCCCACCGACCGGACGAGGAAGTCCTCCCGCAGATCGGCGAGCATCTCCTCGCCGAGCACCGCGCCCCGCAGCCGCACCTGCCGGACGAACACGGTCTGCACCGCCAGCGCGACCGCGAACAGCGCGACCACGCGCCCGACGTGGAGCTCCCGCGCGCCGCGGGCCAGGTCGTCGACCAGCCCGCCCAGCAGATAGGGGCCGACCACGGACGCGACCACGGCGACCGCGTTCACCGCCAGCAGCACGGCGAAGGCACGGCGATGCCGCCGCAGCAGGCCGGTCACATAGCCGCGCACCGTGGCGGCCGAGGCCACCGGCAGGATCTCCACCGACTCCGATGCCGCCGGGTCGTACCCGGGCGGGGCGACGCCGATCATGCGCTCTCCTCCTCGATCTGTTCGCGTGCCGTGCCACCGGACAAGGACGCGGACGGGCGGCTGTGCGTCGGACCTGGCCGGAAGAGTCCATTCGCCGGGACGGCGCCGTCGTGAACGTCGCCCGGTGGCGGGTCCGCTGCGTCCCCGGTGCGCGGAACGGCGGCCTCCTCCTCCGGTTCCCGGGTCACCACCGCGCGGTAGTCGGGGGTGGTGCGCAGCAGTTCGCGGTGGGTCCCGACCGCCGTCACCGTGCCCTCGTGGACGAGGACCACCCGCTCCGCCCGGCCCAGGAGCAGCGGGCTCGAACTGAACACCACCGTCGTGCGGTCCTTCCGCAGGCCGCGCAGCCCGTCGGCGATCCGTGCCTCGGTGTGCGAGTCCACGGCGCTCGTCGGCTCGTCCAGCACCAGCACCTCCGGGTCGGCCATCAGCGACCGCGCCAGCGCCAGCCGCTGTCGCTGCCCGCCGGACAGCGACCGGCCCCGCTCGGTGATCCGGGCCCGCATCGGATCGCCGGAGCCGTCCGCGCAGGCCCGGCCGAGCGCGTCCAGGACGTCATCGCACTGGGCCGCCGCCAGCGCCTCCGCCGCCGGAACCGCGCCCGACGCGGGGACGTCGAGCAGTTCGGCGAGTGTCCCGGAGAGCAGCACCGGGTCCTTGTCCTGCACCAGCACCGCGGCGCGGGCCCGTTCCAGCGGCAGCGCGTCCAGGGCGGCGCCGCCCAGCAGCGCGGACGGCCCGGCTCCGCCCGCCACGGCGTGCGGGGCGTGCCCGCCGAGCCGGTCCGCGAGCCGCCCGGCCGTGTCCGGGTCGCCGCACACCACCACGGTCAGCAGTCCCGCGGGGGCGAGGAGTCCGCTGCCGGGGTCGTAGAGGTCCCCGCCCGGCACCGCGTCCGCGCCGTCGGCCCCGGTCGGTTCGGCAGTGGCGGACGGTTCAGCGGTGCCGGCCGGTTCAGTGGTGGCGGACGGTTCAGCGGTGCCGGACGGCGCGTCGGCCCCGGGCGGGGTGCGGCGCAGGGCCAGGACCCGGGCCGCCCGCTCGGCCGACGGCCGGGAGAACGCGTAGGCCATCGCGATCTCCTCGAACTGGCGGAGCGGCCAGAGCAGAAAGGTCACGGCGCCGTAGACGGTGACCAGTTCGCCCACCGAGATCCGGCCGTCGAGCGCCAGCCGGGCACCGTGGCCGACCACGGCGATGAGCAGCAGGCCCGGCAGGGCCACCTGGACGGCGCTGATCAGCGCCCACATCCGGGCACTGCGTACCGCGGCCCGCCGCACCTCCTGCGAGGCGTTCCGGTACCGGGTGAGGAACAGGTCCTCACCGCCGATGCCACGCAGCACCCGCAGCCCCGCGACGGTGTCCGAGGCCAGTTCGGTGGCCCGGCCCGCCTTCTCCCGCTGTTCGTCCGCCCGCCGGGCGGCACGCGGCAGCAACGGCAGCACCGACAGCGCCAGTACGGGCAACCCGCAGGCCACGACGATGCCCAGCTCCGGCCGGTACACCAGCAGCCCGGCGCACACCCCCACGGACGCGACCGCGGCCGCGGCGAAGCGGGAGACCCCCTCGACGAACCAGCCGATCTTCTCCACGTCACCGGTCGACACCGCGGTGACCTCCCCGGCCGCGACCTGCCGGGTCAGGGTGGCCCCCAGCTCCGCGGTCCGGCGGGACAGCAGTTGCTGCAACCGCGCCGCCGCGGTGATCCAGTTGGTCACTGCGGCGCGGTGCAGCATCGTGTCGCCGAGCGCGATCAGCACGCCCAGCACTGCCACCAGTCCGCCGCCGAGCGCCAGCCGGCCGCCGGAGCGGTCCACCACGGCCTGCACCGCGAAACCCACGGCGGCCGGGAGCAGGGCCACGCCGGCCATATGGACGATTCCCCAGGCGACGGCCTTGAGCTGACCGCCCACCTGACGTCTGCCGAGCCAGAGCAGGAACCGGGCCCCGGACCGGACGTCGGGCACGCCGGGATCGGTATACGGAAGATCGCGGATCTGCATGACCATCCCGGGCATCGACGGTGGGGGAGAGCTGAAGGTTCGTCCGTCGGGCTCCCCGGAATCAACCGATTTTTTCGGCATCGGCGCATGCGCCCGACGAATGCGCCGGAGGCGCCGGAGCGTGTGGGGCGAGGACCGGCCCCGAAGCGCCGCCCGCCGGAGCGCGCACGCCACACGCTCCCGTCGAGTGCGACCATGTGTTCCATGCGAATTCCGGGGACTCTGCGCACGGTGGCCGCCGTTGCCGGCCTGACCCTGCTGGCCGGCTGCGGCGGCGGGAACAGCGGCAGCGGCGGCAGAAAGCACGACGGCCACGGAGCACGCCCTGCTCCAGCGGCCTCGTCCGTCGACCGCGCCAAGCGCATCCCGGACGTCGGCCCCCGGCTCCGGTCGCGGATCCCGGCGGCGTCCCGGCAGGTCGTCACGGTCCACGGCCGCGGTGCGGACTCGGCCGACGCCACCGTTGTGCTCTGGACCAAGGACGACGGGACGTGGAACCGGACGCGCCAGTGGTCCGGGCACAACGGCAAACGCGGCTGGACCACGGACCATCACGAGGGCGACAAGCGCAGCCCGGTCGGGGTGTTCACCCTCTCCGACGCGGGCGGGGTCCTTCCGGAACCCCGGGGAGCTGCCCTCCCGTACAGCCGCTCGGCCGCGTTCGCCGCCCCCCGCCAGTGGCCCAGGACCCACTGGCACGACTTCGACTACGTCATCGCCATCGACTACAACCGGGTGAAGGGGACGCCGCCCAACGATCCGACCCGGCCGCAGGGACAGTCCAAGGGCGGCAGCATCTGGCTGCATCTGGACCACGGCAGCGGCACCTCGGGCTGTGTGAGCGTGCCCGAGTCGGCCATGCGGTACCTCCTCAGCACCCTGGACCCGGCGCGGCACCCGGTCGTCGTGATGGGGGACGAGGCCCGCCTGAAGGCCTGACGTCCCGAGCCGCCGGCGGTCCACGCGGGCTGCCGGTGCTGCGCCTGCCGGACGCGGGGGATCCCCTTCCGGTGCGCCCCCGGCTCCCGCGTTCCTGCCGCCCCGATCCCGCCCGTACGCCGCCGGGGTCCGAGCCGCCGCAGCTCGCCGGGCGGTGCCCGGTACCGCAGAACGCGGGAGCGGGTCCCGGACACCCGGTCCGGGACCCGGAGTTCACCCCTGCGGCTTCTCGGAATCCATCCCCGGCCGGCTCTCGCGCCACAGCCCCCGGGTGAAGTCGGGGATCTCCTGCGGCGCACCCTTGGCCCGGATCGAGGCATGGCTCAGCGGTACCGGCGCCGTCCACGTCGCCCCGTCGTAGACGTCGAAGTCGGGGACCAGCCCGAGGCGCATGCACTGCACCAGCCGGAACAGCATGATGTAGTCCATCCCGCCGTGGCCGCCGGGCGGGTTGCTGTGCTCCTTCCAGAGCCAGTGGTCCCACTCCGCGTACGCCCCGAAGTCGCCCCAGGTGTCGTCGGACCTCTCCGGCTCCAGATAGATCCGCTCCGGGTAGTCCTCGAAGACGCCCTTGGTGCCGCCGAGCGTGTTCAGCCTGCTGTACGGGTGCGGGTTGGACACGGCGTGCTCCAGCCGGATGACCCGGCCCTTGGCCGTCTGCACCAGGCTGACCGACATGTCGCTGCCGACGTAGCTCTCCTTCCAGCTCGGATCGCCCGCAGGCATGTGCTGTTCCCGGTAGGCGGCGAGCCCCAGGGAGGGGGAGCCGACGGTGCTGATCCGCACGGCGCGGTCGCCCCGGTTGACGTTCATGTAGTTGGCGACGGGCCCGAAGCCGTGGTTGGGGTAGAGATCGCCGCGCAGCCGGGTGTGCCACAGTCGCCGCCACGGCCCCTCGTAGTACGTCGGGGAGAACATCAGCGCCCGCAGGTCGTGGATGTACGCGCCCGCGCCGTGCAGCAGCTCGCCGAAGAGCCCGGCGTGCGCCATCCGCAGCACCCGCATCTCGTTCCGCCCGTAACAGCAGTTCTCCAGCTGCAGGCAGTGCCGCCGGGTGCGCTCGGAGAGGTCGACCAGCTCCCACAGTTCGGCGATCTCCAGAGCCAGCGGGCACTCCACGCCGACGTGCTTGCCGTTGCGCAAGGCCGACCGGGCCATGGCGAAATGGCCGTCCCAGGGCGCGGCGACGTAAACGAAGTCGAGGTCGCCGCGCTCGCACAGCTTCTCGAAGTCGTGCTCTCCCCGGGCATACGCGGCCGGCGCGGGACCGCCGGCGGCCGTCACCTTGGCGACCGCCTTCTCGGTCTTCGCCTTGACCGGGTCGCAGACGGCCACGATCCGCACTCCGGGTATCGCCAGAAAGAGATCGATCATGCTGTCGCCGCGGTTGCCGAGTCCGACGATCCCGACCCGCACCGTGCGGCGGCGCTCGAAGGGCACGCCGATCATGGTCTTCCCCTGGCGTTCCGGCCAGTCGCCGGAGTCCGCGGCGGCGCCGGGCGCGGCGGCCGAGGCGGTCGCCGCGCCGGGACCGCCGAGCCCCAGACCGAGCCCGGCCCCGGCGGCACCGGCGGTCCACAGCACGGAGCGGCGGCTGACCGGGGACGGGATCTCGTCATGGGAGGAAGGGGCGGGTACGGACTCGTTCATCGGACCTCCAGGCAGGCGGATGTGCGCGGCTGGTGCGTGAACCTCGGTCAGGACCCTGCTGCGTGGGGCTGGTGATGCGCAAGAGATCCGAATTGGACTCTCCCGCCGGGCTGATGGACTCCGGTGCGGAGCGGCGGCGGGATCTGGGCGGAGCGTCGGCGGGATTGCGGGGAGCACCGGCGGGATCTGCGGGGCCGTCGGGCAGGATCCACCCCGGGGGTGCGGTGGAAATCCGGAGACGGCCGGCGGCGTCGGGAGCGGTGGGGGGAAACGCGTACCAGCCGTCGTCCGGCAGACGTCTGCGGCCGCAGTGATCCTCCGGCCGAGGGCACTGCAGGACCCGACGGTCAGCAGCGCCAGCCGGTCCCGTTCATCAGGTCGCTCAGCAAGCCGTCGAGCACCTCGCGCTGCTCCGCCGTCAGCGGTGCCAGGATCTCCTCGGCGGCGGCGCGGCGGGCCCTGCGCAACTCCCGGAGCGTCGCCCGGCCGGCGTCGGTGACCTCGATGCGCACCACCCGGCGGTTGGCGGGGTCCGGGACGCGGCGCACCGAACCTCTCGCCTCCAGCGCGTCCACCAGCGTCGTCACCGCGCGCGGCACGACTTCCAGCCGCTCGGCGAGATCGGCCATCCGCGGCGGTTCGGCGAAGTGCGTCACGGCCCGCAGCAGCCGGGACTGCGCGGGGGTCAGCCCCAGCGGCTCCAGGTGCCGCTGCTGTGCGCGGTGCAGCCGCCGGGTGAGCCGCAGGAGCTGTTCGGCGAGGGTGCCGGAGGAGTCGGTGCCGGAGGAGTCGGTACCGGGGCGGTCGGGCGAGGAGGGCATGTCCGCCAGACTATCAGGACCAAGTTCATTGTGAGCTTAGGTAACAATGAGCTAAGCTCTCTTCGGCCACCCCGCCGGCACCGGCTGTGTGCGGGTGGAGGCCGGGCGCCCCGCCCGAAGGGCGCTCGTCCCGGGGAGGTCCTAGCCGCGACGCGCCCGCCTCGACGGCGAGCCGTCACCGGACGACGCCCCCACTCACCGGAAAGGCGCCGGCCGACGACTGTCGACACCCATCGAAGGAGCTCATGCACCCCGACAAGAACCCGCTTCACCCGCAGACCGCGCACCCGCCGGCCCGGACGGCTGCCGATACGCCCTCACCGGAGGGCGAGCAGCCCGCTCAACTACGTCGAATCCTCCGCCTGTTCCGCCCGTACCGCGGTCGTCTCGCCCTGGTCGGGCTGCTGGTCGGCGCCTCGTCGCTGACCACCGTGGCGTCGCCGTTCATGCTGCGCGAAGTGCTCGACACGGCCATTCCGCAGGCCCGGACGGGTCTGTTGAGCCTGCTCGCGCTCGGCATGATCGCCGCGGCCGTGATGAGCAGCGTCTTCGGAGTCCTGCAGACCCTGATCTCGACCACGGTCGGCCAGCGCGTCATGCACGACCTGCGCACCGCCGTCTATGCCCGGCTCCAGCGGATGTCGCTGGCCTTCTTCACCCGCACCCGGACCGGCGAGGTGCAGTCCCGGATCGCCAACGACATCGGCAGCATGCAGGCCACGGTGACGTCCACCGCCACCTCGCTGGTCTCCAACCTCACCAGTGTCGTCGCCACGGTGGTGGCGATGCTCGCCCTCGACTGGCGGCTGACGGTGGTCTCCCTCGCCCTGCTGCCGCTGTTCGTCTGGATCAGCCGGCGCGTCGGCCGGGAGCGCAAGCGCATCACCGCGCAGCGGCAGAAGCAGCTGGCCGCGATGGCCGCGATGGTCACCGAGTCGCTGTCGGTCAGCGGGATCCTGCTCGGCCGCACCATGGGCCGCGCCGACTCGCTGACGCGGGACTTCGCCGAGGAGTCGGAACGTCTCGTCGGGCTGGAGGTCCGCTCCAGCATGGCGGGCCGCTGGCGGATGGCCGTGATCGGCATCGTGATGGCCGCGATGCCCGCCGTCATTTACTGGGCCGCGGGCATGGCCCAGCACTTCGGCGGTCCGATGGTGTCCCTGGGCACCCTGGTCGCCTTCGTCTCCCTGCAACAGGGGCTGTTCCGCCCCACGGTCAGCCTGCTCTCCACCGGAGTGCAGATGCAGACGTCGCTGGCGCTCTTCCAGCGCATCTTCGAGTACCTCGACCTGCCGGTGGACATCGCCGAACCGGCCGACCCGGTACGCCTGCCCGCCGTCCGCGGCGACGTGCGCTTCGAGGCGGTCCACTTCCGCTACGGGGCCGAGGGCGCGGACACGCTCCGGGCCGTCGAGCTCGCCGTCCCCGCCGGCAGCAGCCTGGCCGTCGTCGGCCCCACCGGCTCCGGCAAGAGCACGCTCGGCCATCTCGTCCCGCGGCTGTACGACGTGACCGCAGGCCGGGTCACCCTGGACGGGACGGATGTCCGTGATCTCGACTTCGACACCCTGGCGCGCGCGGTCGGCGTCGTCTCCCAGGAGACCTACCTCTTCCACGCCTCCGTCGCCGACAATCTGCGCTTCGCCAAACCCGACGCCACCGACGCCGAGATCGAGTCCGCGGCGCGGGCCGCGCAGATCCATGACCACATCGCCGGTCTGCCCGACGGCTACGACACCCTGGTGGGGGAGCGGGGCCATCGCTTCTCCGGCGGCGAGAAGCAGCGCCTGGCCATCGCCCGCACCATCCTGCGCGACCCGCCGGTCCTCATCCTCGACGAGGCCACCAGCGCGCTCGACACCCGGACCGAACACGCCGTGCAGCAGGCCATCGACGCGCTGTCCGCCGGCCGGACCACCATCACCATCGCGCACCGGCTCTCCACCGTTCGCGACGCCGACCGGATCGTGGTGCTCGACGCCGGGCGGATAGCGGAGCAGGGCACCCACGAGGAACTCCTGGCGCAGGACGGCCGGTACGCCGCCCTGCTCCGCCGGGACGCGGACGCCCGATTCGTCCCCAGCGGGCAGCTGTGGGCACCGGCCGCCACCTGAATCCGGCTCGGGCGCGGAGCACGAAGCCTCGGCTGCCCGCGGAACCGCCGGCCCGCGACACCGTCGGTCCGCAGCCACGGCAGTCCACAGCCCCATCGGTTCACAGTGCCGCCGGGCTGAGGAGCCGCCGGTGCGAGCGGCCCATCGGTGCACAGCCCCACCGGGTCAACAACAGCCCGCCTGGCTCCCGTTGCGGAGGTCCGGCAGGCAACGCCGTACGTCCCGGCCCACGGCGTTCCGGATCGTGGTTGTCCGTACGGGTGTGCGGGACTCCCCGCCCGGGGAGGTCCAGGGTCATGACAAGCACAGGACATGCGGCTCCGGGGCACGACGCCCCCGCGACCGGCTCCCGGGGCTCCGCCGTGCGCCAGCTCGCGGCGGCCTCCGTCGGCAACGCGGTCGAGTGGTACGACTGGTACGCGTACTCCTTCCTGGCCGTCTACTTCGCGGACCAGGTCTTCCCGCCGGGCTCCGGGAACTCGCTCGTCCCGCTGCTGTCCACCTTCGCGGTCTTCGCCGTCGGCTTCTTCATGCGCCCGGTCGGCGGGCTGCTGATGGGAGCGGTGGCGGACCGGCACGGCCGGCGGGCGGCGCTGACCGTCACCATTCTGCTGATGGGCGGCGGCAGCCTGCTCGTCGCGCTCACCCCCGACTACGCCTCCGCGGGACTGCTCGCCCCCGTGGTGCTGGTGGCCGCCCGGCTGCTCCAGGGGCTGTCGGTGGGCGGCGAGTTCGCCGCCTCCACGACGTTCCTGGTGGAGTCGGCCGGACCGGGGCGGCGTGGCCTGTTCTCCAGCTTCCAGTATGTCTCGACGACCGTCGGCCAGCTCGTCGCCTCCGGTGTCGCGGCACTCCTCGCCCATCAACTGACGGACGATCAGATGGCTGCCTGGGGCTGGCGGGTGCCGTTCGCGCTGGGTGCGGTGATCAGCCTGGTCGGGTTCTGGATCCGGCGCGGCGCCCAGGAGACCCGCAGCGCCGAACAGCGGTCCGCCCCGCGGCCGGGCCTGTTCGAAGCGCTCCGCCACCACCCCCGCGCGTCCCTGCTGATCTGCGGCATCACCACCGGCGGCACCATCGCGTACTACACGTGGACGACCTACCTGCCGACCTACGCCACCGTCAACGCGGGCTTCGACAAGGGCGACGCACTGCTCGTCGGCACCCTCTCCCTCGCGTTCTTCGCCCTGCTCCAGCCGCTGGGCGGCCTGCTCTCGGACCGGATCGGCCGCAAGCCGCTGCTGCTCGGCTTCTCCCTCGGCTTCGCGCTGCTGGCCGTCCCCCTGCTGCGACTCGTCACCGACGCCTTCGTCTCCCTGCTGCTGGTGCAGTGCGCGGGCATGGTGCTCCTCACCGGCTACACCTCGGTCGCGGCCGCGGTGAACGCCGAGATCTTCCCCGCACGGGTCCGGGCCGCGGGCATCGGCTTCCCCTACTCCCTCACGGTGGCGCTGTTCGGCGGCACCGCACCCTATGTGGGCACCTGGTTCGCCCAGGCGGGCCACCCCGACTGGTTCCCCTGGTACGTCGCGGTGCTGTGCCTGGTCTCCTTCGGCGTCTACCTGGCGCTGCCGGAGACCTCGAGGAAGCCACTGGACACCTGAGCGGGTGCGGGCGCGCCGGGTTCCGCCCCGGCCAGCAGGTCGCGGATCTCGCGGACGGCGGCGCGCCCGGCCCGGTTGGCGCCGATGGTGCTGGCCGACGGCCCGTAGCCGACGAGGTGCACCCGCGGGTCCCGCAGGGTGCGGGTGCCCGACATCCGGATTCCGCCGCCGGGTTCGCGCAGCCGCAGCGGCGCGAGGTGGTCGATGGCCGCACGGAAGCCGGTCGCCCAGAGGATCGTGTCGGCCGCGACGGTCCCACCGTCCGCCCAGAGAGCCCCCTCGGGGGTGATCCGCTCGAACATGGGCCGCCGGACCAGCACTCCCTGCTCGCGGGCGCGCCGCATGGCCTCGGTCATCGGCAGGCCCGTCACCGAGACCACGCTCTGCGGCGGCAGGCCGCTGCGGACCCGCTCCTCGACCAGCGCCACCGCCGCCCGGCCCCGGTCCTCGTCGAACGGCCCGTCGCGGAAGACCGGGGGGCGCCGGGTCACCCAGGTCGTCCCGGCCGCCACTTCGGCGATCTCCATCAGGTTCTGGACGGCCGAGGTGCCGCCGCCCACGACGATCACCCGCTCACCGGCGAAGTCCTCCGGACCGCGGTAGCCGGCGGTGTGCAGCTGGCGCCCGCGGAAGGACTCCTGGCCCGGATAGCGCGGCCAGAACGGGCGGTCCCAGGTGCCCGTGGCGTTGATCAGGGCCCGTACCGACCAGGTGCCCTCGGTGGTCTCCACCAGCAGCCGGCCGTCCGGGCCCTCCCGCACCGCGCGGACGTCCACCGGCCGGTGCACCCGCAGGTCGAAGGTGTGCTCGTAGACGGCGAAGTAGTCGCCGATCACCTCGGCGGAGGGCAGGTCCTCCCGGGCGCCGGCCAGCGGCAGCCCGGGCAGCTCGTGGAGGCCGTGCACCCTGCCGTAGGTCAGCGTGGGCCAGCGGAACTGCCAGGCGCCGCCGGGCCGCGGCGCGTGGTCGAGGACCACGAAGTCCCGGTCCGGCTCGTATCCGGCCCGGCGCAGGTGGTGGGCGGCGGACAGTCCCGCCTGCCCGGCGCCCACCACGGCCACGTCCACCGCACGCACCCCAGAGTCGTTCATGTTTCTACTAACCCAGGGGGCGGGCGGATCCTTCCCGCTCCGGCCGGAACGGCTCAGCGACCCCCGGCCACCAGCAACGGAGCCCCGCCGGGCGCCGACGCCGGACGCCCGTTCGCCGCCGGAACCCGCTCCAGCGGAGACGGCGGCGCCGCGAGCAGACCACGCGCCGCCAGCTCCGGCGTCACCCCCTCACCGAACCAGTACGCCTCCTCCAGATGCGGATAACCGGACAGCACGAAGTGATCGACACCGAGCGCGTGGTACTCCTCGATCCGGTCCGCGACCTCCGCGTGGCTGCCCACCAGCGCCGTGCCCGCGCCCCCGCGCACCAGTCCGACCCCGGCCCACAGATTCGGCGAGATCTCCAACTCGTCGCGCGACCCGCCGTGCAGCGCCAGCATCCGCTGCTGGCCCACCGACTCACTGCGCCCGAGCGCCTGCTGAGCGGCCGCGACCGTCTCCGGGTCGAGATCGTCGAGCAGCCGGTCCGCGGTGGCCCACGCCTCGCGCGCTGAATCCCGGCTGATGGTGTGCAGCCGGATGCCGAAGCGGACCGTCCGCCCCCGCTCCTCCGCCGGCCCCCGGATCCAGTCGATCTTCTGCCGCACCAGCTCCGGGGGCTCGCCCCAGGTCAGGTACACATCGGCGTGCCCGGCCGCGACCGGCCCGGCCGCGGCGGACGAACCACCGAAGAAGATCTCCGGCAGCGGGTCCGGCGGCAGCGCCGTCAGCCCGCCCTCGACCCGGTAGTGCTCCCCCTCGAA
The DNA here is from genome assembly GCF_057709105.1 of Streptomyces sp. bgisy100. Lineage (NCBI taxonomy): Bacteria > Bacillati > Actinomycetota > Actinomycetes > Kitasatosporales > Streptomycetaceae > Streptomyces > Streptomyces sp. bgisy100. The sequence goes on from NZ_JBYITE010000028.1 coordinate 74,386, forward strand.
GTCGAACGGCCGGCCGCTCCAGGCGCCCCGCACCACCGACAGGAACTCGGCGGTCCGGGCGTACCGCTGGTCGTGGTCCAGGTGATCGCCGAACCGTCGCTGCTCGGCCGAATCCCCGCCCGTCACCACATTGAGCAGCAGCCGCCCCCGTGTGATCCGCTGGTACGTCGCCGCCATCTGGGCGGCCAGCACCGGTGAGATCACCCCGGGCCGGAAGGCCACCAGGAACTTCAGCCGCTCGGTGTGCTGCGCCAGCGCGGCCGTGGTCAGCCAGGCGTCCTCGCACCACGTACCGGTCGGCGTGAGCACCGCCTCGAACCCCAGCCGCTCCGCGGCCTTGGCGATCTGCGCGAGATAGTCGATGTCGGGAGCCCGGACGCCGCTCACCGGGGTGATCCGGGACCGTTTGATCCCGCCGTCGGTGTAGGCGTGCCGGTCGACGAGCGTCCGCCCGTCGCCTCCGGTGGGCAGGAACCAGTGCAGATGGACCGTCATCGCGGGGCCTTTCCGTAGCTGCGGGGCTGGGTGGAGGACACGGGGAGACCGCGGTTGTAGCGGGTGTCGACGTAGTCGGCGAAGGAGAAGCGCCGCGGAATCAGCTTCAGCGCGGCGAAGGTGTCGGCGATCTTCTGCTCGGAGGCCACGGCCGGCTTGTCGACGGCCACCGTCACCCGGGTCCCGTTGGTGCGCTCGACCGAGTCCAGCGCCACCTCGTACGGCAGGCCGGTCTCCTTCGCCCAGACCTTCGCCCACGCCTCGGGGTGCCGGAACACCCAGTTCTGCGCCCGCCGCAGCCGCTTCAGGTAGTCGTCGATGGCCGCGGACTTCTTCCGGTCCTTCAGGGCGGCCGGTGAGGCGACCTGGAAGTTCAGGCCGTTGGACACTCCCTTGCCGGTGCTCAGCACCCGGGCGTTCGCCGTCCGCAGCACCTGCGAGGTGTACGGATCCCAGATGGCCCAGGCGTCGACCTTGCCCCGGCTGAACGCGGCCAGCGCGTCCGCCGGCTGCAAATAGCTGATCTTGACGTCCCCCACGGACAGCCCGGCCCGCTTCAGGGAGGCGATCAGCTGGAAGTGGGCCGAACTGCCCTGGGCGACGGCGATCGTCTTCCCCTTGAGGTCCTTCGGCTTCTTCAGCGGGGAGTCCTTCGGCACGGCGATCACCTCGCCGTCGGTGGTGCCGTGCGAGGCGCCGACGATTCTGATCTTCGACTTCGACCCGGCCGCGAACACCGGGGGCGTGTTGCCGACCCCGCCGATGTCCGCCGCCTCGGCACTGACCGCCTCCAGCAGCGGAGGACCGGAGGTGAACGTCGACCACTTGATCCGGTACTTCAGGTCGTCCAGCTCACCGGCCGCGCGCAGCACGGCCTCGGCCCCGCCCTTCTGGTCACCCACGTTCAGCGTGACGTCCCCCTTCCCGTCGGTGGTGTCGCCGCCACCGGCACCGCCCACGGCGGTCGAGGCGCCGCCACAGGCGCTCAGCAGCAGGGACAGCGGGAGCAGCAGAGCGGGCAGCGCGGACTTCGGAATCTTCATCGTGCGTCTTTCGGTTGAGGGGCCGGCCGTGAACGAGGCAACGAGGCCGGCAGGGGTGAGGACGGTGACGGCCGGGGGACAGGGACGGGGGCGCCGGGTGGGGCGTCAGGCGGCGCGGGCGGCAGGAGTCCCGGGCTCCGCGACGCCGAGCTCCGCGAGCAGCCGGGCCCGCAGCGCGGCGAACTCCGGTCCGCCCACGGCCCGCGGACGGTCCAACTCGACGCGGGTCTCCGAGGCGATGACCCCGTCGCGCATGACCAGCACCCGGTCGGCGAGCAGCAGCGCCTCCTCGACGTCATGGGTGACGAGCAGCACCGCGCACCCCCGCCGCTGCCACAACTCGGCCACCAACTGCTGGGCCTTGATCCGGGTCAGCGCGTCCAGGGCGCCGAACGGCTCGTCGAGCAGCAGCAGATCGGGCTCCCGGACCAGCGCCCGCGCGAGCGAGACCCGCTGTGCCTCACCGCCGGAGAGCGTCTTCGGCCAGGCCCCGGACCGGTGGCCCAGCCCCACTTCCTCCAGCGCCTGCTCGGCCACCGCACGGTCGGGACGCCCCGGCAGGCCGAGCAGCACATTGCGCCAGACCCGCTTCCACGGCATCAGCCGCGGCGCCTGGAACGCCACGGCACGCCGCCGGGGCACCAGCACCTCGCCCTCGATCTCCCGGTCCAGCCCGGCGAGGACCCGCAGCAACGTGCTCTTGCCGCAGCCGCTGCGCCCCAGCAGCACGGTGAACTCCCCGGACCGCAGCGTCAGACCGAGCCCGTCGATCACCGGCTTCCCGTCGAAGGACCGGCTCAGCCCCTCGATCCGCACCGCGGCGTCCTCGGGGACGGCGCGCCCGGAGGCGGCGTCCCGGGATACGGCGTCACGGGGAGCGGTGTCACCGGGCGAGGTGTCACTGAGGGCGGTGTCATCGGTGACGGGGGCTCCGGTGTCGGAGACTTCGACGTCGAGGGTTTCGATGTCGGAGGTCTCGACGCCAGAGGTCTCGATGCCGGAGGCCTTGGCGACGGGGTCCTCGGTCCTGATGGAGGAACCAGTGCGGTCGGTCGCGGTGCGGGTCACTGGCCCGTGAAGCTGGGTCGCCATTGCAGCAGCAGCCTTTCGAGAGTGCGGACGACGATGTCGGCGGTGAGGCCGAGGAAGGCGTAGACGACCAGGCAGACGACGATCACATCGGTCTGGAAGAACTCCCGGGCGCGGTTCATCAGGAAGCCGATGCCGTCATCGGCGTTGACCTGCTCACCGAAGACCAGGGCCAGCCATGCGGTCGCGAGCGAGTAGCGCAGCCCGGTCATCGCGCCGGGCAGCGCCCCCGGGAGCACCACATGCCGGATCAGCGCAGCGCGGGACAGCCCGAGCGACGTTCCGGCCTCGATCAGTTGCTCGTCCACCCCGCGGATCCCGGCGTAGACATTGAGGTACAGGTGGAACGCGACACCCAGCGCGATCAGCGCGATCTTCGGCGCCTCACCGATGCCCATCCAGATGATGAACAGCGGGATCAGCCCCACCCAGGGGACCGTGCGCAGCATCTGCACGGTCGCGTCGATCAGATCCTCCCCGAGCCGCGACAGGCCGGAGAGCAGCGCCAGGCCCGTGCCCGCGACACCGCCGATGAGCAGGCCCACGGCGACCCGTTGCAGCGAGACGGCCATCGCGGACGGCAGCGTCCCGTCGGCGACCAGGTCCGCGGCGGCCGACGCGATGGTCCCGGGCGCGGCGAGGATGTCCGGCTGAAGGACTCCCGCACTGCTCAACACCTGCCAGAGGACGAGCAGTCCGACGGGACCGACGGTCCGCCGCCCCCAGCGAGGCACGGGACGACGGCGGCCCGAGACAGGCACGACCGGCTCCAGTTCGACAGGCCGGTCTCTTGACATAGGCGAAATATCCGGTGGCGCGGCGACAGCGGCCATGGGGAACTCCACGGGGCAGAGGGTGAGGGGAAAGCCGCCGCCGGGGACGAACGGGCAGCGACGGGCAAGGGCGAATGGACAGGCGGAGAGCCGGGGGCGGGGCGAACTCGGCACTGCCCGGCCACCGACCGCCGTGCCTCAGCGCCCGTACGCCGGATCAGCGCACGACGGAGGCACAGCGATGGAGGGGAGCGGTGTCGGGCAACAGCAGCGAAGAGACCGCCTCAACCACAGCCGTCCGGGAAACGGGAGCCATGGAGGACGCGTGCACCCCTGGGCGATCAGGTCCGTCCGATGGGGGCGCCGCCCGGAGCATGCAGGCCGCCCGGACTTCGTGCGCTGCACTCAGCACACGGCAGACGCCATGACCGGGATGTGGACCGGACGGAAGGCGGAAGCGAAGCCCGAGGCGTCAGTGACCGCGACAGGACGCGGAAGCCACCCGCAGCAGGTCGATGTGACCGCGCGTGGTGAGCAGGGCTGAACGCAACATGCCGAGGAAGGTAGCGAGCCCCGCACGACACGGTCAATCGCCGTCTCGCCAGGCGGACGCGTTTTTCCGCGAGGTGAGTGAGGATGGAGACATGTCCGACGCCTTTACCACTCGCCTGATCGACCTCTCCACCGGCTCGTCCGAGACGGTCCACGACCTCACCGCCTCCTGCGAGGACTTCCTCCGCCAGGCGGCCCGCGGCCGCGACGGTCTGCTCAACGTCTTCGTCCCGCATGCCACGGCCGGCATCGCGGTCATCGAAACCGGCGCGGGCAGCGACGACGACCTCCTCGCCACCCTCCACACCCTGCTGCCGGCCGACGACCGCTGGCAGCACCGGCACGGCAGCCACGGCCACGGCCGCGACCACGTCCTCCCCGGCCTGGTTGCCCCGCACGCGACCCTGCCGGTCATCGGCGGCCGACTGGAACTGGGCACCTGGCAGTCGGTCTGCCTGGTGGACACCAACAAGGACAACCCCCACCGCCAGGTGCGGCTGAGCTTCCTGGGCTGAGCAAGATCGTTCAGGGCGTGGCCGCTAATTCTCCGTACCCTGCGTGGCCGAAACGGAGAGATCTTGCGCGGTACGGACCTGAACATGCTCGAACGCCCCTACTACGGGTGCGGCAAGTGCCTGCTCGGTGTGCGCCGCCTGTCCCGGATGAAGCTGGCCACCTCGTCACCGGAACGTCAGCGCGAGGACGTCCTGGTCGCGGCTGAAGCCGTCGGTGGGCACATCATCGGCTGGGCCGACGACTGGGAGGTCTCGGGCGCGCCACCGACCCGATGACGCGCCCGAAGCTCGGGCCGTGGCTGCGCGACGAGAAGGGCCCGTACGACGGCCTCGTTGTCGCCGCGGTCGATCGCCTCGGCCGCAACGTCGTCGACTGCCTGAACACCGGCTACAAGATGCGGGACGAGGGCGAGTTCCTCGTCGCCCACGGCCACGAAGGTCCCTGGGACCTGAACGATCCGGCCGACGAGAACCGTTTCACCATTGAGGCGTGGGGCGCGCAGATGGAACTGCGCGCCATCCAGCGCCGCAACCGCGGTGCCACCGTCAAGACCCGAGCAGCGGGTCGGCCCAAATTCAGGCCCTCCTACGGCTTCCAGTGGATGCGCAATGTCATGGGAGGCCGCATCGACGATGTGGAGCTGCACCCTCACGCTTCGACCGTGCTACAGGAGGTCGCGCGTCGCATTCTGGCCGACCCGGAGAACACCACAGCCAGCAGCGAGGCGGCGCGGCTCAACCGGGCCGGGGAGCTGTCCCCCGCCGATCACCTGGCCGTCATGTACGGCAGGCCGGCCGGCGGTCGTCCCTGGTTTCCCACCAGCCTCCGCAACATCCTGCTGTCCGAGGCAGCCCTGGGCTACTTGATGCACCGGGGGAAGCCGGTCATCGACCAGGACGGCAACCCGGTGCGCCTGTGCGAGGGGCTATGGGACCGGAGCACACACGACGCCCTCAAGGGCGCGCTGTCAACGCGCCGTACTCCCTTTCAGGGGAGGAAGTCGACGCGCCCGTACCTGCTGACTGAAGTGGCAGTGTGCGGCCAGTGCCATTCCCGGCTATACACCCAGGCGTCCCGAGATGTTCCATCTCGCTACGTGTGCACTGCCCGGAACAAGGGATGGCCGGCATCGCAGTTGTGTCGGCCGGCTCCCTTGATCCGGGCCCGCATCTTGGACGAGTTCGTCGAGGGGTGGTTCCTTCAGCGGTTCGGTGATGGGTTGATCTACGAGACCGTCTACGACCCGGGCAACGGCATCCCGGAACGCATCTCCGAGATTCAGGCCAACCGGGAGCGGCTCCGTGCCGACAGGGAAGCCGGCCTCTACGACGCAACCGACGACGCCACGTGGTTCCGCGAACGCTACGCCGCCATGGGCCGCGAGCTTGCTGCCCTGGAGGAAGAGCCCCAACGGCCGGCCGGCATGGTCCGCCGCCCGACCGGCGAGACGGTGGCCGATCGCTGGTACGCGGCGCCCGACGTGCAGGCGCGCAAGGAGATCCTTCTTGACTTCGGGGTGCGCGTCACCCTCTTTCCGGCCAGCGCGTCTGTCCGCATGGTGCCCGGGCTGATCCACGGGCCCGAACGCGATCCACTGGCGGCTGCCTAGCCCGCCGGAAGCACCCCGGTCTCGTACACCAAGAGTCCGGCGAGGCAAAACGGTCTGTCCTGGCGTGTGCCGGTTGGCCGGTTGAGGTGGTTGGAGACAGGACGATGAACGAGCCGATGTCGGCGGGACTCTTGTGTACGGAGGACATCGATGACGGAGGGCAGAGGGTGTTGGAGCGCTGGAAGGTCGTCTCGGGTCACGTCGAGATGGTCGAGAAATTCCGGCAGCGCTACGGCGGGGAGATCCGCCGGAGGCCCGACACAAGTAGCCTCAGCCTGCTTCTCGGCTCGGAGACTCGTGCAGGCGGAGGATGCCGTTCAGCCGAACCCGACGAGCGCTGCGTGACCGCATCAACAGCACCGGGCTGCTCGACCGGTGCGTGCGCGATATTCAGATGCTGCTTGCTCCCACAGGCGTCGACTGCCGAACGACGGTGATCACGTCACCCTCCTGTCCGACCGCGGCAGCGAGGTGGCCGCCGGCCGCAACTACGGCGATCACGGAGACAGTCAGGGCGACACCTTGGCTCAGGACATCGGGGAGCAGGACGCCCTTGGGCGGGACGGCGTGATCTGGTGACGGTCATCGTGCTCACGCACTGCCCGGTCGGCCTGCGCGGCTTCCTTACGCGCTGGCTTCTGGAAATCTCTCACGGTGTCTTCCTGGGCAGTCCGTCCGCCCGCATTCGCGACATCCTGTGGGACGAGGTTCGGCAGTACGCTGGAAACGGCCGTGCATTGCTCGCCTACTCGACCAACTCCGAACAGGGCTACGCCTTTCGTGCGCACGACCACAAGTGGCATCCCGTCGACCATGAGGGCCTCACCCTCATCTTCCGTCCTTCGGACCGCCCTGCTCACTCGTCACCCTCTTCAGGCTGGAGCAAGGCATCCAAGCGCTGCCGCTTTGGCAACCGGGCGCCGTAGCTTCTTCGTCAACGGAACGACCTTCTGGTCATGCATGCGCGGATGGCCCGTACGGGCGACGGCTGTGCGGTGGGAGCCGCTGCATCGTGACTCTGGCAAGTTCGGATTTCAGCGCTTCGTGGCTTGTCCGCTGCTGTTGTCTGTCCCCGGTGAATGCCTGGCAGTTGGAACTGACCGCACTCACCTTCCATGAACTGCCTGACCTTGCGTGCCGGTTGCAGACTCGACGCGAAGTATGGGGAGCCGCGCCCCCTGTCGGGGCATCTTGGGGGCCTGGCGGCCTCACCTGAGAAACCTCGGTGTGAACACGTAGTCTGTGGCATGGAGGCTTCTCAGGCGAACCTGTTCCTTTCTGTCCTGTATGCCCTTTTCTCTCAACCTTGCTGAAACAAGCGTCGCCCCTTGATAAAAGTGCAGCTCACGCAGACTGCTCCCCGCACCCGCGGGGATGATCCCGACCAGGGAGAGACGACCAGCGTCGAGATGTACCGCTCCCCGCACCCGCGGGGATGAGCCCCTTCCCTCAGGCCCTGCCTCGTTTTCGGGGGTGACCCGCACAAGCAGCGGCTGCTGCTGGACCTGCCGCGGATCTTCGACGGGGGACGAGCGGCCTTCGCCACCGACCCCGGCATGACCGGTCGCCGACTGTACGCCGAAGTGAACGCCTCGCGCAGGAAGCCGGTCGGCATCTGGCATACGGGGCACCTCGTCGGAGAGTTCCCCAGGCGAACGGCGGAGCCAGGGCGGAGTCCTGCATCACGCCGGAGAACGACAGCCCCCTGCGGCGGGCGGACCGGGCCGGCCGGACCTGCCACTGGATCCTGGAATTGCACTTCGTTGACCGTGCGCGTGGCTTCGGCGGATTCCACGAGCACCTCGACCTCGCCTGAGGCGGTCGACCGAGCACACGTCGGGGAGGAGGGGTGCGTACCACACGCACGGTGCCGGGTCCGGTGCCGGCAGCGCCCGCGGCCCCGGCACCGGACGAGGAACGTCAGTGCGTCCAGTCGGCCTTGCAGGGCCGGTGTGCGGCACGCTGCGCTGGCCCAGTAGCCCACCGGTCGTGGCCTGGCGATGGGAGGGAGGTGTGGTCGCGGCTAGGGTGGGGGTTGTCCTAGCGGAGGTTGGCGGAGTCGAGGGTCACCAACTTAGTCAACTTCGGGTATGCCGGTTTTGGGCATGCACCGTGCCCGCAGTTTAGGGAGCCTTCACTGGGGGCCGGAAACAGGTCACGATCGGCGGTCCTGTTCACCAGTCCGGCGGTTCGGGCAGTTCCGCTACTCGACGCACTTGCGGTCGGACGCGTTCGGTAGTGCTGGCAGCTTGGTGCCACGTGGACGTTTAGCTGGCGTTGGCAGCGTAGACATCTCGTCCTGTCCACTGGCGTGCGTGATGCGCGCTGCGCCTACGCACAGGGCGAGCTGAAGGGCGGCCCACAGCTATGGACGAGCTTGGTTCTCGAGGTAGTCCATGACCACTTGGTGCGCCCGCCACCCGTCCGGGAACTTCGGTGGTACGTCGAGGTAGACCGGGCTGCTGCGGGGATGTCGGTCCAGGAGGTCGATAATGCCGGCGCGGGCCACGACGATGCAGGCGAAGCGGTGGCGGGAGAGCAGGACGCACAGGCGACCGGTCTCCAGGTGGAAGGCGGATGCATCCTGACGGCCGGAGAGCGGGTGCCAGACCAGTGTGACGTCGAACTCGCGGCCCTGGAGACGGTTGGCGGTGTCCACGGTGAGGCCCGTGAGACCCCGCGTCTCCAATCGCGACCGTACCGAGTCCGCCTGGATCGTGCGGGCGGCGCCGATCGCGATGCGGGACTCGGTGAGCGGCTCTCCGTTCACCAGCGCCCCTCGCTCCAACAACCGGGCCGCCGTTTCTGCCAGGGCTTCGGCTACCTCGGGGTCATCGTCGAGGGTGTGCCGAGGCGGAAGCTCCAGCAGACCCCAGCCCGACCCGGCCGCGCAGGCGAGGACAGCGTCCGACGGTGTTGCACGGTGAGGTGCGGTGCCGTAGGAGAGGACGCGGTCAGCCGCCTTGGTACCGGAGATGAAGGAGTAGAAGGGATAGAACGCCTTCTGCACGAGAGGGGCTGCCATCTCCGGCAGCCGCCAGGAGACAGGGAGCTCGTGTCGCAGCAGGTCGGAGTTGTGCGCCAGCGCCACGTCGACGGCGTTGCGCAGCGGGTCCCAGGTCAGTCCCTGCCAGCGGTCGGTGTCCACTGTGGCGAAGGGGTCCAGCTGCCCGGGATCGCCGACGAAGAGGACTTGTGAGTCCTTCTCGGAGAACAGCGGTGCCGTCGCCAGCAGCGCGTCCGACCGCATCTGGTAGGCCTCGTCCACGATGGCCCAGCGCCATGGCGCGCACTTCTCGCGGGGGACGTGCGACCACTTCTTGGCAGTGGAGACGACGACCGGCAGCTCGCGGAGGGTGGGTGCCTCGTTGCTGCCCCGCACGTTGGCGTGCCGGCGTACCCGTTCGGGCAGGACGAAGTCCTTCTTATGCAGGCGGCCGACGGGGAGGTCCGGGTATTCCCGGGCGATGTTGTCGACCAGGTCGTCGACCTGTTCGTTGGTCTGCGCGACGATCATCACCTGATGGCCGGCCGATGTCAGGTGGCCGGTGGCGCGCTTGACCAGCGTGGACTTTCCCGCGCCCGGTGGGGAGTCCACCACGATGCCCCGTCCGGTGGCCGAGTCCAGGCCGGACAGCACGTCGGCGACCGCCCGGTCGGCGAGGGCGCCGGGTGACGTGCCGCTGTCGGGTTCCGGAGTGGCTGTCATTCCCAGACCTCTTCCGCGTCCTCGTCGGTGGGTTCGTACGGCTGTGGCGGACCGCCGTGGGTCCAGGGGGTGTCCTCCTCAGCCGGGAGCGAGGACGGCATGTTCTTGGGATCGATCGACGTGAAGGTGATCGTCTCGCCGAGGTCGGCCATGGTCCCCTCAGGCGCGGGCGGCTTGCGCTTGTTGCCGAAGCCACCGTTCAGCTGGATCAGCACGGCGGACCCGGCTCCGCCGGGGGCGACGTCTAGGATCTCGGCCTTCTGCCTCGGCCTTGCCGGGGACTTGACCGCCGTCCCCACCGCCATGGACACGGGAATTTCGCAGTGCACGGTGATCGTCGGGCGCCACAGCGGGTATCCCGGCCGCGCCCCGGGGATGGTCCGCTCTTCCTCCAGGGCCGTGACCACGCCCGTGAACGCCTCGCCCGTCAGTTCGTACTCCGCCATCACCAGCGGATCGTCATACGCGCGCTCGGCGTCGTACCGCTCCTGGGCCTCCTCCATACGGGCGAGGCGGCGGGCTGCCCCCACCGCGTGGTCGCGGCGGGCCTGTGGGCGCCCGTCGTCGTCCAGATAGGTCGCGTACTCGCCGAACAGACGCCGGTCGTATGCCCGCCGTTCGGCGACGTGGTCCCCGGCGGGAAGCTCGCGCAACAGGCGGACGCCGTGCCACATCAGCTGCCAGGTCGGCAGCATCTGGGCGTGCAGCTCGCGGTCGATGGTGCGAGCGGCGGCGTCCCGCGCCCGCTCTCCGGTTGCGCCGTCGTACTTCGTGATCAGTTCGTCGAGCGTGCGGTCGAAGACCGGGTCGGTCGCCGGCCCGGCGGGCGGCCACGCCGCGGGGTCTTCGCGCTCCCGGGCGGTCTCGGCCCCGGTGCGTCCGGCGGGGGGATCGATCCAGCCGAGCAGGGACGCCAGGTTCGCGTCCTCGGTGGGGCTCTGCCCGGTGGCCCAGTGGGCAGAGAGGGACCGCGTCATGGCCTGGAGCAGGGCGGAATCCGGGAACTCGGCCCGGTCGGCGAACCAGGTCAGCCACTTTCCGAGCAGGGGTACGGATGGGGAGACGGCATGCGGACCGTCTGTCGCGCGCAGCCGGGTCAGACGGCCCAGCAGCCGGACGTACGTGATCCCCCCAGCGTTCGGGACGAGGAGCTGGGGTGCGCGCAGGGGTCGCTCCCGCTCCTCCTTGTCCTTGCCGCGCCCGACCGTGTACGGCTCTTTCGGCGCGGCGCGGCATTCCTCGAAGTAGGGCAGGAGGAGGTCCGCGAGGCTCTCGACGAAGCCGAAGCGCTCGGTTCGGTCGTGGGGGCGGCGAACCGTCAGAAGCACCGGGTGGTCGGGATCCGTCCCGGCGAGAGCGGCGAGTGGCGCACAGGCCTCGCCGGCGAGGGTGAGCGGGATGAGGACGAACGGGGTGTCGTCCACATGCTCGTGGCGCACGGTCGTCAGCCGCTCGGCGTATTCCGACGTGGACGCCCGCAGGGCGGCCACCGTGGCGATGACGCTCACGCGGTCGCACCTCCACGCAGTCGACGGAGTCGTTCGGCGGCCCGCAGCCGGATGATGACCGCCTCCTCGGCGGAGCCCGGGGCGCTGGTGCCGTCGAGGTGGCGGAGGGCGGTCCGGGTGGAGTCGATGCCGGGAAGACTGTTGCGTACCACTCCACCCAGCCGGGCCGGGGAGGCGCAGTCAGTGGCCTCCTCCCGGCAGTAGCGGGACATCTCGCAGAACGAGAGGCAGTCGGGGGTGAAGCTGGCGTCCAGCTCCCGCATCGTGGCGTCGATCTCGGCCTTCGGTCGTTCGGTGTCGAGCGTCGCGTCGGGAGAGAGGGCGTGGGCCAGGTCTTCGGCCCGGCGCAGACGCGATAACTGGAACCGCAGGGCGTCGAGTTCCTGGCGGAGGTCGATCAGCTTTCCGTAGGGCCGGTTGGAGAAGTCCTTAGGGCAGATGAGAAGGAACCTGTGGGCGATCGCCTTGGGATCGAGGCCGAGTTCGGTGAAGGTCTGCCGCAGGGCGAGCACGCTGACCGCGGCCTGTTTCGTGGTCTGGGCAACCGCCGAGGGGTTCGCCTGGCCGTCGATGGCCGGGAAGGAGCGGATCTCCACCACGTAGAACTGTCCGCCGGTGCGGTGGCTGAGGGCTTGCGGTATCACGTGGGCGGTCTGACCGGCGACCTCCAGGGTCAGGACGGGGCGGTCCAGGATCAGCCGCTCGTCGGCGCCGGCCGCCAGGCGGTTCAGAAGCCGCCGACTCTCGACCGCCCGCACCGCGAGCGAAGCGTCGCCGCCCACCTCGGTCAGATCGGCTACTGCGGCTTCCTCGACGGGGACGTCGAGTTGCTCCCGGAGCAGGCGGATGAGCTCCGCGTAGCCGCCCCATTTGACCAGGGTCTCGAAGCTCTGCTCGCGCCGGATCGCGAAGGGGGACTGGCCGAAACGCGGCTCATGGCCCAGGCGTTGGGCGAGTAACGCCTTGTCCACGCCCGCTGCGTCGAGTACGGCGCGGCGGGAGCAGGCCGGGTTGGCCGTGAGGGCGGTGATCTTGCGTGCCGTGTACTCCTGCGGGGGGCGCGGTCCGCGCAGGACGGCGAGCCTTCCCGGAGAGGGGGCAGAGGGGTGCTGCGGAGGCATCTTCTCTTCTTACGCGGAATTCTGTGGCGGCACCGGAGGAATCCGGTAGTCGGTCAGGTGGTGAAGCCGACTGAACCACGCAGGGCATCGTGCAGGGGAGGGGCCCCGAAGAGCTGCTGCACGTCTGTGAGTTGGCCGCGTGCGCGGTCGGCGGTCGTGCGACGCAGGGAGTCGTCCGCCACCTGGTGCACTGCGGCCTCCGTGCGTGCTGCGGAGATCACGCGTTCGGGGTCGATTTCCTCGTCGTCGTACGCACCGGGGATGTTGAGCGCGAAACGGCGCAGCAGTTGGCGGGCCGCGCCGGAGGGTGCGTGTCCGGCGACGTCGAGTCGCAGGATCTGCTCGGCGGTGCCGATGGCGTGGACAAGGAAGTCGGCACGCGGGCTCAGCGGGCCGACGATGCGCTGCTCAAGGGGCCAGACGGATACGGCGAGGAGACCGCGGGCGGGTGTGAGCCGGTCGTGGGTGAGGGCGGCACAGATGTAGTAGGGGCGGGCGTAGCCCTGTGCGGTGAAGGACCTTTCCTCGTCCCGGCGGAGGGAAGCGAGTTTCGTCGCGATCAGCGGATCGGTGAAGAAGGCCTGGTATACGGATGAGATCAGCTTGGGCGACGCGGGAGCGCCGAGCAGGGTGAGCGCCTGGTGCACCTGCTCGCGGACCGGGACGGCGCCGTGGGTGGACTGCTTCCCGTGGGCCTGGAGCCGGAACGAGGATGCAGTCCCGGCGGTGGTGCCAGGTGCCGGGGTTCCGGCGGGTGAGGAAGGAGCCGCGGCAGGTGGCGCGGCCCCCTCTGCCTCCTCGGCGTCGAGGGCTCGCTCCCACGCGGCCTCCGCCTCGCGCAGTTCGGCGCGGATGCGGGTGGTGGCCGCGTTGTCGCGGGCGCGTCGAGCCTCTCGCAGGAGGGCGCGCAGGCGCGACAGGCGTTCCTCGAGCTCCTCCAGCGATGCAGTCATGGGCGCACTGTACCGTCGAGCCCTTTGATTTCCAAGGTTCTCCAAAGAGTTCCAAAGTTGTGCGCTACGCTCGACGGCACGGCCTCGGGGTTCACGACGGCTGGCCTGACTCCGTGCTTCGGCCGGGAGGGGGAACGACATGACGTACGACGTGCCGTGGCGTGTGCCGCAGTGGATGACGGGCGACGAGGGGCCGGTCCGGATCGGGCCGGGCACAGGAGGGGGAGCGGACGAGCTGCACGTCTGCCCGGCCCGCGACGCGGCGAAGGCCCGGCCAGGACTTCGGGCGCGGGTGCCGTCGCAGCTTCCCAGGGAAGAGCACGAGACCTTCACGCTCGGTCCCGTGTGCGCAGCGCTGGACCAGATCGAGTTCGGCGGCGCCACGGTGGACGAGGCGCTCGGAGCCCTGTACGGCCACCGGCCTGCTCTGCACGAGGGGCACCGGACCTACGTGGAGCACGCGGTGCGGCAGTACACGAGCCAGGGACCGGACGCCTTCGTGCCCGTCCAGCCGTACTGGGCGGTGCGCAAGGACAATGGCCGGCGCTGGGAGCTCTACGCATGGTGGCGCCGCTACCAGTCGGCCGACGGCAAGGTGCGCGAGTACCGGCGGCTGAGACACGGGGACGCCCGTGCGTCGAGCCGGGGTGAGATCGCGGTCGCCGCGTACACCGCGGCGTTCGGAGCCGACGCGGCGTGGCCGCGCCGTTGGAACCAGGAGTTCGTGATCCACGGCTCTCCCGGGCCCGTCGCGAGGGTCAGGATCATCGAAATCGGCCTGGGCGACGGATCGCGGACCGCTCAGTTCGACGGAACTGCGGAGGAGGCCAAGGCGTACTACGAGGCGCACGGCGGCCCCCATGTGAGGAGTGTGGTCAGGGGCGGTCCGGAGCGCCCCGGGGCGGCCTGCTTCGACTGCAAGCAGTTCACCGGGTGTGAGGCGGTGTCCCGGTCTCCGGGGGTACTGGCACTGCCCTCCCGCCGGTTACCGCTGCGGAAGGTGTCCATCAGTGACCTCAGGTACCACGCCGCCTGCCCGGCGCAGTCCCTGCTGCGCTCTCTGCACCTGCCGAAAACCGGCGAGTACAGCGACGCGGCCAAGCTCGGCCAGGCCGTGCACGGTTGGGTCGAGGCGCTCCACCGCCGCACCGGCCCCATTCCCTGCACGCGCGGCGACATGCCCCCGCCGGGGGAGAACTGGACAGCCGGCCGGTGGAGGGTCCCGGACGAGGAGGCGGAGACGGGCCGCGCCATGCTCCTGCAGCATGTGAACTCGTGCCCCTTCCAGCTTCCCCAGGCCATCGAGCGGGTCGAATGCGAACCGACCCGGGTGTTTCACGACACGGCGGCCCAGGCGCTGGTCGTGGCCAAACCCGACCTGCTCTACAGGGAGGACGGTTCCTGGGTATGGCGGGAGCTCAAGACCACCCGCACTCCTGCCCGCATCGGCAAGGATCCATTGGACGCTTATCCGCAGCTCGCCCTGGCCGCCGTCCTGCTTGCCCAGGGGGAGCTGGGCGGTGACCCCTCCGGATCGAGGGTGGAACTGGAGGTCCTCCGTCCCGATGGATCCGACCCCCACGTCATCGACCCGATGGACGCGGAGCGTCTGGCCAAGGCGCGAGCGGTGCTCCGACGGTACGCCGGCCCCTGGCGCGAGGACCGTGCGTGGGAGGCACGGCCGGGCGGGCACTGCCACCAGTGCCCGGTTTCGCGGTGGTGCCCGAGCGCCCAAGCCCCTGCCGACGCGGAGGAGAAGGCATGATCACTCAGACCCCACCGAACTCCGGGGCAGCCCGATCCGGCCTGGTCTCCCGACCGTCCGCGGGCTCGGACGAACCCCTGCTCCGGGAGATCGCCAGTGCGCTGGTCCATCTGTCCTGGCAGCGCGGCGTGCCCCACCCGATCTATCCGGCCCAGGTCCAGAACGCCTACAACCGACTCGTCCTACACTGCCTGCGACACGGAGTCGAACCGCCGGGCAGCATTCCCGAGATGGTGCGCTGGGCCTGCGAACGACCGCTGACGTGCTGGCCGCTGGCCCTGCCTCCCGAAGCCCGTGGGGCCGCCGGCACGCTCGTGGATCCCCAGACGAGACTGCCGCACCAGCTCTGCCTCGAGTGGGAGGTGGATGCGGCGGATCCCGCCGCAGAGATCTTCGAGAACCAGCGCATGCTGGAGGCACTCACCGTATGCCGGGCAGCGGGCGATCCTGCGGCGTACACCGCCTTCCGGTCCCTGCTGACCACCCGGCCCGTACTCACCGGCGCGGAGCTCGCCCTGCTCGGTGGGGACCCGGAGTGCGGACTCCTGCTCCACCACGTCATCAGACAGTGCTACGAACCCGTCCCTGCGACCTATCGACGCGACGGCGGGTACCAGCAGTGCGGACGCTGCCGCTGCCTGATGGTGCCACTGCCCGGCGGAGGTCACCGCTGCGAGCTGGACCGCTGCCGCCGTGACGTCACCGCCGCTGTCCCCGTTCCGGTACGTCCCGACCGCAGCGGGCTCCACCAGCTCAGCCGCCCCCTGCGGATGTTCGTCACCAGTCCAGGCCTGGCAGAGAACGACATAGGGGCAACCCTCAAGCGACGCTTCGGCATCGACGCCGAGATGTGGCCCCAGTTCGACGCGTACGACTTGCGCGTCCCGCTGCCGGGAGGCCGGTACTGGGCCGTGGACGTCAAGGACCGGGTGAACCCGGTTTTGCTCGCACGCACACTCGCCCGCTTCCGGGCCGACCCGCCCTTCGAGCGAGCCTTCCTGGTCGTGCCCCGCTATCGATTCCGCGAGAACGAGGCGTACGGACGACAGTTCCGCCGAAATCTTCCCGAAGCTCTGGCAGGGAACATCACCCTGCTCGACGACCGGACCTTCCTGCGTCTCGTGGCCGAACAGATCGCCGACCGGACGGAAGCCGCCGGATCCCCTCGCCGCCAAGGAGACCACCATGCGTGATCGCAGCAGCTGGCACCGTCGTTGCTCCCGCCAGCTCACCGATGTATGGCCGGATGACCTCGGTGCGTTCCGGGTCGCCGATGTCCTCGACGTCGAACTGGGCCTCTACCTGCTGCAGAGCGTGGCGCCCACGCGCGCCGCGCTCGACGTGTGGCCCCTCCTCGGCGGATACCCCCACAGCGAAGCGCTCGGGGACGTCCGCTCCGACGAACAGCGGCTGCGCATCCTGCGCGCCCGCCACCACCTGTGGGTCCTCAGACGCGGACACGCTTGGTCTGAGGCGCTGGAGGCGTACCTACGCGTGCCGCAGCAGCTGCGCGGATACGACCTCGAAAGCGTCGACACGGTCCCGCGTCGACGCGTACCCGCCCGGGCAGCGCGTCGTTTCGAGGTGTTCGAAGAGCTGCTCACCACAGGACCCGCGTTCGCGACCCGCCGTGTTCCGCTCGCTGGATCGGGCGAGCACACCTTCCGGGCCCAGGACCGGCTCCACTCGGTCGAGATCACCGACGACCTGCTGCTCGGCGCCCTCCCCAGGTCGCACGCCCTCGACGCGGCACCCGCCGGGCGTGGGGAACCCGTAGATGTGACCTGGGAAGAACTCAAGTCGGCGGCCGCAGCCATGGACGCGAAGGAGGAGGTCATCGGCGGCTCCCGAAGCGGATGGCGCGGTCGACTGAGCCGTGTCCGGTTACTCGTCCGGGACGAGACCCTCGACCAGTTCACGCGGGGCGAGCGCCTCAGGATCGACCAGCTGCTCCACATGGTCGGCATGGTCGGTGCGGGCAAGTCGACCCTCCGCGACATCCTCACCTACCACCTGGTCACCCGGACGTCGCGCCGTGTCACCCTGGTCGTCGGCGACGTCGCCGAAACCCTGGCCGTCGTGGAGCTGTTCAAGCGGCTCGGGGTAGCGGCGGCACCCATCCTCGGCCACTCCACGCGAGAGCGGAACATCGGACGCCTGCACCGCCGCACCGCGGTGGCGGGCGCCGACACCATGCTGGGACACGACCACCCCGGCTTCGCATACCTGAGCAGTGCCTGCCCCGTGGACGTGCTGCGCGGCATGGAGGCACGCAGGCCCCTCGGCATCAGGGAAGCCCCGTGCCTCGGGCTGTACCCCGCTTTGGACCAGGAAGAGACCCGGGACGATCCACTGGTCGAAGTGGAGAACCCGGCCGGCCGAAGGTCGCGCCCCAAGCCCCAGCGGAAGCTGTGCCCGCTGTGGAACCGCTGTCCGAGACATCGCGGTGCCCGGGACCTCGTCGATGCCCGTGTCTGGGTGGCGACCCCTGCCGGGCTGGTGCACAGCTCCGTGCCCCAGCACCAGCACGACGAGCAGATCCGTTACCTGGAACTCGCCTGCCGACTCAGCGACCTGATCATCGTCGACGAGGCGGACCGCGTGCAGATGCAGCTCGACACCGTGTTCGCCCCGGCCAGTACCCTCGTCGGCACCTACCCGAACTCATGGTTCGACGAGGTCGCCGTCCACAAGTTCCAGCAGATGGCCCGAGACGGGCGGCTCCAGCTGTCCGAACGCGACGTCGACGACTGGACGAACGCCGTCAACACCGTGAGCGCCGCCACCGACCGGCTCTATTCGCTCCTGGTCAAGGACGGGGAGCTGCGGCAGTGGATCAGCGTCGACTACTTCAGCGCCTTCACTCTGCACAACCTGCTGATCGACAGCTGGTTCCCCGGACGGGACGCGGGCGACCAACCACCGCCTGCGGCAAGGCTGCTGGACGAGGCGCTGCTGCGTTTCCGGGACGACCCCCTGCACGAGCACGAGAGCACTGGTGACGGCGACCAGGTGACCCCCTTGGTCAACACCTTCGTCCACCTGGCCCTTGAACTGCTCCACGCCCCCCAGGGCGCCCGCACCCGGGAGCGGCTCCGCTCCACCCTCACTGCTGTCGTGGGCCACGACTCCGGAGTCCTCGACCGGATTGACGTACAGGCCCGACGATTCGAGTTCACCCTGCTCCTCGCCGCGCTCCACAGCCGACTCGACTTCATGACCATCCTGTGGCCGCGCGTCGAGGCCGCACTCCACCTGGAGAACGCGTCGAACGTCCTCTCCCGCAGACCTCCGAAGGACTACGAGGCGGTCATGCCCGAATCACCGATGGGCAACGTCCTCGGCTTCCAGTTCCGCCTCACGGACTCGGAGCGCGACGGTGACCGCAGCGGTGAGCTGCGCTTCTTCCACTGCAACGGTGTGGGGCGCGAACTCCTCATGCGAATGGGCGACCTGTGTCGGGTGGACAGTCGACCTGCCCCCCACGTTCTGCTCATGTCCGCGACCAGCTGGGCCGGCACCTCCAGCCGGTACCACCTGCACGCCGATGTGGGAGCCGTGCTTCGTCCGCGGGACGAGGAGGTCGAGGCCGTCCTTGGCACCGAGTTCCGCAAGGAGTTCCTCCACTGGCCGGGCAGCGAAGGGCCGCGGCCCCTGCGGCTGTCGGGCTGCCCCCCGAAGGAGCGGCCCCAGGCGCTCGTCGAGATGCTCCGGCAGCTCGCGGTCCCTGACCGCAGCCTGCCCGGCGCATCGAGCATGCTCGACACCGAGCTGAACGAGATCCCCGACCAGGATCGGCGCCGCATCCTGCTCCTCGTCGGCAGCTACGACGAGGCGCGGCGCGCGGCCGAGTACCTTAACGGGATCCCCGAGTGGAACGGCCGTGTCGTCCAGCTCGTCTCGGACGATGCGGACGCCGACACCGCCTGGGCTCGGCTGCCGGAGGATCCCGCAGTGCGCACCCTCACCCGGGGCGACGTGCATTCCTTCGCGAAGATCGGCGGCGAACTCCTGGTCGCGCCGCTGCTCGCGGTGGAACGAGGGCACAACATCGTGCTGAGCACGGGCAAGGCGGCGATCGGCAGCGTCTACTTCCTCGCCCGGCCCCACCCGCGGCCCGACGACATCGCCCTCGCCATCCAGTCGATCAATGATTGGGCGGTACGCCAGCTCCGGGACACCGGAAGGGTCTTCACACAGGCGACGCTCGCGGCTGCCATGCCGCACCAGGCCGCCATCGGGTTCCGTAGTCGCGCCCGCCGCCAGTGGAACCGGTACCTCACCCGCCGAATGGCCTGGTCCAGCCTCCGGGACGACGAGAAGGTCGCCTTCACCTGGGATCAGCTGGTCGTGATGTGGCAGGTGATCGGCCGGCTCGTACGCGGTGGTGTGCCTGCCAGGGTGGCCTTCGTGGACGCCGCCTTCTCACCCCGCGAGGCGGGATTTGAGGCTGTCGACACCCCGGACACCAGCCTGCTGGCGAGCATGCGCGCCGTGCTGGCCCCCTACTTCGACGAGCCCGACATCGTCGCTCAAGGTGCCGAAGCTCCGTCGGAACCCTCTCCGATCGACAAGTCGCTCGTCCGCGAACTGTACGAGCCGCTCTACCGCGCCCTCGTCGACATGGGCTGAGACCGCGGCCGCCCACCCGCACTCAGCACCCGTTCCGCACCTTCCTCCGATCTGAGGAGACTCACAAGATGGCGTACCAGCACGTACGGACAGCCTCGTACATGCCTAACCCGACGCAGGAGCCTTTCCCCGTCCTACGGCACACCCTCTCGCTGCCCGCTCGCTGGGAGGAGCTGCTCGGCCAGCTGCGTGACCATGGTCGGCCGGAGGGCCGATGGCACGGTCCACGCCCCATCCCCACCCGGGAGATCAACCAGCTGATCCGTACCACCGCCCCGGACGTCGTCACCGTCGCGTCCAACGCCACCTTCGGAACGGACTCCCCCTGGCTTTACTGCGCCGAACCGTTTCCCGCTCCGGTGACCAACCTCTACGCCGCTACCTGGCTCAGGAATCTCCCCCGCGATTCCGATGATCCGGGTGTACGGCGTCTGCTCGCGGAGTGCTTCCGCGAGCTGGACACCGGAAGCCTGGCCTGGCGCGCAGACACCATCGACCTTCTCGAACAGCAGTCTTCTCCCGGTGGCACGGCCAAGCCCACCCGTCTGGTGTACCGACTGCTCCCCGACGAACTGGCCGCACGCATCGCACGCCACGGTGCCTACGAGCACGGAGGCCGGCAGCTCACCTTCCATCAGGTCGCCGGCGTCGGCGGCGGGTACGACGCTGGTAGCAGCAGCGCGGAACTGATGTCGTGGCCGCCGATCGAATACCGGCCCACGGGTAGGGGCGGCGAGCGCAAGCCGTCGTACTACGCGGCCACCCTTCGCGTCGGTGTGCGCACCGTCCCGTTCTCGCTGGTCCCTCGGATTCATCTCAGCGCGGGAATCCGCCGGTTCGTCACCGGAAAGGTCTGGATGCCCTTCCGTAAGGGTGTCTCGGTCTATCTACTGCCAGAGATCTCGCTCGTGCCGGACGCACCGGTGTCCCGGCGACTCTCGGTTGCCATGCTGCAGTGGCGCAACGGGACCACGGATTGGAGGCAGGGCGGCC